>NZ_LFHY01000008.1:0-339254 GCF_001660175.1 Escherichia sp. B1147
TTCAACGTGAGAAGTGTTGATGGTGATACCACGAGCTTTTTCTTCCGGCGCGTTATCGATCTGGTCGAATGCACGAGCAGCACCGCCGTAGGTTTTAGCCAGTACGGTGGTGATTGCAGCGGTCAGAGTAGTTTTACCGTGGTCAACGTGGCCGATAGTACCAACGTTAACGTGCGGTTTTGTACGTTCAAATTTTTCTTTAGACACGGCTATATTCCTTACTATAGTGCTCTCCCCTTCAGGAGAGAGCACGGGACTTTGGTATTAACCCTTAGGCTTATTTACCACGGGCTTCAATTACGGCCTGAGCAACGTTACTCGGCGCTTCATCATACTTCAGGAATTCCATGGTGTATGATGCACGACCTTTGGTCAGAGAACGCAGCTGAGTTGCATATCCGAACATTTCAGACAGCGGTACTTCAGCGTGGATCTTAACGCCAGTAACTTCAGATTCCTGACCTTTGAGCATACCACGACGACGGCTCAAGTCACCGATAACGTCACCGGTGTTCTCTTCCGGAGTTTCTACTTCAACCTTCATGATCGGCTCAAGCAGAACTGGTTTCGCTTTCTTAAAGCCTTCTTTAAAGGCGATAGAAGCAGCCAGTTTAAACGCCAGTTCAGAGGAGTCAACGTCATGGTAAGAACCGAAGTGCAGACGAATACCCATGTCTACTACCGGGTAGCCTGCCAGCGGACCTGCTTTCAGCTGTTCCTGGATACCTTTATCAACGGCCGGGATGTATTCGCCAGGGATTACACCACCTTTAATGTCGTTGATGAACTCGTAGCCTTTCGGGTTTGAACCCGGCTCCAGCGGGTACATGTCGATAACAACATGACCATACTGACCACGACCACCAGACTGTTTCGCGTGTTTACCTTCAACATCGGTAACTTTCTGGCGGATAGTTTCACGGTAAGCAACCTGCGGTTTACCTACGTTCGCTTCAACGTTGAATTCACGCTTCATACGGTCAACGATGATGTCGAGGTGCAGTTCGCCCATACCCGCGATGATGGTCTGGTTAGATTCTTCGTCAGTCCATACACGGAAAGACGGGTCTTCTTTAGCCAGACGGCCCAGAGCCAGACCCATTTTTTCCTGGTCAGCTTTGGTTTTCGGTTCTACTGCGATGGAGATTACCGGCTCAGGGAATTCCATACGTTCCAGAATGATCGGCGCATCCGGGTCACACAGGGTGTCACCAGTGGTTACGTCTTTCAGACCGATTGCAGCAGCGATGTCGCCCGCGCGAACTTCTTTGATCTCTTCACGTTTGTTAGCGTGCATCTGAACGATACGACCGAAACGCTCACGTGCAGCTTTCACGGAGTTCAGAACGGTATCACCAGAGTTAACCACACCGGAGTAAACACGGAAGAAGGTCAGGTTACCAACAAACGGGTCGGTAGCGATTTTGAACGCCAGAGCAGAGAACGGCTCGTCATCACTTGCGTGACGTTCAGCCGGAGTATCTTTACCGTCGTCCAGGATACCGTTGATCGCAGGTACGTCAACCGGGGATGGCAGGTAATCAATTACCGCATCCAGCATCGCCTGAACACCTTTGTTCTTGAACGCAGAACCACAGGTTACCAGGATGATTTCGTTGTTCAGAACGCGCTGACGCAGAGCACCTTTAATCTCTTCTTCAGTCAGTTCTTCACCACCCAGGTATTTTTCCATCAGCTCTTCAGAAGCTTCAGCTGCGGATTCAATCAGGTACTGGTGCCATTCGTTAGCCAGTTCAACCATGTCTGCCGGGATATCTTCGTATTCGAAGGTTACGCCCTGGTCAGCGTCGTTCCAGTTGATAGCTTTCATTTTCACCAGGTCAACAACACCGGTGAAATGTTCTTCAGCACCAATCGCCAGCTGCAGCGGAACCGGGTTCGCGCCCAGACGGGTTTTGATCTGGTTAACAACTTTCAGGAAGTTCGCACCCATACGGTCCATTTTGTTAACGAACGCAATGCGCGGAACTTTATATTTGTTTGCCTGACGCCATACGGTTTCAGACTGCGGCTGAACACCACCAACTGCGCAGTAAACCATTACCGCACCATCGAGAACACGCATGGAACGTTCTACTTCGATTGTGAAGTCAACGTGCCCCGGGGTGTCGATGATGTTGATGCGATGCGGCTCATACTGCTTAGCCATACCAGACCAGAATGCAGTAGTTGCAGCGGAAGTGATGGTAATACCACGTTCCTGCTCCTGCTCCATCCAGTCCATGGTTGCAGCGCCGTCATGAACTTCACCGATTTTATGGTTTACACCGGTGTAGAACAGAATACGTTCGGTAGTAGTGGTTTTACCGGCGTCGATGTGCGCACTGATACCGATGTTACGGTAGCGTGCGATGGGTGTTGTACGAGCCATTTGTTTCCTCGTTTATCTTTTAGGCGTTCAATTTAAGTAGCCCAAAGCGGGCTGCTTACTGGAAGCGCCCGCCTGGTGACTAAAACTCCGAAGGGATTACCAACGGTAGTGTGCGAACGCCTTGTTGGCTTCGGCCATACGGTGAACGTCTTCACGTTTCTTAACTGCAGTACCTTTGTTTTCTGCAGCATCGGAAAGTTCGTTCGCCAGGCGCAGAGCCATGGATTTATCACCGCGTTTACGAGCAGCTTCAACGATCCAACGCATTGCCAGAGCATTGCGACGAACCGGACGGACTTCAACTGGTACCTGATAAGTAGAACCACCAACGCGGCGAGACTTAACTTCTACAGTCGGGCGCACGTTTTCGAGAGCTACTTCGAATGCTTCCAGTTCAGATTTACCAGAACGCTGAGCCAGGGTCTCCAGCGCGCTGTATACGATAGATTCGGCAGTAGATTTTTTACCATCTACCATCAGGATATTTACAAATTTAGCCAGCAGTTCTGATCCGAACTTCGGATCCGGCAGAATTTTACGCTGACCAATGACGCGACGACGTGGCATGGAAATACTCCGTTGTTAATTCAGGATTGTCCAAAACTCTACGAGTTTAGTTTGACATTAATATAAAACGTTTGGCCTTACTTAACGGAGAACCATTAAGCCTTAGGACGCTTCACGCCATACTTGGAACGAGCCTGCTTACGGTCTTTAACGCCGGAGCAGTCAAGCGCACCACGTACGGTGTGGTAACGAACACCCGGGAGGTCTTTAACACGACCGCCACGGATCAGGATCACGGAGTGCTCCTGCAGGTTGTGACCTTCACCACCGATGTAGGAAGTCACTTCGAAACCGTTAGTCAGACGAACACGGCATACTTTACGCAGCGCGGAGTTCGGTTTTTTAGGAGTGGTAGTATATACACGAGTACATACGCCACGTTTTTGCGGGCATGCTTCCAGCGCAGGCACGTTGCTTTTTGCAACTTTGCGAGCACGTGGTTTGCGTACCAGCTGGTTAACTGTTGCCATTAAATAGCTCCTGGTTTTAGCTTTTGCTTCGTAAACACGTAATAAAACGTCCTCACACAATATGAGGACGCCGAATTTTAGGGCGGTGTCGAAAAGGTGTCAAGAAATATACAACGATCCCGCCGTCACCAGGCCATCTGACCGGTGTGCTTAACCGTAAGTCTGACGAAATCAGTATAGTCAATTCGGATGATATCGTTCGAAATTTGGCCATCCAAACCCCGGGCAATGAGATCTTCGTTCAGGGCATAGACTTTAATGGAGGCATTACGCAGACTTTCAAGGTAGCGGTTACCGTCAACTGCGGCAGTTACGCCATCCTGCAATAACAGCAGTTCGTCGCCCTCACCGAGCAGACGCAGCAACGCAGGGAAATCCGTCAGCCAGGGTGAGCGATGTAATGTGTGCAACATGTATGCCTCAAAATCTCAAAATAACATCGTAGTTGCCGAGTTCGCGGCGTAAGGCTTCTGCTTCGAGCGGGGTGGCTTCAACAACAAAGGGGGTCTGCGGATCTAACCCACGCTCACGTAGTGAAGCCGCACAAACCCAGCACTGTTCAATGTCATACAGCCCCAGCAGTTTAAAGGTGGCGATGTAATCACGCGCCAGCACCACATCGGGCCTTTGCCCAGGCAAAATTTGAAAAACACCATCGGCAATAAAGAAAACCGCGAGCTCGTCAGTTAATGCGGAGGTTGCGAGTAAAGCATCTAATCCTTCACGACCAGCCGCGGTACCGTGAGGCGCAGTAGAAAAAACAAACGCAATTCGTTTCATCAAAACTGTACCACCCTGTCACAGGTCAGTGAGGCTTCCGCCAGTGCACCCAGGCCGCTTAAGGTGAAGCCCGGCTGGAGATTAGCGGACGCCAGACCTAATCTTCCCGCTTCGGTTTCATCGACGATACCGCGGCGTAACGCTGCCGCCACGCAGATATTCAGCGCCACACCATGTTGCGTATTCAGTTGTTGCCAGCCACGCACAAGGTCAAATTCATCACTCGCCGGAGAGGTGAACTGGTTAGCGTTATAGACCCCTTCCCTATAGAAAAAGACGCTGCTTAACTCATGTCCTTCTGCTATCAGCGCCTGTGCGAACTGAAAAGCACAACTCGCCTGTTGCGTACCGTATGCTGGCCCGGTCACCACGATGGCAAAACGCATTACTTATCTTGCCCCTGGAAGTCACCGCTTTTGAACTGACGGATATAGAGATAAACAGTATGTTTGGAGATGTTGAGACGATCAGCAACCTGATTAATCGCATCCTTGATGTCAAAGATCCCTTTCTCGTAGAGATTCAGCACGATCTGGCGATTTTTAGCATTATTAGAAACATTGCGATCGGCGTTCACTTCTTCAATGGTGAACTCCAGCGTTTGGGTAACCAGATCTTCAACAGAAGACGCAAAGTTGACGCTTGAGCCGACATCGGGAGTTTCTGGTGGCACAAAGGTGCTCATAATCTGCGAGAATGGCACATCAAGATTCATATTAATGCACAGCAGACCAATCACTCGCTGTTCACGGTTACGAATAGCAATCGTGAGCGACTTCATTAATACGCCACTTTTGGCGCGAGTAAAGTAGCATTTAGAAACGCTGCTATCCGCTCCCGTCATGTCGTGCAACATACGCAGTGCCAGATCGGTAATTGGCGAGCCAATCTTCCGGCCTGTATGTTCGCCGTTGGCAATACGAATGGCCGAACATTTTAAATCCTGCAAAGAGTGCAAAACGATTTCACAGTGGGAACCAATGAGCATCGCTAACCCGTCCACCACCGCTTCGTAGGATTTCAGAATATCAAAATCGGTCTGGTCGAAAGGACGTTGATCCAGTAAATCCAACTCACTGGTTTCGTTGGTTAAAAGCGACCTGGACATGAAAAAAAACACTCCTTTTCAGGAGCCTGTCGTTAACTTTTCAGGGCAGGCTCATTAATGATGCGGGTAATTAAATTAATACAGCGGAGGTTCCGCTTTCCAGCACTAATTATATCCGGCCTGCAATAAAAAAACCGCCGCCTGGTCAGGCGGCGGTTTTTAATGCTTATTTTTTAGCAGAATCTGCTGCTTTAGCATCTGCTTCTGGCTTCGTATCAGCCTTCGGCGCTGGTTTCACATCCAGCAGTTCTACGTCAAATACCAGGGTAGAATTCGGTGGGATCCCCGGAACGCCCGCTTTGCCGTAAGCCAGCTCTGGTGGGATAACCAGTTTGATCTTACCGCCTTTCTTGATGTTCTTCAGACCTTCAGTCCAGCCCGGGATCACACCGTCCAGACGGAAAGAGAGCGGTTCGCCACGGGTGTAAGAGTTATCGAACTCTTTACCGTCGATCAACGTACCTTTGTAGTTCACTACAACAGTATCGCTGTCTTTCGGTGATTCGCCTTTACCGGCTTCCACTACCTGATAAACCAGGCCAGTTGAAGAGGTTTTCACACCTTTCTCTTTGGCAAATTTCTCGCGATACTCTTTACCTTTTACTTCGTTATCAGCAGCATCTTTTTCCATCTTCGCCTGAGCGGAGGACTTCACACGTGCTTCAAACGCTTGCAGAGTCTGTTCGATCTCTTGATCAGAGAGTTTGCTTTTATCAGCAAATGCATCCTGAACACCCGCGATTAGCTGATCTTTATCCAGTTTGATGCCCAGCTTTTCTTGTTCTTTCAGAGAATTGTCCATGTAACGACCGAGCGAAGCACCCAGCGCGTAAGCTGATTTCTGATCGTCATTTTTGAACGCTGCTTTGCTGTCAGCAGTTGCAGTTGGTTTCGCCGCTTCGGCAGCAAAAGTGATTGGTGCATGCAGGGCAACGGCCATTGTGGTCGCCAGCAGCGTTACTTTAAACAGTGATTTCATCCATATCTCCAGGATCGGGGCATCTCACCCCAGGGTTAACTATTATCAGAAGGGTACTATAAAGCGTTGTCGGATAAATCTACATACAGACACGCCCTATTATCATCTATTTTCAGACTCTTTTTGTTTAAATTAGTTTCGATGTCGCGAAATGAGTGCTGTCTCTGGCAGCAAAGTTAAGTAGAATCCGCAGCGATCATTCGACCAAAGAGGTGAATCATGCAGGATTTAACATTGGAAGCACGCCTGGCAGAACTGGAGAGCCGACTGGCTTTTCAGGAAATCACCATTGAAGAACTGAACGTCACGGTGACCGCTCATGAAATGGAGATGGCGAAACTGCGCGATCATCTGCGTCTGCTGACCGAGAAGTTAAAAGCCAGCCAGCCGTCGAACATCGCGTCGCAGGCTGAAGAAACGCCGCCGCCGCATTATTGAGGCAAAAAAAAGCGGGGAATCCCCCGCTTTTTTGTCACCTTTTCGGTATTAGTGGCAACCGCAACCACCGTTACCTTTACCACCACAGCAGCCTTCGCCACCGTGTTCATGACCGTGATCGTGGCCATGACCGCCGCAGCAACCGTCGTGGTCATGATCGTGGTGATGGTCGTGCGCGCCGTGAACGTGACCATGAGCCAGTTCTTCTTCAGTCGCTTCACGAATCGCCACAACTTCAACGTTGAATTTCAGGTTCTGGCCAGCCAGCATGTGGTTACCGTCAACCACGACGTGATCGTCTTCAACCGCAGTGATTTCAACCGGTACTGGACCCTGGTCGGTTTCAGCCAGGAAGCGCATACCTACCTGCAGTTCATCAACGCCCATAAATACGTCTTTAGGAACGCGCTGCACCAGGTTTTCATCGTACTGACCGTAAGCGTCGTTAGCGCCAACAGCTACATCAAATTTGTCGCCAACTTCATGACCTTCCAGCGCTGTTTCCAGGCCAGAGATCAGGGAACCGTGACCATGCAGGTAGTCCAGCGGCGCACTCACCGGAGACTCATCAACCAACACACCGTCTTCTGTACGTACCTGATAGGCCAGGCTGACCACCAGGTCTTTTGCTACTTTCATGATATCTCCTGAGCATGGGAAGAATAGTGGCGCAGATTGTAGCGGAATTCTGCAGCCGTGTACTCACTAGCTTAAAAAAACTCGAAGCATATCGCTAGTCCGGATGAAAAATCCCGATCACTTGCTCATCTTTGCGAACGTGATCGCGGGCTTCTTTATCGACTTCTCGCATTTGGTGTCCACACTTAACGCATTCAACAATATCAATATTATTTTCGCGCCACATCGCCATGGAATCTTGTGCCTGACAGGCCGGACATTTTGCGCCCGCGATAAAACGTTTTCGGATTGCCATCTTTACCCTCTACTCAAATTCATCCCAGCCGTCCAGCTGGCGTCGTTCTTGTTGCATCTCACGCTGGAAAATCTCTTCCAGTTCGCGTCGGGCTTCCCTGGCGCGAGAAATTTGTACGGTGTCAGCATGCATCGGGATTAACTCCCGCAGCATTCGCATATCCAGGCGGCGAAAATGCAGTTGCGCGCGCTGCGCCTGATGCGGATGCATGCCAAGCGTGACCAGCGTTTTGCGCCCCAGCTCTAACGCACTGGAGAATGTTTCACGGGAAAACTGCGTCACTCCCGCCTGTAATAACTCATGCGCCTCTACACGTCCGCGCGCTCGCGCAAGAATATGCAAATGCGGAAAGTGCTGTTGGCATATTTCCACCAGCTTCATGGTGTCTTCCGGTTCGTTACAGGTGATGACGATAGACTCTGCGGCCTCTGCGCCTGCAGAACGCAACAGGTCAACTTGCGTGGCGTCGCCGTAATAAACTTTGTAGCCATATTTGCGCATCAGGTTAACGGCACTGATGTCCCGCTCCAGCACGGTAATGCGCATTTTATTCGCCATCAGCAAACGACCAATCACCTGTCCAAAACGTCCGAAGCCCACGACAATCACCTGCGGTTTATCATCGTTTACCCACGGTTTTTCATCCTCTTCTTCCGGGGCGTTGAACTGGCGGGATAGCCATTTATCCACCAGCTTCATCAGCAGCGGCGTGGTCATCATGGAAAGCGTAACCGTCACCAGCAACAGTGCCATCTGGTCACCCTGAAACAGCCGTTGCGAAGAAGCCGTAGAAAAGAGGACAAAGGCAAACTCGCCGCCCTGGCTCAACACGCCAGCAAACTGCATCCGCTCGGAACTGCGCACGCCATACAGCCGCGCCAGCAGATACAGCACGAGAATTTTCACCGCCACCAACACAATAACGCTTAACACCACCCACAGCAGATGGGTATAAAGCACCCCGAGGTTGAGCGACATCCCGACTGAGATAAAAAATAGCCCGAGCAGCAACCCCTTAAATGGATCGATAGCTGTTTCAAGTTCGTGGCGATATTCGCTTTCCGCCAGCAACACGCCCGCAATAAACGTACCGAGCGCCATCGACAGCCCCAGCGCATCCATAAATAACGCGGAACCCAGCACCAGCAATAACGTCGCGGCGGTGAACACTTCTCGCACGCCTGAAGCCGCAATAAAGCGGAATACCGGACGCAGCAAATAGCGCCCACCAATCAGCATGCCGACAAACGCCAGCACCTTCATACCGACTGTCATCCAGTCGAAATGTTCGTCTGCCGATCCCGCCAATAGCGGCACTAATGCCAGCGCCGGGATCACCGCCAAATCCTGAAACAGCAGTACCGAAAACCCGAGCTGACCAGATTCGCTGCGATTCATCCCTTTTTCGCGCATCAGTTGCAGCGCCATTGCGGTTGAGGACATCGCAAGGCCAATGCCCCCCACCACTGCAGCCTGCCAGGCAAAATTGGTCAGCATTAATAACCCTGCCAGCAACGCCGCACTTAACAGCACCTGCGCCGCGCCTACGCCAAAGATAGAGCGCCGCAATTGCCAGAGTTTGGAGGGATTCAACTCCAGCCCGATGATAAACATCAGAAATACCACGCCGAGTTCCGAAAAGTGGAGGATCTCATCGACGTCGCTAATAAACCCCAGTCCCCACGGGCCAATCGCAATTCCAGCCAGCAAATATCCCAACACAGCGCCAATGCCCAGCCGCGATGCCAACGGCACCGCAGCCACCGCCGCGAAGAGAAACAGCACTCCCGCCAGTAAAAAATCGGAACCTTCCATCAGCGGCCTCCCACGAGAACCGGATTTGCCAGCCAGTCACCGTAGGCTCTGGCGTGACTTGCCAGCTCCTGTGCGCTTTGCCGTCTCGCCCAGTAAATAATGATGGGGCTTAACCAGTGCATCCGGCACATGCCCGCAGCCAGTTCAAAGGGGCGTAGAACATCGCTCATCGGATAGCGATTCAACGCATCATAGCGGTAGGCGCTTTCCGGCTCGCCGGTGGTGATCACGCTGCGCCAGTACTTTCCCGCCAGTTGATTTCCTCCTGGCCCACTGGCAAAGCCGCGGCTCAATACCCGATCCAGCCACTCTTTGAGTAACGCCGGGCAACTGTAGGTATAAAGAGGATGCTGAAAAACAATCACCTCGTGCTCGCGCAGTAACGCCTGCTCACGGGGGATATCAATAAAAAAATCGGGGTAGTGCGCGTAAAGGTCGTGCACGGTAACATTGCTGAGCTGCGTGGCCGGTTTAAGCAGTACCCGGTTTGCCACCGAGTCCTGAGATTCCGGATGGGCATACAGCAGCAAAACTTTCGCTGGCTGAGACATCATCCCCCTCCCGGTATGTTTTTGTGTATAGTCGCTGTTTTGGGCTACCATTGCGCCCGGTGCGGCAGCTCGCCCATACATTACATTATCATAATGATAAGTTAACATAGTCTGAACATACGGCGCCTTATGATTGTTTTCTCCTCGTTACAAATTCGTCGCGGCGTGCGCGTCCTGCTGGATAATGCCACCGCCACCATCAACCCCGGCCAGAAAGTCGGCCTGGTGGGTAAAAACGGCTGCGGTAAATCTACCCTGCTGGCATTGCTGAAAAATGAAATCAGCGCCGACGGCGGCAGCTACACCTTTCCTGGAAGCTGGCAACTAGCGTGGGTGAATCAGGAAACGCCAGCGTTACCGCAAGCGGCGCTGGAATATGTCATTGACGGCGACCGCGAATATCGCCAACTGGAAGCACAGCTCCACGACGCCAACGAACGTAACGACGGGCACGCCATCGCCACCATTCACGGCAAGCTGGATGCCATCGATGCATGGAGTATTCGTTCACGCGCCGCCAGCCTGCTGCACGGCCTCGGTTTCAGCAACGAACAACTGGAGCGCCCGGTGAGTGATTTCTCCGGTGGCTGGCGTATGCGTCTTAACCTCGCCCAGGCGCTGATTTGCCGTTCAGACTTGCTGCTGCTCGACGAACCAACTAACCACCTCGATCTCGATGCCGTTATCTGGCTGGAAAAATGGTTGAAGAGCTATCAGGGCACGCTGATCCTGATCTCCCACGACCGTGACTTCCTCGATCCAATCGTCGATAAAATCATTCATATCGAACAGCAAAACATGTTCGAGTACACCGGCAACTACAGCTCGTTTGAAGTGCAGCGCGCCACTCGCCTGGCGCAGCAACAGGCGATGTACGAAAGCCAGCAAGAGCGCGTGGCACATCTGCAAAGTTATATCGACCGTTTCCGTGCTAAAGCCACCAAAGCAAAACAAGCACAGAGCCGCATTAAGATGCTCGAGCGCATGGAGCTGATTGCCCCCGCGCACGTCGACAACCCGTTCCGCTTTAGCTTCCGCGCGCCGGAAAGCCTGCCTAACCCGTTGTTGAAGATGGAAAAAGTCAGTGCGGGCTATGGCGATCGCATTATTCTCGACTCAATCAAACTGAATCTGGTCCCCGGTTCGCGCATTGGTTTGTTAGGCCGTAACGGCGCGGGTAAATCGACATTAATCAAACTGTTAGCCGGTGAACTTGCGCCAGTCAGCGGTGAAATTGGCCTGGCGAAAGGGATCAAACTCGGCTACTTCGCCCAGCATCAACTGGAATACCTGCGCGCCGACGAATCGCCTATTCAGCATCTGGCGCGTTTAGCTCCGCAGGAACTGGAGCAAAAACTGCGTGACTACCTCGGCGGTTTTGGTTTCCAGGGCGATAAAGTAACCGAAGAGACGCGCCGTTTCTCAGGTGGTGAAAAAGCGCGTCTGGTGCTGGCATTGATCGTCTGGCAGCGCCCGAATCTGTTGCTGCTCGATGAACCGACCAACCACCTTGACCTCGACATGCGCCAGGCACTCACCGAAGCGTTGATTGAGTTCGAAGGCGCGCTAGTTGTCGTTTCGCACGACCGCCATTTACTGCGTTCCACCACTGACGATCTCTATCTGGTTCACGATCGTAAAGTCGAACCGTTCGACGGCGATCTGGAAGATTATCAACAATGGTTGAGCGACGTACAAAAGCAGGAAAACCAAACCGACGACGCGCCAAAAGAGAACGCTAACAGCGCCCAGGCGCGTAAGGATCAGAAGCGTCGGGAAGCAGAACTGCGTGCGCAAACCCAGCCGCTACGTAAAGAGATCGCCCGTCTGGAAAAAGAGATGGAGAAGCTGAACGCGCAACTGGCGCAGGCGGAAGAAAAGCTGGGTGACAGCGAACTGTACGACCAGAGCCGTAAAGCGGAACTGACCGCCTGCCTGCAACAACAAGCGAGCGCGAAATCCGGCCTGGAAGAGTGCGAAATGGCATGGCTGGAAGCCCAGGAGCAACTGGAACAGATGCTGCTGGAAGGCCAAAGCAACTGATGGCGCAGATAACGACGACCGATGTCAATGAATTCAGCAGCAGTGCTGAATTCACCCCTATGCGCGGTTTCAGCAATTGCCATCTACAAACCATGCTGCCGCGTCTGTTTCGTCGTCAGGTGAAATTCACTCCGCACTGGCAGCGGCTGGAGTTGCCCGACAGCGACTTTGTCGATCTCGCGTGGAGTGAAGATCCCACACAGGCGCAGCATAAACCGCGTCTGGTGGTGTTTCATGGTCTGGAGGGCAGTCTGAATAGCCCTTATGCCCACGGCCTGGTTGATGCGGCTAAAAAACGCGGCTGGCTGGGTGTGGTGATGCATTTTCGCGGATGCAGCGGTGAACCTAACCGCATGCACCGCATTTACCATTCGGGCGAAACCGAAGACGCCAGTTGGTTTTTACGCTGGCTGCAACGTGAGTTTGGCCATGCGCCAACGGCTGCCGTCGGCTATTCTCTCGGCGGCAATATGCTGGCATGCCTGCTGGCCAAAGAAGGTAATAATGTCCCGATTGATGCGGCGGTGATTGTCTCCGCGCCGTTTGTGCTGGAAGCCTGTAGTTACCATATGGAAAAGGGCTTTTCCCGCGTTTATCAGCGTTACCTGGTGAATCTGTTAAAAGCCAATGCTGCGCGTAAACTGAAGGCGTACCCCGGAACACTGCCAATAGATCTCGCTCAGTTGAAATCGGTGCGCCGCATCCGCGAATTTGACGATCTAATCACCGCCAAAATTCACGGCTACGCCGATGCTATCGACTATTATCGTCAGTGTAGCGCCATGCCGCTGCTCAATCGGATCGTCAAACCGACGCTGATTATTCACGCCAAAGACGATCCGTTTATGGATCATCAGGTGATCCCGAAACCAGAAAATCTTCCTCCGCAAGTAGAGTATCAACTGACTGAACATGGCGGTCATGTTGGTTTTATTGGCGGTACATTATTTCACCCACAAATGTGGCTGGAGTCACGCATTCCTGACTGGTTAACAACGTATCTGGAGACGAAATCATGTTGATTCCCTGGCAAGACATCTCCCCTGAAACGCTGGAAAATTTAATTGAAAGCTTTGTGTTACGTGAAGGCACCGATTATGGTGAACAAGAGCGTACGCTTGAACAGAAAGTCGCCGACGTCAAACGCCAGCTACAGTGCGGAGAAGCGGTACTGGTCTGGTCGGAACTGCACGAAACGGTCAATATCATGCCGCGCAGTCAGTTTCGCGAATAACCTGCAACCGTCGGCGGACGAAATAATAATGATAACCAGGTCATGGAGTTACTATGTCTGCCAAACATCCGGTCATTGCGGTAACAGGGTCCAGCGGCGCGGGGACCACCACCACCAGCCTCGCGTTTCGTAAAATATTCGCGCAGTTAAATCTGCAAGCAGCCGAGGTGGAAGGCGACAGTTTTCACCGCTACACCCGCCCGGAAATGGATATGGCGATCCGCAAGGCGCGCGATGCCGGGCGGCATATCAGCTACTTCGGCCCCGAAGCCAACGACTTCGGCCTGCTGGAACAAACCTTTATTGAATACGGCCAGAGCGGCAAAGGGAAATCACGCAAATACCTGCATACCTACGACGAAGCCGTACCGTGGAATCAGGTGCCAGGCACATTCACCCCGTGGCAGGCGCTACCGGAACCCACCGATGTGCTGTTTTATGAAGGTTTGCACGGCGGCGTGGTCACACCACAACATAACGTCGCGCAGCATGTGGATTTACTGGTAGGCGTAGTGCCTATCGTTAACCTGGAGTGGATTCAAAAGCTTATCCGTGACACCGGCGAGCGCGGACACTCACGAGAAGCGGTGATGGACTCGGTTGTACGTTCAATGGAAGACTATATCAACTACATCACGCCGCAGTTTTCCCGCACCCATCTTAACTTCCAGCGCGTCCCCACCGTCGACACTTCAAACCCCTTCGCCGCAAAAGGCATTCCATCGCTGGATGAAAGCTTTGTGGTGATTCATTTTCGTAATCTGGAGGGGATCGATTTCCCCTGGCTGCTGGCGATGTTGCAAGGTTCGTTCATTTCCCACATCAATACATTAGTGGTGCCGGGAGGCAAAATGGGTCTGGCAATGGAGTTAATTATGCTGCCGCTGGTGCAACGACTGATGGAAGGGAAGAAAATCGAGTAACTTCACCAATAAGCCGGATAAAATACTATCCGGCATCACAACGGGGTAGTTAAATCACGCAGCAACCACTTCATAAGAGTGGGTAATATTCACCGCTTTTTCCAGCATCAGCGCCACTGAACAATATTTCTCAGCAGAGAGATCCACCGCACGCGCAACCGCTGCATCCTTCAAGTCGCGACCGGTGACGATAAAATGCAAATTGATATGGGTAAACAGGCGCGGTGCCTCTTCGCGGCGTTCAGAGGTCAGTTTTACTTCACAATCGACCACATCCTGACGCCCCTTCTGCAGGATAGAAACCACATCAATGGCGCTACAGCCACCCGCCGCCATCAGCACCATTTCCATCGGGCTTGGCGCTTTATCGCCAGAGTTACCATCCATTAAAATCTGGTGACCAGAGGCGGATTCGCCCAGAAAAGTTAACCCTTCAACCCACTTTACACGCGCTTGCATAATCGAAACTCCATTGCGTCAGTTTTCCTGACAGAGTACGCGTACTGACCAAATCGCGCAACGGAAGGCGACCTGGGTCATGCTGAAGCGAGACACCAGGAGACACAAAGCGAAAGCTATGCTAAAACAGTCGGGATGCTACAGTAATACATTGATGTACTGCATGTATGTAAAGGACGTCACATTACCGTGCAGTTCAGTTGATAGCCCCTTCCCAGGTAGCGGGAAGCACATTTCGGCAATCCAGAGACAGCGGCGTTTTCTGGCTCTGGAGAAAGCTTATAACAGAGGATAACCGCGCATGGTGCTTGGCAAACCGCAAACAGACCCGACTCTCGAATGGTTCTTGTCTCATTGCCACATTCATAAGTACCCATCCAAGAGCACGCTTATTCACCAGGGTGAAAAAGCGGAAACGCTGTACTACATCGTTAAAGGCTCTGTGGCAGTGCTGATCAAAGACGAGGAGGGTAAAGAAATGATCCTCTCCTATCTGAATCAGGGTGATTTTATTGGCGAATTGGGCCTGTTTGAAGAAGGCCAGGAACGTAGCGCATGGGTACGTGCAAAAACCGCCTGTGAAGTAGCTGAAATTTCCTACAAAAAATTTCGTCAATTAATTCAGGTGAACCCGGATATTCTGATGCGTCTCTCCGCGCAAATGGCGCGTCGTCTGCAAGTCACTTCAGAGAAAGTCGGAAACCTTGCGTTCCTCGACGTTACAGGTCGCATCGCGCAGACGCTGCTGAATCTGGCGAAACAACCCGATGCAATGACTCACCCGGACGGTATGCAAATTAAAATTACCCGTCAGGAAATTGGTCAAATTGTCGGCTGTTCTCGTGAAACCGTAGGGCGCATTCTGAAGATGCTGGAAGATCAGAACCTGATCTCCGCACACGGTAAAACCATCGTCGTTTACGGCACTCGTTAATCCCGTCGGAGTGGCGCGTTACCTGGTAGCGCGCCATTTTGTTTAAACCGATGTGGCGCAGACTGATTTATCATCCTGATATCAACTATGCACTACGACAAACTCTGGTGCTATGTTTGCCCGTGGCCGTTGGTCTGTTGTTTGGCGAATTAAGACTCGGCCTGCTGTTTTCACTCGTCCCTGCCTGTTGCAACATTGCGGGGCTTGATACCCCCCATAAACGTTTTTTCAAACGCCTGATTATTGGCGCGTCGCTGTTTGCTACCTGTAGCTTACTGACACAGCTGCTGTTGGAAAAAGATATCCCCCTGCCCTTTTTGCTGACCGGGTTAACGCTGGTACTTGGCGTCACTGCCGAGCTTGGGCCATTGCACGCAAAATTGCTTCCCGCATCGTTACTCGCCGCCATTTTTACACTCAGTCTGGCGGGATATATGCCGGTCTGGGAACCGTTGCTCATCTACGCGTTAGGCACGCTCTGGTACGGACTGTTTAACTGGTTCTGGTTCTGGCTCTGGCGCGAACAGCCCCTACGCGAGTCACTTAGTCTGCTCTACCGTGAACTGGCTGATTACTGTGAAATCAAATACAGTCTGCTCACTCAGCATACCGATCCTGAAAAAGCACTCCCGCCACTGCTGGTACGCCAGCAAAAAGCGGTCGATTTGATTACCCAGTGCTATCAGCAAATGCACATGCTTTCCGCGCAAAATAATACCGATTACAAGCGGATGTTGCGCATTTTTCAGGAAGCACTGGATTTACAGGAACATATTTCGGTCAGTTTGCATCAACCTGAAGAGGTGCAAAAGCTGGTCGAGCGTAGCCATGCAGAAGAAGTTATCCGCTGGAATGCGCAAACCGTCGCCGCTCGCCTGCGCGTGCTGGCTGATGACATTCTTTACCATCGCCTGCCGACGCGTTTTACGATGGAAAAGCAAATTGGCGCACTGGAGAAAATCGCCCGCCAGCATCCGGATAACCCTGTGGGGCAATTCTGCTACTGGCACTTCAGCCGCATCGCTCGAGTGCTGCGTACCCAGAAACCGCTTTATGCCCGCGATCTGCTGGCGGATAAACAGCGACGAATGCCGTTACTTCCGGCGCTAAAAAGTTATCTTTCCCTGAAATCGCCAGCACTACGTAATGCCGGACGACTGAGCGTGATGTTAAGCGTTGCCAGTTTGATGGGGACCGCGCTGCATCTGCCGAAGTCGTATTGGATCCTGATGACGGTGTTGCTGGTGACACAGAATGGTTACGGCGCGACCCGTCTGAGGATTGTGAATCGCTCCGTGGGGACCGTGGTCGGGTTAATCATTGCGGGCGTGGCGCTGCACTTTAAAATTCCCGAAGGTTACACCCTGACGTTGATGCTGTTTACCACGCTCGCCAGCTATCTGATATTGCGCAAAAACTACGGCTGGGCGACAGTCGGCTTTACCATTACCGCGGTGTATACCCTGCAACTGTTGTGGCTAAACGGCGAGCAATACATCATTCCCCGTCTTATCGATACCATTATTGGTTGTTTGATTGCCTTCGGCGGCACGGTATGGCTGTGGCCGCAGTGGCAGAGTGGTTTATTGCGTAAAAACGCCCATGACGCCTTAGAAACCTACCAGGAAGCGATTCGTCTGATCCTGAGTAAAGATCCACAACCTACGCCACTGGCCTGGCAGCGAATGCGGGTAAATCAGGCACATAACACTCTGTATAACTCATTAAATCAGGCGATGCAGGAACCGGCGTTTAATAGCCATTATCTGGCAGACATGAAACTGTGGGTAACGCACAGTCAGTTTATTGTTGAACATATTAATGCCATGACCACGCTGGCGCGGGAGCACCGGGCATTGCCGCCGGAGCTGGCGCAGGAGTATTTGCAGTCTTGTGAAATCGCTATTCAACGCTGTCAGCAGCGGCTGGAGTATGACGAACCGGGTAGTTCTGGTGACGCCAATATCATAGACTCGCCAGAGATGCTGCCGCACGAAGGCGCGGCTGGTACCCTGGAACAGCATTTACAACGGGTTATTGGCCATCTGAATACGATGCACACCATTTCAGCGATGGCCTGGCGGCAGCGACCGCATCACGGGATTTGGTTGAATCGGAAGTTACGGGATTCGAAGGCGTAATATCATCATTGCCAGAAGCAAACCGTAGGTCGGATAAGGCGTTCACGCCGCATCCGACACCCTTTGCCTGATGCGACGCTTACCGCGTCTTATTTACGCCCCAACCACCTTCGCCACCGCGTTGGCAAAACGTTGCATCCCTTCATCAATATCCGCATCTTCCACCACCAGCGACGGTGCAAAACGCATCACATCCGGTCCGGCATTCAGCACCATTACGCCAGCCTCTGCGCCCGAATACAGGAAATCACGCGCCCGACCTTTGTACTGCGGCTTAAGCTCTGCGCCAATCAACAACCCCATACCGCGAATATCGCTAAACACATCAAACTGCTGATCTACCTTCTGCAAATGGTCAACAAAACGCTGGCGTTTCGCGTGAATGCCTTCCAGCACTTCAGGGGTATTGATGATATCAAACGCCGCGCCCGCTACTGCACAGGCCAGAGGATTACCGCCGTAGGTGGAACCGTGAGAACCAGGATGAAACGCAGAAGCAATTTCCGCCGTGGTCAGCATGGCGCTAATCGGGAAGCCGCCGCCTAACGCTTTCGCAGAGGTCAGAATATCCGGCGTCACACCGTAGTGCATGTAAGCAAACAAATCGCCTGTCCGCCCCATCCCGCACTGCACTTCATCAAACACCAATAATGCCTGATGTTGATCGCACAGCTCGCGCAAGCCCTGCAAAAACTCTGGCGTCGCAGCCGTCACGCCGCCCTCGCCCTGGATCGGCTCAACCACCACCGCACAGGTGTGATCATCCATCACCGCTTTCACTGCGTGGAGATCGTTAAAGGGAACGTGAATGATGTCTGCCGGTTTCGGCCCAAAGCCGTCGGAATATTTTGGCTGCCCACCCACCGAAACGGTAAACAGCGAGCGACCATGAAAAGCGTTATGGAAGGCAATAATTTTGGTTTTGAACGGGCTATGACGCACACAGGCGTAATGGCGTGCCAGTTTAAAGGCGGTTTCGTTAGCTTCCGTGCCGGAGTTCATAAACACCACGCGTTCGGCAAACGTCGCCTCAATCAGTTTGCGCCCAAGACGCAGCGCCGGTTCATTGGTGAAAACGTTACTGATATGCCACAGAGTTTCGCCCTGGGTTTTTAACGCGTTCACCAGCGCAGGATGGCAATGGCCCAACGCCGTAACTGCAATGCCACCCGCGAAATCGACATACTCCTTGCCTTGCTGATCCCAGATTCGGCTGCCCTGACCTTTTACCGGAATGAACTCTGCCGGTGCATAAATCGGCAGGATCACTTCATCGAAAGTCGCGCGTGTAATTGCTGTTTGTTCAATTGCCATCTCATGATCACCCTGTTACGCATAAATAAATGTGAAATTATAATCACAAAATATGCATAAAAAATCACTTAATAGCAATCAGAAATCAGCGATGCAGGAAATTAGCCAGCAGTTGATGTCCTTGTTCGCTAAGAATACTTTCTGGATGGAACTGCACACCTTCCAGATCCCACTGGCGATGGCGAATCCCCATAATCTCGCGGGTTTCGCTCCAGGCCGTCACTTCAAAGCACGCTGGTAATGAGTCAGGTTCCACCACCAGCGAATGGTAGCGTGTCACGGTAAGTGGATTTGCCAGCCCCCGAAATACGCCCTCACCGTTATGTGTAATCGGCGAGGTTTTGCCGTGCATAACCTTTGCGGCGCGCACAACTTTACCGCCAAATGCCTGCGCCATTGCCTGATGACCGAGGCAGACGCCAAGAATCGGCAAGCGCCCAGCATAGTGGCGAATAACGTCAAGGGAGATCCCGGCTTCATCTGGCGTACAGGGGCCGGGTGAGATGACAATTTTTTGTGGTTTAAGGGCGTCGATATCCGCCAGCGTCAACGCATCGTTGCGCTTAACCAGCACATCCACCCCCAGTTCACAAAAGTACTGGTAGAGGTTCCAGGTAAAAGAATCGTAGTTATCTATAAGCAGGATCATGGCGGCTCCGGTACGAAAGAACCGCGCTATTTTACTCAGATTCCCCGGCTTCGCTTACCACTTTGCTAAATATCGTCTGCAGCGCGGTGAGATCCCCCATTGCTCCACTCTGATTTGCCTGATTCCAGGCCTCTTTTTCGATACCCTGCCAGCTCAGTTGATATCCGGCATGAATCGCCAGTTGCTCGAAGAAGATCCGCTGTGCCAGACCACTTCCCACCCGGAAGGGATGCAGCACGTTGATTTCACAATAGTAATGCGCCAGCCGCTCGACGAACTTCGCTTTCTCCAGGCCAACCAGATAACCTTCTTCCTCCAGATCCTGCATCAGGGCATTGCCCTCTTTTTCGATATAAGCAAAGTGGCAGAACGGCGTATCGCCCTGATAAATATCAACTTCACGCAGTTGCCCTGCCCAGTCGAAAATATCCTGATACAGCTGGCGATGGATAGTGCGCAAATGCGGTAAACCGCGCACCAGCGGACCAAGCTCAATGGTCGCAGCACGCAGCGCCGTCATTTCGTAAGCGGCCTGTTCCAGCCGCTGCTGCTGGCGGATGTTCAGCCGGTTACGCATGATATCAAGGCCGGGATAGAGATACGGGTCGCGCCCTTCGCCGAATTTATCGCTCATAATGCCTCCTCAGCTCTTCAATGCGTGCTAAAGCCTCTGCGGCAGTAAGAGTGACTAATGGCATCTCGACGCCTTCAAGGTGGCGGCTGGCCTGGAAATTACGATTACGCTGAAGCTCCCAGAGACGGGACTTTTGCTTATCGGTGAGTTTCTTCACTTGATGCCTCCCTGAACGTGTCCGTTTGCCACAAGTATAAGCGGCAAATCCAGGTTACGCCGGGAGAGCAGAGGCGCGGACAAGATTGCCCGCGCGCGAAATTCTTACGGCAGGACTTTAGCAGAAAGGATAACTACCGGTTTTGACGGCACATTCTGGTACGGGCCAACGTCATGGGTCGGCACCTGGGAAATCTTGTCAGCAACATCCATGCCTTTCACCACTTTCCCAAACACCGCGTAACCGAAATCACGCTGACCGTGGTCGAGGAAGGCATTGTCGGCTACGTTGATAAAGAACTGACTGGTGGCGCTGTCTTTGTCCGCAGTACGCGCCATAGCAATAGTGCCACGCGTATTGCGCAGACCGTTATCAGCCTCATTTTTGATCGGCGGATTCGGTTTTTTCTGCTGCATCTGCTCGGTAAATCCACCGCCCTGAATCATAAAGCCCGGGATCACCCGGTGAAAAGTGGTGTTGTTATAAAAGCCGCTGTTCACATAATCGACGAAATTTTGCACTGATACTGGCGCTTTCTGACTATCCAGCTCCAGTTCGATATTACCAGCAGAGGTTGTTAACAATACGTGCGGATCCCCTTTCGCTGCCATTGCTTCAGGTGAGAGAGCAGAAAGAGCGAAAACAGCTACAACAGCTGCCAGGGTCGATTTGAACATGAGATTTCCTTAACTGTGCAGAAAAAAAGCAAGTGGAGAGATTCTAAATAGCCTTCAATGACAAGGCCATTCCTTTACCTAATTTTACGTACTTGAAATATATGTAACCTGATGATCACTTATATTCCGTGATCAGAATCACTTTAAATATTGCAAATTAGCAACCGTTTGCAATTAGATATTTAAACAGATCACAAAATCACCTAAAATCGCCCGCTCGCGGCATATCCACTATGCCATTTTATCTTTAAACGCAGGCCAATCATGACTAACAGCAATCGCATCAAGCTCACATGGATTAGCTTTCTCTCCTACGCACTGACCGGTGCGTTGGTTATTGTCACCGGGATGGTGATGGGAAATATCGCCGATTATTTCAATCTGCCTGTTTCCAGTATGAGTAACACCTTCACCTTCCTCAATGCCGGCATTTTAATCTCAATCTTCCTCAACGCCTGGCTGATGGAAATCGTCCCGTTGAAAACGCAGTTACGTTTTGGCTTTCTCCTGATGGTGCTGGCGGTTGCTGCTTTGATGTTCAGCCACAGCCTGGCGCTTTTCTCGGCAGCGATGTTCATTCTCGGGGTGGTCAGCGGCATCACCATGTCGATTGGTACATTCCTGATAACACAAATGTACGAAGGGCGTCAGCGCGGTTCTCGCCTGTTATTTACCGACTCCTTCTTCAGTATGGCCGGGATGATTTTCCCAATGATCGCCGCGTTTCTGTTGGCGCGCAGCATTGAGTGGTACTGGGTTTATGCCTGCATCGGACTGGTGTACGTCGCTATCTTTATTCTGACCTTCGGCTGTGAATTCCCGGCACTGGGTAAACATGCGCCAAAAACTGACGCTCCGGTAGCGAAAGAGAAATGGGGGATCGGCGTGCTGTTTCTTTCTATTGCGGCGCTGTGCTACATCCTCGGTCAGTTAGGTTTTATCTCCTGGGTGCCGGAATATGCCAAAGGCCTCGGTATGAGCCTGAACGACGCAGGTACGCTGGTAAGCAACTTCTGGATGTCGTACATGGTTGGCATGTGGGCATTCAGCTTTATTCTTCGCTTCTTTGATCTGCAACGCATTCTGACCGTACTGGCTGGGCTGGCCGCAATTCTGATGTATGTCTTTAACACTGGAACACCAGCACACATGGCATGGTCCATTCTCGCTCTGGGCTTCTTCTCCAGCGCAATCTATACCACTATCATCACCCTGGGTTCCCAGCAGACCAAAGTACCGTCACCAAAACTGGTTAACTTCGTACTTACCTGCGGGACCATCGGCACCATGTTGACCTTTGTGGTTACCGGACCGATTGTTGAACATAGCGGTCCGCAGGCGGCACTGCTTACCGCAAACGGTCTGTACGCTGTCGTCTTTGTGATGTGCTTCTTGTTAGGTTTTGTCAGCCGTCACCGTCAGCATAACACCCTGACCTCTCATTAATTGCTCATGCCGGGCGGCGCTATCGTCGTCCGGCTTTTTCTTCTCTTCCACCGCAGCGTGCCTTCATCTCTATAAAACCTTTCATTTTGTCTGTTTTTTGCACAAACATGAAATGTCAGACAATTCCGTGACTTAAGAAAATTTATACAAATCAGCAATATACCACTTAAGAGGTATATAAAGGTGAATTTGATTTACATCAATAAGCGGGGTTGCTGAATCGTTAAGGTAGGCGGTAATAGAAAAGAAATCGAGGCAAAAATGAGCAAAGTCAGACTCGCAATTATCGGTAACGGTATGGTCGGCCATCGCTTTATCGAAGATCTTCTTGATAAATCTGATGCGGCCAACTTTGATATTACCGTTTTCTGTGAAGAACCGCGCATCGCTTATGACCGCGTACACCTCTCGTCTTACTTCTCTCACCACACCGCCGAAGAGCTGTCGCTGGTGCGCGAAGGCTTTTACGAGAAACACGGCATTAAAGTTCTGGTCGGCGAACGCGCTATCACCATTAACCGTCAGGAGAAGGTGATCCACTCCAGCGCCGGGCGTACCGTTTATTATGACAAGCTGATCATGGCGACCGGATCGTACCCGTGGATCCCGCCGATCAAAGGTTCTGATACTCAGGACTGCTTTGTCTATCGCACCATTGAAGACCTCAACGCTATTGAGTCTTGCGCCCGTCGCAGCAAGCGCGGTGCCGTTGTTGGCGGCGGCCTGTTAGGTCTGGAAGCCGCTGGCGCACTGAAAAACTTAGGCATCGAAACCCACGTTATCGAATTTGCCCCAATGCTGATGGCGGAACAGCTTGATCAGATGGGCGGCGAGCAGCTGCGTCGCAAAATCGAAAGCATGGGCGTGCGCGTTCACACCAGCAAAAACACCCTTGAGATTGTGCAGGAAGGCGTTGAAGCGCGTAAAACTATGCGTTTTGCCGACGGTAGCGAGCTGGAAGTCGACTTTATCGTCTTCTCTACCGGTATCCGTCCGCGCGATAAACTGGCAACCCAGTGTGGTCTGGACGTTGCTCCGCGTGGGGGTATCGTCATTAATGATTCCTGCCAGACTTCCGATCCGGATATCTACGCTATCGGTGAATGCGCAAGCTGGAACAACCGTGTATTTGGTCTGGTAGCGCCAGGCTACAAAATGGCGCAGGTCGCCGTTGACCACATTCTCGGCAGCGAAAACGCCTTTGAAGGTGCAGACCTTAGCGCCAAGTTGAAACTGCTGGGCGTGGACGTTGGCGGTATTGGCGATGCGCATGGTCGTACACCAGGCGCTCGTAGCTATGTTTACCTCGACGAAAGCAAAGAGATCTACAAACGCCTGGTTGTCAGCGAAGACAACAAAACGCTGCTCGGTGCGGTACTGGTGGGCGATACCAGCGACTACGGCAACCTGCTGCAACTGGTATTGAATGCTATCGAACTGCCGGAAAACCCGGATTCTCTGATCCTGCCAGCGCACTCTGGTAGCGGTAAGCCGTCTATCGGTGTAGATAAACTGCCGGACAGCGCACAAATCTGCTCCTGCTTCGACGTCACCAAAGGCGACCTGATTGCTGCCATCAACAAAGGCTGCCACACCGTTGCGGCGCTGAAAGCCGAAACCAAAGCTGGTACTGGCTGCGGCGGTTGTATCCCACTGGTAACTCAGGTGCTGAACGCAGAACTGGCGAAACAGGGTATCGAAGTTAACAACAACCTGTGCGAACACTTTGCGTACTCGCGTCAGGAACTGTTCCATTTGATCCGCGTTGAAGGCATTAAAACCTTCGAAGAACTGCTGGCGAAACACGGCAAAGGCTACGGTTGTGAAGTCTGTAAGCCAACCGTCGGTTCACTGCTGGCCTCCTGCTGGAACGAATACATTCTGAAACCGGAACATACTCCGCTGCAGGATTCTAACGACAACTTCCTCGCTAACATCCAGAAAGACGGCACCTACTCGGTGATCCCGCGCTCTCCGGGCGGTGAAATCACCCCGGAAGGACTGATGGCAGTAGGTCGTATCGCGCGTGAATTTAATCTCTACACCAAAATCACAGGTTCCCAGCGTCTGGCGATGTTTGGCGCACAGAAAGACGATCTGCCGGAGATCTGGCGTCAGCTGATTGAGGCAGGCTTCGAAACCGGTCATGCCTATGCGAAAGCACTGCGTATGGCGAAAACCTGTGTGGGTAGCACCTGGTGCCGCTACGGCGTTGGCGACAGCGTCGGCCTCGGTGTGGAACTGGAAAACCGCTACAAAGGCATCCGTACTCCACACAAAATGAAGTTCGGTGTCTCTGGCTGTACGCGCGAATGTTCAGAAGCCCAGGGCAAAGATGTCGGGATCATCGCCACCGAAAAAGGCTGGAACCTGTACGTTTGCGGTAACGGCGGCATGAAACCACGTCATGCGGATCTGCTGGCAGCGGATATCGATCGCGAAACGCTGATCAAATATCTCGACCGCTTCATGATGTTCTACATCCGTACCGCCGACAAACTGACGCGTACCGCGCCGTGGTTAGAAAACCTTGAAGGCGGCATTGATTACCTGAAAGCGGTGATCATTGACGACAAACTGGGGCTGAACGCACATCTGGAAGAAGAGATGGCGCGCCTGCGTGAAGCGGTAGTGTGTGAGTGGACTGAAACGGTCAATACACCGTCCGCGCAGACTCGCTTCAAACACTTCATCAACAGCGACAAGCGTGACCCGAACGTGCAGATGGTGCCAGAGCGCGAACAGCACCGTCCGGCAACGCCGTATGAACGTATCCCGGTAACTCTGGTGGAGGACAACGCATGAGCCAGTGGAAAGACATCTGCAAAATCGATGACATCCTGCCTGAAACCGGCGTCTGCGCGCTGTTAGGTGACGAGCAGGTCGCGATTTTCCGCCCGTATCACAGCGACCAGGTGTTTGCGATCAGCAACATCGACCCGTTCTTCGAGTCCAGCGTGCTGTCACGCGGGCTGATTGCGGAACACCAGGGCGAGCTGTGGGTTGCCAGCCCGCTGAAAAAACAGCGTTTTCGCTTAAGCGACGGCTTGTGCATGGAAGACGAACAGTTTTCCGTCAAGCATTACGAAGCACGAGTGAAAGACGGCGTAGTACAGCTACGCGGTTAATGTTTTAACGGGAGGCGCAATGCCTCCCCTTTTTGCATTGTCCTGTAATGGCCTTCGGTATATTGCAGGACATTTTTTAAACTCTTTGTTTTATTTTTTGTTTTTACTTTTTTAAGGATAATCAAATGTTTACAGACACTATTAATAAGTGTGCGGCTAACGCTGCGCGCATTGCACGCCTGTCGGCAAATAACCCGCTCGGCTTTTGGGTCAGCTCCGCCATGGCGGGCGCGTATGTGGGTCTTGGGATCATCCTGATTTTCACACTCGGTAATTTGCTCGATCCGTCCGTACGTCCGCTGGTGATGGGCGCGACCTTTGGTATCGCCTTAACACTGGTGATTATTGCCGGTTCTGAGCTGTTTACTGGACACACTATGTTCCTCACCTTTGGGGTAAAAGCGGGCACCATCAGCCACGGGCAAATGTGGGCAATCCTGCCGCAAACCTGGCTGGGTAACCTGGTCGGTTCCGTCTTTGTTGCCATGCTTTATAGCTGGGGTGGCGGTAGCCTGCTGCCGGTAGATACCAGCATCGTTCACTCCGTGGCGCTGGCCAAAACCACCGCACCGGCAATGGTGTTGTTCTTCAAAGGCGCATTGTGTAACTGGCTGGTTTGCCTGGCAATCTGGATGGCGCTGCGCACTGAAGGTGCGGCGAAATTTATTGCTATCTGGTGGTGTCTGCTGGCGTTTATTGCGTCCGGCTACGAACACTCCGTTGCCAACATGACACTGTTCGCACTCTCCTGGTTCGGCAACCACAGCGAAGCCTACACGCTGGCAGGTATTGGTCATAACCTGCTGTGGGTGACGCTGGGTAATACTTTATCGGGCGCCGTATTCATGGGATTGGGTTATTGGTATGCTACGCCTAAAGCGAATCGTCCGGTTGCGGACAAATTTAATCAAACTGAAACGGCTGCTGGTTAATTACTAAGGGGTTTTTACGTGGATCATTTGCCTATATTTTGCCAATTACGCGATCGCGACTGTCTGATTGTCGGCGGTGGTGATGTCGCGGAGCGCAAAGCAAGGTTGCTGTTAGACGCAGGCGCTCGCTTAACGGTGAATGCATTAGCGTTTATTCCACAGTTCACCGCATGGGCAGATGCAGGCATGTTAACCCTCGTCGAGGGGCCATTTGATGAAAGCCTTCTCGACACCTGCTGGCTGGCGATTGCGGCGACGGATGATGACGCACTTAACCAGCGCGTCAGCGAAGCCGCCGAATCTCGTCGCATCTTCTGTAACGTGGTCGATGCGCCGAAAGCCGCCAGCTTCATAATGCCGTCGATTATTGACCGCTCACCGCTGATGGTAGCGGTTTCTTCTGGCGGTACTTCTCCGGTTCTGGCACGACTGTTGCGCGAAAAACTTGAATCACTGCTGCCGCTGCATCTGGGCCAGGTGGCGAAATATGCCGGGCAATTACGCGGCCGGGTCAAACAACAGTTCGCCACGATGGGTGAACGTCGCCGTTTCTGGGAAAAACTGTTCGTTAACGACCGTCTGGCGCAGTCGCTGGCGAACAACGATCAGAAAGCCATTACTGAAACTACCGAACAGTTAATCAACGAGCCGCTCGACCATCGTGGTGAGGTGGTGCTGGTTGGCGCAGGTCCAGGCGATGCCGGGCTGCTGACGCTGAAAGGCCTGCAACAAATTCAGCAGGCTGATGTGGTGGTCTACGACCGTCTGGTTTCTGACGATATTATGAATCTGGTACGGCGCGATGCTGACCGTGTTTTCGTTGGCAAACGCGCGGGATACCACTGCGTACCGCAAGAAGAGATTAACCAGATCCTGCTGCGGGAAGCGCAAAAAGGCAAACGCGTGGTACGTTTAAAAGGTGGCGATCCGTTTATTTTCGGGCGTGGCGGCGAAGAGTTGGAAACTCTATGCAATGCAGGCATTCCGTTCTCGGTGGTTCCGGGTATTACCGCAGCTTCTGGTTGCTCTGCCTATTCGGGTATTCCACTTACGCATCGCGATTATGCGCAGAGCGTACGCTTAATTACCGGACACTTAAAAACCGGTGGTGAGCTGGACTGGGAAAACCTGGCGGCAGAAAAACAGACGCTGGTGTTCTATATGGGGCTGAATCAGGCTGCGACCATTCAGCAAAAACTGATTGAACACGGAATGCCTGGTGAAATGCCGGTGGCAATTGTCGAAAACGGCACGGCAGTCACGCAGCGTGTGATTGACGGTACGCTTACGCAGTTGGGCGAACTGGCGCAGCAAATGAACAGCCCATCATTAATTATTATTGGTCGGGTCGTTGGTCTGCGCGATAAATTAAATTGGTTCTCTAACCATTAATTTAAGAAAATTAACTAAGGCCGGATATTTCTGGCCTTTTTTTTATTTACAAACATACTTATATTAATTTTTATTTTCAGCATACATAAAACAAACCTTTAACTAATTTATTTTAATAATGCCCTACAGTTACAGCAGGTTACAAATATAAGCATAATATTCATAGTCCGTTCGCTGACGCATAATAGGTATTCCTGTATCGTCTTTAGCGAGCTGTTTGCTTATATTCACACAATCAATGAATATTACTCGATATATTTTACATAGGGAATGAAAATGAACAAGTTTATTAAAGTAGCACTGGTTGGTGCGGTACTGGCAACATTAACTGCATGTACTGGTCATATTGAAAACCGTGAAAAGAACTGCTCTTACGACTACCTGCTGCACCCGGCAATTTCTATTTCTAAAATCATTGGCGGCTGCGGTCCTACTGCACAGTAAGTCTCTGACTGAAATTAGCTAACGCTGATTTAATTACCTGACGCCCTCGGGATTACCCGAGGGCGTATTTGTTTTTACCTTGTCTTTGAAAATATCGTTCACAACAATTAAACGCTGGCAATACTCTCACGTAAAATCCGCAGTACCGTCTCCTCGCCGCTACGATTTGGATTAATGCGAATCGCACAATGTTCTAATTGCGGATTCGCCTGACGAAACGTTCCTGAAAGTCGATAAAAGAGCGGCGGAATCTCATATTTCGACTCCGCTCCCACAGGGTAAGGCAAGGTACCGCGTTTCTGCGCTTCCTCCAGTACTCTGGTGGCAATTGGCTGATGAAACTCCACAATCAACACTTTCGATTGCGCATTGGCAATGACGGCACTTTTAACTTCCGGCACCGCGCCACCGTTAAGTAAAGCCAGCAACCGCTCAGATACCCCCGCCTGCACTGCATGCATTACCGGCGCGAACACCAAACCACGCAATACTTCTAACGCCTGTGCGCCCTGAATCTGGCTGCCGCCGGAATAGAGCGTGGCGCGAATCCGACTAATAACATCGGCATCGCCAACCACCGCGCCAACACCCTCTGGCCCAAACAGCTTGAAGCAGGAAAATGTCGAGACATTTGCCCCACATTCGCAGCCAATTCGCGCCACCTTCATCACCGCATAGTTGTCATCGGTTATCGCTGGAACGCCAGCCGCGCGCAATGTTGCCAGCACATCTGCCAGAATGTAACTGTCCTGCGGCTGCTGGCGCGTATGCTGTACCAGCGCCGCATCCGGTTGTTGCTCTTCGACGACCTGCTTAAGTACCGACAGATCATTGAAATCAGCAGTAATAAGCGTCAGCCCCATCTGCTCAATAATGACCCGCGTTGTCGGATAAACAGGCGCGTCATGCACCAGAAGACGCTGCCCCGGTTTGAGCAAAGCCGCCAACGCCGCACGAATCGCTCCAGTACCCGCGCCCTGTACTAACGCTGCCGCTTGCGCATGAAACGCGTCAGCCAGCACCTGCTCTACCCGTTGGGTAATACGCGGTTGATTCAGCCCTGGAGTTAACCCTAAATCACCGCTAGTAAGAAACTCGCTGCCGGGGAAATGGCGGCAAATCGTGTCCACCAGCGCAAACTGCTTTTGCTGTGCTTCAGCAAGAGTCAGGCTTTGCAAAGGAAACGTCTTCATAGGTGCCTTCCTTAAGCCGGAACGAACAGACCAAGCCAGTAAAGAACGTTCAGCAGGATGCCGGTGATCATTACTGCTACGACCGGTGCCGCCATTTTCTGTACCGGACGGCCCAGGGATTCGTTGAGGAAGTAAATGGCAACCGCGATGGAGAATCCGGTATAGCCTGCCATTTTGATTGCTGCGAAAATCGAACCGACCAGCAACGCCACTTCCATCAGCATATTCATGGCGTTACGGATGTTATCCGACGCATTACGTACCGACGGGTAACGCCCCAACCATTTTCCGATAGAACGAAGCAATAGCACTTCCGCCGAAATAACCACTGCGCCTAATACCGCCGCAACCATCGGATTCGGCGAGAGATAGCCCACCGCATAAACAAAGGTAAAACCCGCAACTGCATACACGCCAGTGGCTAACGCCGTGGTGGCAATCAACGGCACAAACCCGAGTCCGCGCATGAATTCTGCCAGCGCTGCCTGGTTGATCAGCGTTTGTGATTGTTCCGGCGTAACGCCTGCGGAATATGCTTTCTCCAGTGTGAAGATAGACACTTCACTACCAGCAAAAATCTTCATGCTGGCAACGGCAGCAATCAATGCTCCCACGATGGCGATATAGGGTAAGTTTTTGATAATCCGCGACGTGCGTTCTTCAAAGACTGAAAGCCCGCTGGCATCAAGATCATTTTCATCACGATGACGCAGGTCGTGAGTGATCGCGATCCCCAGCAGCATCACCATGCCAATAAAGATTTCGATGGATTCCGGATTAAGATGCGGGAAATAGCGCACTACCACCACACGGGTCATCAACACAACCACGGCGGCGATCAAGCTTTGCTTCCAGCCAAACTGGTAGAAAATCGCCACCAGAGGGAACAGTGCAAAAGCTGAAACCACCGGCGAGCTTAACTCCCCAAGGCTACCTAATACATCCACCGGCAGTGCGGTCAACAGCTGGTTTACTGGCAACAGACAGGTGAGGATCAGCACGCCCCAGATAGCGCCAAGACCAAACGCCATCAGGCTGTTTATCGCCAGCACACCGAGAATATCGGTAGGAAGAAAGAGTAGCCATGCGTTGAGCAGTCCGGTTTTCAGGGTAAAGGAGATCCCCACCGACGCCACAAAACCAATGCTCAGACCAAAAGCGATACTCCCCGCCTCGCGACGGTTCATATAGCCTTCAATCAGTTGTGGCAGGATCGGGCGGATACCGTCATGAAAAACAGCCGCCGAGCGATGCGCCAGAAGCGATGTCATACCCGTCAGGCACGCCACCACGATAATCTGAATATACAGATCCATAGTCGTGCCTTTTATTTCAGATGGTTAATCAGCATCGGAATCGCGTGTTCAACGTGCTCAACGGAAAGCCCAAATGCGACTTTCCCTTCGGCAATCATTTTGGCGATATGTTCGTCTTTCGCTTTGATACCCGGCTTGGCAATGGTGCAACTTTTGTTATAACCAATCACCGCTATGGCAATCGACAATGCCGCGCCAGCGCCGGTATTACACGCGCCAATGTAGTAATCCAGTTGCCCGGATTTCACCTTCATCGCTGCTTCCATGTCGTTATAAATGAAAACTTCAAAACAGCCAGGAGCCGTCGCTTCAATGGTTTTTTTAATCTGCTCACGCTGTAAACCTGCAACGCCAATCTTTTTCATGAGTCTGTCCTTATTGGAAAAATTGAGAGGGATTTTCACGTAACATCACATCCACATCGGCCTGACTGAATCCTGACTGGCGCAATTGTGGAATAAAGGTGGTCAATAAAAAGTCATAGCCATAACCACCGTTGGCTTTTAAATGAGAGCGGCGCGTAATATCCATCGACAGCATGACGCGGTTAAGCAACCCACGTTCACGTAGCGCATGAAGCATCGCAATGCGCTTTTCGTCCGGGTAGTAACTGTTCTTACCAATGGTGTCGAACTGCACAAATGCGCCGAGATCGATCATCTTTAAAATGTTGTCGAGGTTGTCTTTCAGATCGCAGTGACCGACGGTGACGCGCGAAAGATCAACACCGTGAGCTTGCAGCAACGCCAACTGTTCCAGCCCCATCGTGCTGAACGACGTATGCGTAGAGATTGGGCGCCCGGTCTGGTTATGCGCCAGCGCGGCGGCAATAAACACCTTCTCTTCCATCGGCGTAATCTTTCCTTCGCTGGAGCCAATCTCCGCAATGATCCCGGCTTTCAGATCGGTGCCATCGATACCCTGTTCAATTTCATCGACCATCTCCTGCGCCAGTTGCTCTACGCTGCGGGTCGCCACATGTTCAGGAAAAAAGGCATCCTGGTAATAGCCGGTGCAGGCCACCACGTTGATCCCCGTCTCACGCATTACATCGAGCATAAATTGCGCATTGCGCCCCATGTAGCGGTTGGTCATCTCAATCACATTACGAACGCCCTGGGCCATCAGGTCGTTCATCTCCTGGCAAATGAACGCATACTGATCAAGGCGGCAGTCCAGGTTATTTTTAAAGCCGGAGAGATCAATATGCAGATGCTCATGGGCCAGGGTGTAGCCCGTTGGATCAAAACTCATAGGGTGTCTCCTGCATACCGGAGGGTGGAAAGAAAAGAACGACCATTTTGTGGCGGTGGCGCGCGGAAGAATTCACACACGGTGGCGCCCACATCAGAAAGCGTGGTGCGAACACCGAGCTGCGTGGCAGCCAGACCTTGCTGATAAACCAGCACCGGCACGACTTCGCGGGTATGGTGGCTGTGACCGATTGTCGGGTCGTTACCGTGATCGGCCATGACGATCAGGCAATCATCTGGCTGCATCGCCTCAACAAGGAGAGCAAGATTACGGTCAACGACTTGCAAGCGTTCAGCATAACGTGCGACATCTTCTGCGTGACCAGCGAGGTCGGTTTCCTGAATATTGGTGCAAATAAACGCTGTCTGATGGGTGATAAATTCGTCGAGGGTGATATCCATAATCCGCTGGCTATCCACCAGATTTTGCCAGCTCACGCCATAAGGATTGCTGGCTATATCTGCCACCTTCCCCACCAGCACGGTTGGCACGCCCACTTCATACAGTTTTTGCGGCACCTGGACTTTCTCATCGACGCCGTAACCCATGTGCATAACCTGGAATCCGTTGTCATAAGCACCAGAACGTGGGGCATTTATGCCAATAAAGCGCCCTTCTTTACTTTCTGAGGCATCGAGAATGCGCTGACTGTCGGTTAACAGGCCGCCAAATGTAATCACTCTGCCAACCTGAACTTGCTCACGCACGATACGACCAATTTTGACAACTTCATCGAACGGCATCGCAGAGAGATTGGCGGTGACGTTATAGACCTGGCCTAAATCCGCTTCGAGATTATCGCCAATCGCAACCGCCTGATTGACCCACAGAAATTGCAACTCTTCGCCACGACGCTCAACCTGCCATCCCGCGACGACTAATGCCTGCTCAACACGGTCAATCACATCGCGAAAAGGCATCCGCAGCGGCGGTAACGGGCGCGTGCCTAAAATTTCCTGATGCCCCATAAAGGTATCGCCACCTTCATGTTGCAGCTCTGCTACGCCCCAGGTTGCGGAGTCTGACGGCTGCATATCGCCCGGCGCATAACCTAATGCGTTGATTAACCCCATTTTCTCCAGCGTTGGTAGCTGCAAATGCGGCAGCCGACTCAGGATGTGACCACAGGTATTCGCCCCGGCATCTTGCGGGCGCACCAACGTGACATCTTTCATTGCGCCCACGCCAAAACTATCAATCACTAACACCACAAATCGCGCCATTACGCCCCCAGAGAGTTTCCAAGACTGTCATAACGACCGACGATTTCCGGTTCGCCACGCTGAATACCAGATACCAGCACCACATCACTGCGGGTAACAAAAATCTGCGTACGAAAACAGAACACTACGGCACTACTCACCGGAAACTCACCTGCTAACGGCAGGTAATAGTCGATACTGCTGTCATCCACAGTCTTGAGATTGGTTTCAGTAATCTTTTGATTTTCTTTAGTAAAAACCAAAGCGCGGTGAGCGTGACCACGACGGTAGTAACCGCCGCCATAGCAATAACTGTCGCCACGGAAATGGTGGGAAATTTCACTTAACCAAAGCATGGCGATACGTTCAGGCTGATCGCCCTGCTGGTTTGCCGGAATCGTGCCAGTCAGCGCATGCCCAGGTTCGGCATGGGTAACACCATATTGCGCCAGCATCGGCAACGAAGTGCAGCTAGTCGCCGAAGGCGCATTCAGTTGCTCAAGCACAATACCGTTTTCGGCCAGTTGATCCCGTGCCTGTACCAGCGTGTGAAGATTCGGCGTGGGTAAAACTTTCCCGCTTGTTTCATCCCAAAGCAGGCAAGGGAAATGGGTAAGTCCAGCTAAATGGAGTCCTGGTAGTTTTTGGATTTCAGCGACAATGTCATGCAGCGTGTTTTGGGTAAAACCGCTCTCCTGGCCCGGATAAAGAAAATCATCATCGCTATAAACTTTGAGTAACACCGACTGGACTCGCCCGACCTTCACCGCCGCCGCAGAAACCTCCCGCGCTTTGGCAAGGGTAAACACGGTGATGACATCGGTTCCCTGTTCAACGGCATCGGCGACCTGATGACAAGGGATTTGTACCAGATGCCCCTGATGCGCCACCGGCAGACCGGCGCGGCGCATGACCCGCGCCTCTTTGTAATCCACCGCCACAATACCGCTGTAGCCAAGCGCCAGAAGTTTTTCCGCCAGCCATGGATTACGGCCAAACTGCTTGGTCATAAGATACAGCTCAATGCCGTAAAGCCGCGCCGTCTCAATAAGTCGTTTACCGTTTTCCAGTACCTGATCCACGTCAATAACCCAGCTGTCCGGAGCGATCTTGCCCTGTTGCCACAGGCTTAGTGCGGCGGAAATCAGCGCCGGGTTCTGGCGTTTCAATGCTTCTACAAACATCTTGTTGCCTCGTTTCTGTTCCTTGAATTAAATATTCATTTTTTTGAATATTTAGGTTGTGCGACGTGGATTTGCCGTATGACTCAGACACCTTCGTTGGCGACCATCCATAATCCATAAAGATTGGCCAGCAAATACCCTTCTTCACACGGGGTAATTTCCAGCGCGAATTCCTTCAAAAGCACCTGATGCAATTGCACAATCGCTGGCCAGTGTGTGGATTGCGCCAGCTCCGCCAGTAATTCGTCATCCAGCGGCTCAATTTCCTCACCACGACGACTGCGCATCAACGCACTCGCCATATGTGTCATCGCCATCGTCCCTTGCTCGCTACGCACCGGTAGATGACATTCAGTTTCCATTACTTTGACGACCTGCATCATGCCTTTGCAGATGTCCTTATCAATGACTCCTGCCTCGCAAAGCAGGTTGAGTCTGTTTTCCATTTAAGACGCCTTTCGCTTAATAACTGGGTTCAAGTTCCCCACTGACTACTCGCTGTTGATGAGCAAGCAGGGCATGTTTATCAACAACCGCACGTAGCAATTGTTGCATCGGGTAATCATCGGCACGCGTCAGTACAACAGCTTCAGTGGCCTGTAAAAATCGGGGATCGTTCGTCAGCGGCGTCGCCTCTAATCCCAGCATGGCCAGTTCGCTTTCTGCCACCACGTTCCAGATAACCGCATCGACATCGCCTTTAACAATGCGTTGTAAACTCTCGTGATATGAGAGGTCGACGCGCTCCACATCGCTATTGCCAAAAAAGACATCGGTCATGATTTTCTGGTCCGCCGAGCGGTTATCCAGCCCCACACGTTTCACGTTGCCGGACGCCCCTTTACGGCAAATCAGCTGGTGCTCGCCAACATAGGTATGCGGCCCAAGTTCCAGCGCCAGACATAAACCTTTTTGCGTGAGATAACTTTCTGCCGCCAGGCGGGACACTACCGCCATGTCATAGACGCCGTTAAGTAAACACTCCACGCGAATATCCGCGCCGCGCATATGCGCATAGTAAAAAGGAATGCCATCAAACTGGGCTTTCAACCCGCTCGCCAGGCCTTCGTACAAACGGGTGTAGGGCAAGGGCATCGCGCATACCACGTTGTTGATATCCACATGGGTCAGCAGGGCTTTGTTATCCATTTCCACCAGATAACTGCCATTGCGCCCACGACGTTCAATCCGTATCGCACCGCTTGATTCCAGCGTTTTCAGTGCAGCCTGCGTCAGACCAACGGACGAATGGCATTCAGTTGCCAGTTCATCTATAGTTTTCAGTCGATTACCGCACTTTTCACCTAACAGATAACGGGCCAGTGTCGTGATGACGACGCCTTCTTTTTTGATAAACGTTCGACGCATAGTAAATTTTCAATAAAGTGAATATTTATATCTTCATTAAAATGAAGATAAGTGACAACGACGAAATGTGGAAACGGCGAGATGCTTCACATTTTTTTTGCTGGCTGCGAAAAGAGAAAACCGGGTTTCCCCGGTTTGAGAGTGATGATAAAAGCAAAACTGCCTGATGCGCTACGCTTATCAGGCCTACATTTCCTTGCAATATGTTGAATGTGCATGACTTTGTAGGCCGGATAAGGCGTTCACGCCGCATCCGGCATGAACAAAGCGCACTTTGCCAGCAATAGTGAATAGTGAATTACGGCTTCGCCACAAAACCAATCGCTTCGTACACCGCTTTCAGCGTACGGGAAGCGTGCGCGCTGGCTTTTTCTGCGCCGTCTTTCATCACCTGTTGCAGGAAGGCTTCGTCATTGCGGAAACGGTGGTAGCGTTCCTGCAATTCAGTCAACATACCGGAAACCGCTTCTGCCACTTCGCCCTTCAGGTGACCATACATCTTGCCTTCGAACTGTTTTTCCAGTTCCGGGATGCTCTGGCCAGTAACTGCAGACAGGATATCCAGCAGGTTAGAAACCCCCGCTTTGTTCTGCACGTCGTAGCGAACTACCGGCGGCTCGTCGGAGTCAGTGACCGCACGTTTAATTTTCTTCACCACCGATTTCGGATCTTCCAGCAGGCCGATAACGTTATTGCGGTTATCGTCAGACTTGGACATCTTCTTGGTCGGTTCCAGCAGCGACATAACGCGAGCGCCAGATTTCGGGATAAACGGCTCCGGCACTTTAAAGATGTCGCCGTACAGTGCGTTGAAACGCTGGGCGATATCGCGGCTCAGTTCCAGGTGCTGTTTCTGGTCTTCACCAACCGGCACCAGATTGGTTTGATACAGCAGGATGTCTGCCGCCATCAGCACCGGATAGTCGAACAGCCCTGCGTTGATGTTTTCGGCATAACGTGCAGATTTATCTTTGAACTGGGTCATGCGGCTCAGTTCGCCGAAGTAGGTATAGCAGTTCAGTGCCCAACCTAACTGCGCATGTTCCGGCACGTGGGACTGAACAAAAATGGTGCTTTTCTCAGGATCGATACCGCAAGCCAGGTACAACGCCAGCGTATCCAGCGTCGCTTTACGCAGCTTCTGCGCATCCTGGCGCACGGTGATGGCGTGTTGGTCAACGATGCAGTAAATACAATGGTAATCATCCTGCATGTTTACCCACTGACGCAGCGCACCCATGTAGTTACCAATGGTCAATTCACCTGAAGGCTGTGCGCCACTAAAAACGATGGGCTTAGTCATTTTTCGATTCCTGATTTTCGCTTTGCGGAAGCCCTAATGCGGGCAGAAGGTCATTTATAGAGTGATAAATTACATCAGGCTGGCTGAGATCGATAGCCTCGCCGTAGTTATATCCGTAGGTTAAGCCAACTGAAGGGCAACCGGCTGCTTTTGCTGCCTGAATATCATTGCGAGAATCTCCGACAAACAGCATCTGTTGCGGGGCAATACCCATCCGTTCAGCCACCAGTAATAGCGGGTCCGGGTGTGGTTTTTTGTTTTGCACATCATCACCGCCAATGACCACGCTAAAGTATTTGGCAATATCTAAGGCTTCCAGCAGCGGCGCGACGAACGGCGTTGGTTTGTTGGTAATCAGACCTAGCGGCAAGCCTTTAGCCTGCAATGCGCCAAGCGTATCGGCAACGTGCGGGAACAAAAACGTTCCTTCTTCGGCAACTTCGCCATAATAACGATCAAACAGCTTGCGCAGAATACGTACTTGTTCTTCTGCCGGAATGTCGTCATCAACGGGGGGTTTACCCATGGTTTTACGCAGGGTCGCACGTTCCTGACGCGCCCAGGTCAATGCTCGCTCCATCAGGACATCTGCGCCGTTACCAATCCAGGTAATAACGCGCTCTTCGCCTGCAACGGGCAACTCCAGCGCGTACAGCGCCATATCTACTGCGGCAGCAAGACCGGGAGCACTGTCAACCAGCGTGCCATCGAGATCGAAGGCAACACCGCGAATATCTTCAAACTTATCCATGACTTACCTTTGCCAGTTCACTGCGCATTTCATCAATCACTTTTTTGTAGTCCGGCTGATCGAAAATGGCTGAACCGGCGACGAACATATCGGCACCCGCCGCGGCAATTTCGCCAATGTTATTCACTTTCACACCGCCGTCCACTTCCAGACGAATATCAAAGCCAGACTCGTCGATGCGGCGGCGCACTTCACGCAGTTTATCTAACGTTTGCGGAATGAAAGACTGACCGCCAAAGCCTGGGTTAACAGACATCAGCAGGATCACATCCAGCTTATCCATTACATAATCCAGATAGCTCAATGGTGTCGCCGGGTTAAATACCAGCCCCGCTTTACAGCCATTTTCTTTAATCAGTTGCAGCGTGCGGTCAACATGCTCGGAGGCTTCTGGATGAAAGGTAATGATGCTGGCACCAGCGGCAGCGAAATCCGGCACAATGCGATCCACCGGTTTCACCATCAGATGCACGTCGATAGGGGCGGTAATGCCGTAATTACGCAAGGATTTCAGTACCATTGGCCCAATTGTCAGGTTGGGAACATAGTGGTTATCCATGACGTCAAAATGCACGACATCAGCGCCAGCTGCCAGGGCCTTTGCGGTATCTTCACCCAGGCGGGCAAAATCAGCCGACAGAATTGAGGGGGCAATCAAATACTGTTTCATCCGCTTCTCCTTGAGAATTATTTTTTCGCGGGTGAAACGACTCCTGGTTTGTACAAAGCCAGCAGTTCGTCCACCTTTTTACGTGTGCCGCCGTTGCTGCTTATACTGCGTCGAACTTTGACGACATGCAATTTTGCGCGCTGATACCACTCACGCGTTAACATCGTATCGTGATTGGAGATCAGCACTGGAATATGGCGATCAACCAGACCTTCAGCGAGCTCCGCCAGATGAGCTTGTTGTTCAAGCGTAAAACTATTTGTGTGGTACGCCGTAAAGTTAGCGGTGGCAGAAAGCGGCGCATAAGGTGGATCGCAATAGACGACGGATGCATCATCTGCGCGCGCCATGCTGTCGGCGTAAGACTCACAATAGAAAAAGGCATTCTGCGCTTTTTCGGCAAAATGATACAACTCAGCTTCCGGGAAATAGGGCTTTTTATAACGGCCAAACGGCACGTTAAATTCACCGCGCAGATTGTAACGGCACAAACCGTTGTAGCCGTAGCGGTTCAAATATAAAAACAGCACTGCCCGACGCAAGGGATCCTGGCTTTTGTTGAACTCTTCGCGGAACTGATAGTAGACCTCGGCGCAATTCGTTTCGGGAACAAACAGCTCGCGGGCAGCCTGCACATACTCTTCGGTACGCGTCTTTACAATGTTGTAGAGACTAATCAGATCGCTGTTGATATCAGCAAGGATATAACGAGAAAAGTCGGTGTTAAGAAACACCGACCCGGCACCCACAAAAGGCTCAACCAGACATTCGCCCTTAGGCAAATGCCGTTTAATATCATCAAGCAGGGGATATTTGCCCCCTGCCCACTTCAAAAAAGCGCGATTTTTCTTCATGCTGACTAACTAATTACACCTTCTCCGGCTGTGGAGAAAGCTCCGACAGCATCCAGCGCTTCAGGCAGTTCCCGCAACGGTTATCCATTGCGGGAAATAGCCTTGATTACTTCAGATCGGCCTGTACCTGACGCAGCGGTTTCGCCCAGGGGTTTTTGGCCTGGACATCGGCTGGCAATGTAGATACCGCTTTTTTCGCTTCGTCTTTCGAAGCGTACACGCCAGAAACCAACACATACCACGGCTGACCATTACGCGTCGTTTCATAGACAACGTAGTTTTTCAGGTTCTCTTTCTTCGCCCAACCGTTCAGGTTGTCGTAGTTAGAGGAACTGCTCAACTGCAGAGTGTAATGGCTTGACGGTGCCGATTTCAACGAACCAACATTACCTGCGGTCTTCGCCCCAGCAGCTGGTGTTGTCGTGGTTTGCGCCGGAGATGCCGTTTGTGTCGACTCCGTGCTGGCAGTCGCTTTCGGCGCTGGCGTTGCCGCTGGCGTAGAAGTCGCAGCCGGTGCCTTCGAGCTCACCACTGGCGCTGCAGGTTCGGTACGCTTCGGCTGCTGTGCTACCGGCTTAGGTTCCGTTTTCACAGTTGCCTGCGGTTTTTTCGGTTCAATCACCGCCTGCTGACGTGGCGGACGCGTAGTGGTCGGACGTTCAACGGTTTGCGTTTTCGCCGTATCACGCGATGCGTTGCCATTACGAACTGGCGCTACAGTCGCGGGTTCGGTCGGCAGCGTGGAGTTGACCACCACATTGTTCAGCTGTTGCTGATTTTGCGGCTGGGTCAGCGCGTTATTCAGGTCACCCTGCACTTCAACACGTTGTTGACCATCCGTTGCCGCCGGGGTTTGCCCCTGAGTCGGCGTAGACGAGATCGGCGGCAGAGAAACATCCGGCTGGGTATTTTCCGCAGATGTGGTTCCCGGCGCAGGCTGCGTGCCATTTGCCTGATCGACAGTATTGCCAGCAAGATCAATACTCTTCTCGCCAGACGCAGTTTGATCGCTGGAAGAGGTCGAGGGGGCTTTTAACGCAGAACCGATACCGATGATCAACAGCAACAGAACCAGAATACCGACGCCCATCATCATATACTGACGAGAAGCGGGTTTGCTGGCTGCTTTTTTGCGCTTACGCGGACGACGCTCTACACGCTCTTCATCCACGGTTTCATCTTCGGATTCGTCATATTCTTGTTCGATTTCCGGTTCCTCATCGCGCTCTTTTTGCGCGCGGGTCGGACGGCGATCATCCGCATCATCAAGTTCAATATCATCAAAATTGATCTGCGGTTCGCCACGTTCAGTACGTTCAGAACGCTCAGAAGATTGACGAGAACGACCAGTACGACGATCGCTGGGATCGGGTTTCAGCTCGTCTTCTGGTTTGAATTCATCCATTTAACACCCCACTAAAAGGTTAATGCTTACCACGTTGCAATTAACCTGAAGCTAATAAACCGCTGGATAAGCGGCCTGACCTTTCTTGTTGTTACGCTAACTGACAATCAGCAATGGCGTTAAGAACGATATCGTGCGAAACACCGCCGCGAACTTCGCTCTTACCAATTGCCAGCGGAAGAATTAAGCGCATTTCTCCCGCAAGGACTTTCTTGTCACGCAGCATATGCGGTAAATATGCCTGCGCGGACATTTCGCGCGGCCCATTGACCGGTAACCCAGCCCGCGTGAGCAGGGTAATAATACGCTGCGTTTCGGCAGAACTGAACTGCCCGAGACGTTCCGATGTGCGCGCCGCCATTACCATACCCGCAGCAACCGCTTCACCGTGTAGCCAATTACCATAGCCCATTTCAGCTTCAATGGCATGACCAAAGGTATGTCCAAGATTGAGTAAAGCACGTAAGCCAGCTTCACGCTCGTCGGCGGCGACAACTTCTGCTTTCAGCTCACAGCAACGGCGAATACAGTACGCCATTGCAGGGCCATCCAGACGAAGCAGCGCGTCGAGATTTTCTTCCAGCCAGAGGAAAAACTCGCCGTCAAGAATAATGCCGTATTTGATGACTTCCGCGAGTCCCGAAGCTAACTCACGCTGAGGAAGCGTTTTCAGACAATCGAGATCTACCACCACCGATGCAGGTTGGTAAAACGCACCAATCATGTTTTTACCGAGGGGATGGTTTACCGCGGTTTTGCCGCCAACGGAGGAGTCGACCTGCGACAATAACGTCGTTGGGACTTGAATGAAGCGAACGCCGCGCTGATAGCTCGCCGCAGCGAAACCGGTAAGATCGCCCACCACGCCGCCGCCAAGGGCAACCAGCGTAGTATCGCGGCCATGCGGCTTTTGCAACAACGCTGTAAAGACGGTGTCGAGTACTGCCAGGCTTTTATACTGCTCGCCGTCAGGGAGGATAACGCTATCGACGTTAACACCCGCCTGTTCAAGTACGCCGCGGACCTTATCGAGATATAGAGGAGCCAGGGTTTCGTTGGTGACCAACATCACCTGCTCGCCCGATTTCAGCGGTAAGAATGAAGCTGGTTCGTTAAACAAACCAGATGCGATGGTAATTGGGTAACTACGTTCCCCGAGAGTGACGACTATCCTCTCCATAACGCGACATCCACCTTAATTACTGTACCCGCAGACGAGTGTATTTAAAGCCAGAATTAGTTGCTTTCCAGCATGTTAATAATCTGGTTTGCGACCACTTTAGCGCTTTGGTCATCAGTACGAATGGTCACGTCGGCAATCTCTTCATACAGCGGATTGCGTTCATTGGCCAACGCTTCCAGAACTTCACGCGGCGGTGTTTCAACGTGCAGCAACGGGCGTTTTTTATCACGCTGCGTGCGTGCAAGTTGCTTTTCGATGGTCGTTTCAAGATAAACGACAACGCCACGAGCGGAAAGACGGTTACGCGTTTCGCGGGATTTCACAGAGCCGCCGCCAGTAGCCAGCACAATACCCTGCTTCTCGGTCAATTCATTGATGACCTTCTCTTCGCGATCGCGGAAGCCTTCTTCGCCTTCTAAATCGAAAACCCAGCCCACATCAGCTCCGGTTCGTTTCTCAATCTCTTGATCGGAATCGTAAAATTCCATATTGAGTTGTTGAGCTAACTGGCGCCCAATAGTGCTTTTTCCGGCACCCATAGGCCCAACCAGAAAGATATTGCGTTTCTCTGCCATTTTTTCGGTACTACTAAGACTATTCGTTAATGATAAACCCGCTTCGCTCAGAGAGCGCAGCAGGACATGAACTGAAACCTCATAAGATATTGCGAGAGTCAGACTGAAAATTATCTCAATACTCCAGCCGGTTTGGCAACTGAATAAATCGCCCATCCCTCTGCATATCTGGTCGCTGCAAGCGTGCTGCCTTGCTATTACCGCTTTGGCGATAAATCACCGGGTAAGATTAGCGTAAAAAAGACAGCAAAATGCCGCCTGAATGATAAATCATCATCATGAAACGCAGGCAGCGAAGAGCACCAACTCTCAAATCGGTACTCCTTGTATGCTAAATACCTGCGCACGTCAAATAGATGAAACGTGTTCAGCATAAAAAACATCGCCGGTTTTACGGCTGTTTACTCACTGGAAACCAGCCGTGGCGTGATAAATACCACTAACTCACGTCGTTCATCTTCTTTTCCGTCATGACGAAATAATTGCCCAAACCAGGGAATGTCACCCAGCAGTGGCACGCTATCCTGGCCTGATTTATTTTTTCGGGTAAAAATGCCGCCAAGCGCCAACGTTTCTCCGCTTTTGACCTCGACTTGCGTTTCGATCTCCTGCTTGTCAATTGCCAGCACTTCGCCATCGGCTTGTTGAAGGACTTGCCCCGGCACATTCTGACTAATATGTAATTTCAACCGAATGCGGCCTTTTTGAAGCACGGTGGGCGTGACCTCCATTCCCAGCACCGCCTCTTTAAACTCCACCGATGTTGCACCACTTTCACCACTGGAAACCTGATACGGAATTTCGCTCCCCTGTTTAATACTGGCAGGCTGGAGATGCGAAGCCAGTAAACGTGGGCTGGCGATGATATCCAGTTGCTGTTTCTGTTCGAGTGCGGAAAGCTCCAGATCCAGCAAATGTCCGTTGATCCGCCCAATATTAAAACCGATATGCGTCGTCGCCGTCGCCACCGAGAGATCGCTACCGAGCGTGGTCACTTGCCCAACGCCGCCAGCTTGTTGTGCATCGGCCAGCGTCCATTTCACGCCTAACTCGCGCAGACTTTTTTCATTAATGGTGACAATATGCGCCGACAGTTCAACCTGGCCTACCGGCAAATCCATTTGCATGACCCATTGTTCCAGCGCGGTTAACGCCGCCTGGTTATCACGCAGCAAAAGGCGATTAGTGCGTTTATCAACGGTCATGCTGCCTTTGGCGCTAAGTAGCTTCTCCCCCGCTTTCGCCAACTCTCCGGCGTCGGCGTATTGCAGTGTAATGCTGCGATTTTCCAGCGGCAGATTTGCCTGCGCCCGTGCCTTCTCTGCCTCCTGCCGGGCGATATTTTCATTTTGCCAGGCCACGGAATGCACTGAAAGAATGTTACCTTCCTGACGCGTTATCAGCCCGGCGCTTTTCACTACGGTTTGTAGCGCCTGCTTCCAGGGAACGTCCGTTAAATGTAGCGATACCGTACCGCTGACGTCTGGCGACACCACCAGGTTTAGCTTCTCCTGTTCGGCCAGCGCCTGCAAAACCTGAGCAACCGGAACGTCATCCACCATCAGCGTGACTTTTTGCGGCTTTGCCGCCTGCACGATGGGTATCATCATCAACAGTAGTGCGGCTATCCATTGCTTCATTTGTCTCTCCTTGCCGTTGCCACAACCACTGTGGCGGTTCGCAGTTTGTCCCGGTTCCCAGCGTTAATGTGTCTGGCGTCAGCTGTAAGATCGTCCAGCCGTTTTCCAGCACATCGTTTTGCTGCACCCGTCGCCATTTCTTTTGCCCATCTTTTATTACGCCGATAACGCGCTCGCCTCTTCCTACCATCCCCTGATAGCGCCACTGGGTAAGTTCGCTAATCCGGCATAGATCTTCCGGCGGTTTAAAGGGGTCACGCATGCCAGTTAATAGCCATAATGCAACACCTGCCAGCAGCCAACGTTTAGCCATCATTCGCCCCTTCCAGTTGGAGTGTGAACAAGAGTTCATCACCTTCGACGCTTAACGAAAAACGACTTACGCTGACATTGCGCTCTGCCAGTCGTGTAAATGCCGACGGCACCGCTTCCCAGAGCGTTTTCAACGCTAACTCGCCTCCCCTGGCAGACGGATGCCAATAAACCAGTTGCGCGCCGGGCAACTGAAAATCCAGCGGCGAAAAGGGCAACGTCTTTTCTTCGCTGAGGGGAGCGGTGTCAATCAGGCGATACAGTGCAGTCCATTGCTGATGATTACTTGCCCGTAGTCGAATTAATGCGTCGCTCTCTTCCTGATGGCTCGATAAAAGAAAAATGAGTGTAACTAACATCATTAACCAGACTACCCAGCAAAGCTGGCGGATACGGGGTGATGTGGCGAACCACCAGTCAAAGAGCGTGTTCATCGCTAACTGTCCTTGTTAACTGATACTCAAATTGCCAGCGCCCTTGTGCATCCTGCTGCGTGGCCCCTCGCTGATTGAGCTGAAAAGAAGCATCCTGGCGAAGTGACGTTTCCAGTGCGTTTAACGCGGTAATGCTTGTTGTCAGCCCCTTGATCTCCAGCGTTCCCTGCTGCCAGCTTATCGTTGTCAGCCAGGCATGCTCTGGTAAAAGCGTCGCCAGCGCTTCCAGCGCGGGTTGCCAGTCGCGGGTAAATTGTCGCTGATGCTGACGTCGCAGATGCTGTTCGCGTAACTGCTGGTGTTCCAGCAAACGTGGCTTAGTGACCTGTAAGCTACGGGCGAGTTGTTGTTCAGCCTCGAGCAAAATGGCGTCTACGTGTGCTTCGGCGTTATATGACAGACGCTGCATTAGCGTTATCCCGACGGCCAGCAGCAGAGGCGCAACGAACATTAGCAACCAGAAGCGAAAAAAGGCCGCCCGGCGTTGCTGTCGCCAGGGCAAAAAATTGATTGGTGGGTTCATTAGCGACTCTCCCTAAGCGCCAGCCCCAGCGCAATGGCGAAGTCTCCGCCTGGTGGCGGTAGCGGCGGCTGACGAACAGAAACCGCCTCCCAGGGGTCAAATCCGCCTTCGCCGCATATCGCGATACTTTCGGGGTCCACGGATAACATCGCTGCAAGGTCATTCGCGCTTGTCATCCCCTCCGCCAGCTTGCGCCCCCAGCTATAACGCGTCGCCCACAACCACTGTTCGTGGTCACACCAGGCCAGACATTGCTTGTGAGGGGGTAAAAAAGGCAGAAACCGCTGTAAAGCGCAGGCATCCGGGGTAATCGCGCTAACGTGAACACGCAATCTTTCTGCCAGGGTTAGCAGAGTTGCCAGTTCTTTGCTTTGCGCGGCGGTCACGTTATAGGCGGGGCTTAGTGAATCTTCGCGATAATCGAAGCGCAGGGAGTCCGGTTCCATATCCAGCTCACGTGCCATTGTGCCAGCCAGCCATGCCGTTTGCTCTCGCTCACCGAGAGACATCGCCGGGCGTGGAAATGACCGCTGTAACGTTCGAGCGGCAGGAAATGCCAGCATAATGTGATGTCGATGCGGCAGTTCACGACTCCACGGTAGCAACGTTTTAGTCAGCCGTTCCGCGTCAATAATGCGCCCATCTTTGATAATGTCGGTCGCCAGCGGCAAGCGCCACCAACGTTGCAAAAAGCATTCTTTTGCACCACGCACGATAGCAACCGCTACCGCTTCTTGCTGTTGTAAATGCAAACCAATTTGCCAGATCTTAAATGCCATGGTGATGATCTCCTTATCCCCCGTCACTCTGACGGGTATATCAATGCGTCTGGCTTGCCTTTATACTACCGCGCGTTTGTTTATAAACTGCCCAAATGAAACTAAATGGGAAATTTCCAGTGAAGTTCGTAAAGTATTTATTGATCCTTGCAGTCTGTTGCATTCTGCTGGGAGCAGGCTCGATTTATGGCCTATACCGCTACATCGAGCCACAACTGCCGGATGTGGCGACATTAAAAGATGTTCGCCTGCAAATTCCGATGCAGATTTACAGCGCCGATGGCGAGCTAATTGCGCAATATGGTGAAAAGCGTCGTATTCCGGTTACGTTGGATCAAATCCCGCCGGAAATGGTGAAAGCCTTTATCGCGACGGAGGACAGCCGCTTTTATGAGCATCACGGCGTTGACCCGGTGGGGATCTTCCGTGCGGCAAGTGTGGCGTTGTTCTCTGGTCACGCGTCACAAGGGGCGAGCACCATTACCCAGCAACTGGCGAGAAACTTCTTCCTGAGTCCGGAACGCACGCTGATGCGTAAGATTAAGGAAGTCTTCCTCGCGATTCGTATTGAACAGTTGCTGACTAAAGACGAGATCCTCGAGCTTTATCTGAACAAGATTTACCTCGGTTACCGCGCCTATGGTGTCGGTGCTGCGGCACAAGTCTATTTCGGTAAAACCGTCGACCAACTGACGCTGAACGAAATGGCGATGATTGCCGGGCTGCCGAAAGCCCCTTCCACCTTCAACCCGCTCTACTCAATGGATCGCGCCGTCGCGCGGCGCAACGTTGTGCTGTCGCGTATGTTGAGCGAAGGGTATATCACCCAGCAACAGTACGATCAGACGCGTAGTGAGCCGATTAACGCCAACTATCACGCACCGGAGATCGCCTTCTCAGCGCCGTATCTCACCGAAATGGTACGTCAGGAGATGTATAACCGTTACGGCGAAAACGCTTATGAAGACGGCTATCGCATTTACACTACCATTACCCGCAAAGTACAGCAGGCCGCACAGCAAGCAGTGCGTAATAACGTACTGGACTACGACATGCGTCACGGTTATCGCGGCCCGGCTAATGTGTTGTGGAAGGTGGGAGAGACGCCGTGGGACACCAAAAAGATAACCAATACGCTAAAAGCGTTACCGACTTACGGTCCGCTGCTACCTGCCGCAGTTACCAGCGCCAACCCGCAGGAAGCGACAGCGATGCTGGCTGACGGAACATCCGTAACGTTGCGTATGGAAGGCGTTCGCTGGGCGCGTCCTTACCGTTCAGACACTCAACAGGGACCGACGCCGCGTAAAGTGACTGATGTTATGCAAACAGGTCAGCAAATCTGGGTTCGCCAGGTTGGCGATGCCTGGTGGCTGGCGCAGGTGCCAGAGGTGAACTCGGCGCTGGTATCTATCAATCCGCAAAACGGTGCCGTTATGGCGCTGGTTGGTGGCTTTGACTTCAACCAGAGCAAGTTTAACCGCGCTACTCAGGCGCTGCGTCAGGTGGGGTCGAATATCAAACCATTCCTCTACACCGCAGCGATGGATAAAGGTCTGACACTGGCAAGTATGCTGAACGATGTGCCGATTTCCCGCTGGGATGCCGGTGCTGGTTCTGACTGGCAGCCGAAAAACTCACCACCGCAATATGCCGGCCCAATCCGTTTACGTCAGGGGCTGGGTCAGTCGAAGAACGTGGTGATGGTGCGTGCAATGCGGGCGATGGGCGTCGACTACGCTGCAGAGTATCTGCAACGCTTCGGCTTCCCGGCGCAAAACATTGTCCATACCGAATCGCTGGCGCTGGGTTCCGCGTCCTTCACGCCGCTGCAGGTGGCGCGCGGCTACGCGGTAATGGCGAACGGTGGCTTCCTGGTGGATCCATGGTTTATCAGCAAAATTGAAAACGACCAGGGCGGGGTGATTTTCGAAGCGAAACCGAAAGTCGCTTGCCCGGAATGCGATATCCCGGTGATTTACGGTGATACGCAAAAATCGAACGTGCTAGAAAACAGCGACGTTGAAGACGTTGCTATCTCTCGCGAACAGCAGAATGTTTCCGTTCCGATGCCGCAGCTGGAGCAAGCTAATCAGGCATTAGTGGCGAAGACTGGCGCGCCAGAATACGCTCCGCACGTCATCAGCACTCCGCTGGCATTCCTGATTAAGAGCGCACTGAACACCAATATATTTGGTGAACCAGGCTGGCAGGGTACTGGCTGGCGCGCAGGTCGTGATTTGCAGCGTCATGATATCGGCGGGAAAACCGGGACCACCAACAGCTCGAAGGATGCATGGTTCTCGGGTTACGGTCCGGGCGTTGTGACCTCGGTATGGATTGGCTTTGACGATCACCGCCGTAATCTCGGTCACACCACGGCTTCCGGGGCGATTAAAGATCAGATCTCTGGTTATGAAGGTGGTGCTAAAAGCGCGCAGCCTGCATGGGACGCTTATATGAAAGCCGTTCTGGAAGGTGTGCCAGAACACCCCCTGACACCGCCGCCGGGTATTGTGATGGTGAATATCGATCGCAGCACCGGGCAACTGGCCAGCGGCGGTAACAGCCGCGAAGAGTATTTCATCGAAGGTACGCAGCCTACACAGCAGGCGGTACGCGAAGTAGGTACAACCATTATTGATAATGGTGAGGCGCAGGAATTGTTCTAAAAACGACGCCCGGCAGCGTTAATGTTGCCGGGCTTTTTTTACTATGGAAGATGTCAACGAAAATGGAAATTCACTCTCCTTCTCTTTCGAAGAATTACAGCGAAATCAGTCGTCAGTTCACCAGGCAATATCCCCCATTCAGCCTTAACCAAACTGATTTTCTAACCATCACCAGCCTTGTTCTACGAAGGTATCATCCAGAGAAAATGCCGCGCCTACACAAAGCGACTCTCTATGACATCATTGGCGTCATGTTTTTCTTGATATGCCCTGCTTCTCTCGTGATTTTAGGGATATGTAATATAGAAATTGAATTATCAGCCTGGAATAACATCACCGATGACCTTCTGTTTATCCTCAACAAAAACAAACTATTAGTTATCGTATTTTGGTTACATGGTATGTTTTTCTTAGTAAAGACCTATTGGACAAGGCATAAGCTGAAGAAAGCGCGGTCTGATCTCTACAATCAAAACGCAATAACAGAAGGATTGAACTTTAAAATCGATGAGACTGGCGTTAAATGCTGGAAAAACTCTGGCACCCACAGCTTATGTGTCTGGTCAGAGATAAATGACCTTATCCCCTATAAAGATATATTCGTATTGGTTATGAACAAATCAACTTTTATATGGCTGGGTGATAAAGAAGAGGAAGCACTGGCGTTTATTCGCGAAAAAATCGCCCAGTCACGCCAACCTGCATAACCAGAGGCTTTACAACCGCCCCTGCCCCTTCAACCACTCACGTACCAGGAACAGTGCGCTGACATTGCGCGCTTCATTGAAGTCAGGGTCTTCAAGCAAATCCATCATATGCGCCAGCGGCCAGCGAACCTGCGGCAGTGGCTCTGGTTCGTCGCCTTCCAGCGATTCAGGGTAAAGATCCTGCGCCACCACAATATTCATTTTGCTGGAGAAGTAAGACGGCGCCATGCTGAGTTTCTTCAAAAAAGTCAGATCGTTCGCACCATAGCCCACTTCTTCTTTTAGCTCGCGATTAGCTGCTTCGTAGACGCTTTCACCGGGATCAATCAGCCCTTTTGAAAATCCTAACTCGTAGGATTCAGTTCCCACCGCGTACTCACGAATCAGGATCAGATGGTCGTCCACAATAGGCACAATCATCACCGCTTCCCTGTTGGTTGGACGCATTCGTTCATAAACACGCCGCACGCCATTGCTGAACTCCAGATCCACGCTTTCGACGGTAAACAGTCGGGAACGGGCTACAGTTTCAACATTCAGAATGGTGGGTTTTTGTAATGATTTTCTCATTGTGGAATCTTTGCAGTGAAATCAGTATTTATTGTGCGATATCGGACACCGTTTCGGCAATGTGAATTGCATGTTATTTACATTTATGCAACCTGATAAATAATCGTTCTCAAATCAAATTAAAAGTCAATAGGTTGAAATAACTCCAGGAATTTGCTGATATTCCGCCCTCAGAGGGTTTGCTATGATCAGCAGTTACCGGGATGCGCTTAATGATGCTCAAGTTCAACTCCACGCTTGCCGATAGCCAACCGCAGAATCCTATATTGTGTCCAGGGTGCGAATAATCACGCCTGACAAATTAAGTAAGATGGGGAAAGCATGAGCACCATTGTGATTTTTTTAGCTGCTTTGCTGGCCTGCTCACTATTTGCGGGATGGCTGATAAAAGCACGCACCAGGCGGCGACAATTGCCCTGGGCTAACGCCTTCGCTGATGCGCAAACGCGCAAACTCACTCCGGAAGAACGTAGCGCTATTGAAAATTATCTCGAGAGCCTGACGCAGATTTTGCAGGTTCCCGGCCCGACGGGTGCCAGCACGGCGCCTGTCTCTCTGACGCTGAACGCCGAAAGCAATAATGTGATGATGTTGACGCACGCTATCACACGTTATGGCATCTCTACTGACGATCCCAATAAATGGCGCTACTACCTTGACTCGGTAGAAGTTCACCTGCCGCCTTTCTGGGAGCAGTACATCAACGACGAAAACACCGTTGAACTGATTTATACCGACTCACTCCCATTAGTCATTTCACTCAACGGTCATACGCTGCAAGAGTATATGCAGGAGACTCGCGGTTACGCGTTACAACCTATTCCATCAACGCAGGCGTCGATTCGCGGTGAAGAGAGCGAACAAATTGAGTTGCTCAACATTCGCCAGGAAACGCACGAAGAGTATGCACTTAGCCGCCCACGAGGATTGCGGGAAGCGCTGCTGATAGTCGCCTCATTCCTGATGTTCTATTTCTGCCTGGTAACCCCTGATGTATTTGTCCCGTGGTTGGTTGGCGGCGCGCTACTGCTGCTGGGGGCGGGTCTGTGGGGATTATATGCGCCACCTGCCAAATCTTCCCTACGGGAGATCCACTGCCTGCGCGGGACACCGCGTCGCTGGGGGCTGTTTGGCGAAAACTCGCAGGAACAGATTAACAATATTTCGCTTGGTATTATCGACCTGGTCTACCCCGCGCACTGGCAACCTTACATTGCCCAGGATCTCGGACAACAAACCGATATCGATATCTACCTGGACCGCCACGTCGTGCGCCAGGGGCGCTATCTTTCGCTACATGACGAAGTAAAAAACTTCCCGTTGCAGCACTGGCTACGCAGCACGGTTATCGCAGCCGGTTCGCTGTTAGTCTTGTTTATGCTGCTGTTCTGGATCCCACTGGATATGCCGCTGAAATTCACTCTCTCGTGGATGAAAGGCGCGCAGACTATTGAAGCCACCAGTGTTAAACAACTTGCGGACGCTGGCGTACGCGTGGGCGATACCTTACGTCTAAGCGGTACAGGCATGTGTAATATCCGCACTTCCGGCACCTGGAGCGCGAAAACCAATTCACCGTTTTTGCCATTTGACTGCTCGCAGATCATCTGGAATGACGCCCGTTCATTGCCATTACCGGAATCGGAACTGGTTAACAAGGCCACGGCACTGACCGAGGCAGTAAACCGCCAGTTGCACCCGAAACCGGATGATGAATCTCGCGTCAGTGCCTCATTACGTTCTGCGATTCAGAAATCCGGCATGGTTTTGCTTGATGACTTTGGCGACATCGTGCTGAAAACTGCCGATCTCTGTGCAGCCAAAGATGATTGTGTGCGCTTAAAAAACGCACTGGTTAATCTCGGCAACAGTAAGGACTGGGACGCACTGGTGAAACGCGCCAACGCAGGAAAACTTGATGGTGTGAATGTATTACTTCGCCCGGTGAGCGCAGAATCGCTGGATAATCTGGTGGCGACTTCCACCGCACCGTTTATCACTCATGAAACGGCGCGAGCGGCGCAATCACTGAATAGCCCAGCGCCTGGCGGCTTCCTGATTGTCAGCGACGAAGGCAGCGATTTTGTCGATCAACCGTGGCCAGCAACCTCGCTTTATGACTACCCGGCGCAAGAACAATGGAACGCTTTCCAGAAGCTGGCGCAAATGTTGATGCATACACCGTTTAACGCCGAGGGGATCGTCACCAATATCTTCACCGATGCCAACGGCACGCAGCATATCGGCTTGCACCCTATTCCGGACCGTTCTGGCCTGTGGCGCTATCTCGGCACCACATTACTGCTACTGACGATGTTCGGCTGTGCCATCTATAATGGCGTGCAGGCCTGGCGTCGTTACCAGCGTCATCGCACCCGCATGATGGAAATTCAGGAATACTACGAAAGCTGCCTGAATCCGACGTTGCTCACGTCTTCAGAAAGCCTTACCGAATAACACGTTTGCGCGGCAGGTTATGCTACCCTGTCGCGCAAATTGCTTCACTCTGGAGATTTCCCTCATGCATATCAACATTGCCTGGCAGGACGTAGATACCGTTCTGCTGGATATGGACGGCACGTTGCTCGACCTCGCCTTCGATAACTATTTCTGGCAAAAGCTGGTGCCTGAAACCTGGGGCGCGAAAAACGGTGTTACGCCACAGGAAGCAATGGAATATATGCGCCAGCAATATCACGACGTGCAGCATACGCTAAACTGGTACTGTCTTGATTACTGGAGCGAGCAACTGGGTCTGGATATCTGTGCGATGACCACCGAGATGGGGCCGCGAGCCGTGTTGCGTGAAGATACTATTCCGTTTCTCGAAGCGCTGAAAGCCAGCGGCAAGCAGCGAATTTTGCTCACTAACGCCCATCCACATAACCTGGCCGTTAAACTTGAGCATACGGGTCTGGACGCACACCTTGATTTATTACTTTCCACCCACACATTTGGTTATCCGAAAGAGGATCAGCGGTTATGGCATGCGGTGGCCGAAGCTACGGGTCTGAAAGCTGAAAGAACGCTGTTTATTGATGACAGCGAAGCCATTCTCGATGCTGCCGCGCAATTTGGTATTCGTTACTGTCTCGGCGTCACAAACCCTGACTCTGGAATAGCCGAAAAACAGTATGAGCGCCATCCGTCACTGAATGACTACCGCCGCCTGATCCCCTCGCTAATGTGAAGGAGACGCCATGAAAGAAAAACCGGCTGTTGAGGTTCGACTGGATAAATGGCTATGGGCCGCCCGTTTTTATAAAACCCGTGCGCTGGCCCGCGAAATGATTGAAGGCGGTAAGGTGCATTACAACGGGCAGCGCAGCAAGCCGAGTAAAGTCGTCGAGCTGAATGCCACGCTCACACTGCGCCAGGGAAATGACGAACGAACGGTGATTGTAAAGGCGATTACTGAACAGCGTCGCCCCGCCAGCGAGGCGGTCTTGTTGTATGAAGAGACTGCGGAAAGTGTAGAGAAACGCGAAAAAATGGCGCTGGCACGTAAACTTAATGCCTTAACCATGCCGCACCCGGACCGGCGCCCGGACAAAAAAGAGCGCCGTGACCTGTTACGATTTAAACACGGCGACAGTGAATAACTGTCACCTGCAAGAGAGATGATTATGCCGCAACATGACCAATTACATCGCTATCTGTTTGAAAACTTTGCCGTGCGCGGCGAACTGGTAACCGTTTCGGAAACCCTGCAACAGATCCTTGAGAATCACGATTATCCGCAGCCGGTGAAAAACGTGCTGGCAGAACTGCTGGTCGCGACCAGCCTGTTGACCGCTACGCTGAAGTTTGATGGTGATATCACCGTACAGCTGCAAGGCGACGGCCCAATGAGTCTGGCGGTCATCAACGGAAACAACAAACAGCAGATGCGTGGCGTCGCGCGTGTGCAGGGCGAAATTCCGGAAAATGCCGATCTGAAAACACTGGTCGGCAATGGTTACGTAGTGATCACGATTACCCCGAGCGAAGGCGAACGCTATCAGGGCGTAGTTGGTCTGGAAGGTGACACCCTGGCGGCCTGCCTGGAAGATTACTTTATGCGTTCTGAACAGCTGCCGACGCGCCTGTTTATTCGCACCGGCGACGTAGATGGCAAACCGGCTGCGGGTGGTATGTTGTTGCAGGTAATGCCTGCGCAAAATGCCCAGCAGGACGACTTCGACCACCTCGCGACGCTGACCGAAACCATCAAAACTGAAGAGCTGCTGACCTTACCGGCAAACGAAGTGTTGTGGCGTTTGTACCACGAAGAAGAAGTGACGGTTTACGATCCGCAGGATGTTGAGTTCAAATGCACCTGCTCGCGTGAACGTTGCGCCGACGCGCTGAAAACGCTGCCGGATGAAGAAGTTGATAGCATCCTCGCGGAAGATGGCGAAATTGACATGCATTGTGATTACTGCGGTAACCACTATCTGTTCAATGCGATGGATATTGCCGAGATCCGCAACAATGCGTCTCCGGCAGACCCGCAGGTTCATTAATTAGTCGTTCCGGCAGAGATAACTCTGCCGGATTTCATGACTACATTGCCTGATGCGCTGCGCTTATCTGGCCTGCGGATCAAATGCAATTTATTGCAGGTAAGATAAGGCGCCGCATCCAAGAAAAAATCAGATGCGCGCTGTCATTCCTTCAGATTCAAATCCAGCGTTTCTCCATCCACCGTAAGATTGCGCCACGTTTTAGGCTTCGTCCCCAGTTTTCCATCCTTCGCGGCAGTGAGTAATTTCTCTTTCGTTATTACATCCGGGAGTGAACTCATCGTAATCTCTTTCCATTCTTTCCCGGAAGGCTCAATGCCATAGACAATGTATCTTTCATCATTAAAGGCAAACAGGATCCGCTCTGCCCTACCATCACTATTCAGATCTTGCTCTACCAGAACACAGGCATCTTTTTCAATACATATCATTGCGTTATAGCGATTTTTCATCACTGCCGACCAGAATGTCGCATCCGGTTTGCCAGAACCTGGGGCGATAAATACATTATCAGCTAATGCTTTTTCTGATATCTGCTGCTGAAGTCGCTGCACGCCATCAAACGCCATCAGCAAACTCCGCCTGCGTTTCGGGTCTTTCATATACTCGACATCGCTTTTCAACGACTCCAGCGCTGCACGTCCATAGCGACCGCTATGTTCGAGCATGTAGATACTTACCTGGTCTGGCGTGTTCTTGCCGCTCTGATAACGCGCTATATGGCTGTTCACGCTAATGCGCATACTGTCCAGCACCGGCGAATTAAGAAGCACCAGTATCACCAGCACCAATAACGAAACCGTAAGGTTCACTTTGCCCTGAAGAACAAGGGGATTTTGCCCTTTACGCCAGACGATACTGACAAAATACCCCAACGACCAGGCCAGTAACACCACCACCGCCAGTGCGCCGTGCAAGCGTTCGGCTGTCCAGCCGTATTGAGCGACCCGCATCCATATAGCCCAGGCGGCGATCAGCACATAGAGCGGTGCCACCAGCAGAGACGTTTTTATCAGGCAACGCAACGGGCCAGTCCAGGGAAGCGATGCTTTTTGTGGATCGCGGACAATGGCCATTAAGAGCAACTGCAAAAAGGCCAGAGTTAACAGCAGACCAGCGGCGGAAATGTGGCGAGAAATCGCATTCAAACCAGCAAAAGGCAAAGTGATAATAAACAGCAGCGTCAGCAGTGAAACCAGCGGTAGCAAACCTGTAGCGATCAACGTGAAGAGCTTTTGTATAGAGGCGATTAACCGCGATTGTGTCCGCGCAAGAATGACTGACAGCGCGGTAACCAGGCCCAACGTAAGATAAATAAACCAGTCGGTTGAAAAAAAGAGGGTACTGAAAAACGTGATGCCAACAAGTTTAAATAACTCACTCCACAGTAAAAGCACCAGCCAGGTCAGGCCATTAGTGATAAAAATCACCATCAATATTAGAGTGTTGTGCCACACCGACTGGTAAAAAAAGCTATAGTTCGTTCGCCCTTTTCTGTCGTGTAAATTCAGTTGTATCCAGGGCAATAACAACATCGCCATTAACAGCAGATAACAACCAAATTCCCAGAGTTCCTGGTCCGCTCTCCAGGAACTCATGCCATCAATTTGCCACTTCAGCCAGCCGCTCATCGCCAGAGTGGCAATAAATACCAGCGCCAACCATCCCCACAAACGCTTCTGTTTGAAGGACTCCACGGTGAATAACAAAACGGATGAAAGCGCCACGGTTGCAGGGACGCCGTAAACAATCCAGTTGTTATTGTCCACAGCCAGCCAGGTTATTAGAAGATAGCAAACCAGTCCCTGGATTAATCCAGTGGCGACCATTCCCCACCGTGTTGCAGGTGAAAGTTCAACGTTATCCATGTTAGTGATCCGGAATCAAAAGGAAGGTTAATTATTGCATTCAGACAGTACTAATATTTATTTTCAGAAAAATTTACAAAAAATTTTGCGGTGGTGAATCGATACTTTACTGATTGATTTTGCATAAATTTCAATCATGAATGAGATTTCACTCACATTATAATGGTCAATTAAACCAACATTTAACCTTTTAGGAACATTTTCCACACCTGGAATGTCATTTCTGCGATAATAGCAACCGTTTCGTGACAGGAATCACGGAGTTTTTTGTCAAATATGAATTTCTCCAGATGCGTAAATCTATGAGCCTTGTCGCGGTTAACACCCCCAAAAAGACTTTACTATTCAGGCAATACATATTGGCTAAGGAGCAGTGAAATGCGCGTTAACAATGGTTTGACCCCGCAAGAACTCGAGGCTTATGGTATCAGTGACGTACATGATATCGTTTACAACCCAAGCTACGACCTGCTGTATCAGGAAGAGCTCGATCCGAGCCTGACAGGTTATGAGCGCGGGGTGTTAACTAATCTGGGTGCCGTTGCCGTGGATACCGGGATCTTCACTGGTCGTTCACCAAAAGATAAGTATATCGTCCGTGACGATACCACTCGCGATACTTTCTGGTGGGCAGACAAAGGCAAAGGTAAAAACGATAACAAACCACTCACTCCGGAAACCTGGCAACATCTGAAAGGCCTGGTGACCAAACAGCTTTCCGGCAAACGCCTGTTCGTGGTTGATGCTTTCTGTGGCGCTAACCCGGATACTCGCCTTTCCGTACGTTTCATCACCGAAGTGGCCTGGCAGGCGCATTTCGTCAAGAACATGTTTATTCGCCCGAGTGATGAAGAGCTGGAAGGTTTCAAACCTGACTTTATCGTCATGAACGGCGCGAAGTGTACCAACCCGCAGTGGAAAGAGCAGGGTCTGAATTCTGAAAACTTCGTGGCGTTTAACCTGACTGAACGCATGCAGTTGATTGGTGGCACCTGGTATGGCGGCGAAATGAAGAAAGGGATGTTCTCGATGATGAACTACCTGCTGCCGCTGAAAGGTATCGCTTCTATGCACTGCTCCGCCAACGTTGGCGAAAAAGGCGATGTTGCCGTGTTCTTCGGCCTTTCTGGCACAGGTAAAACTACCCTTTCCACCGACCCGAAACGTCGTCTGATTGGCGATGACGAGCACGGCTGGGATGATGACGGCGTGTTTAACTTCGAAGGCGGCTGCTACGCGAAAACCATTAAACTGTCGAAAGAAGCAGAACCTGAAATCTACAACGCTATCCGCCGCGATGCGCTGCTGGAAAACGTCACCGTACGTGAAGATGGCACTATCGACTTTGACGATGGTTCAAAAACCGAGAACACCCGCGTTTCTTATCCGATCTATCACATTGATAACATCGTTAAGCCAGTCTCCAAAGCGGGCCATGCGACTAAGGTTATCTTCCTGACCGCAGATGCCTTTGGCGTGCTGCCGCCGGTTTCCCGTCTGACGGCCGACCAAACCCAGTACCACTTCCTCTCTGGCTTCACCGCCAAACTGGCTGGTACTGAGCGCGGCATCACCGAACCGACGCCAACCTTCTCTGCCTGCTTTGGCGCGGCATTCCTGTCGCTGCACCCGACTCAGTACGCAGAAGTGCTGGTGAAACGTATGCAGGCGGCAGGTGCGCAGGCATATCTGGTTAACACCGGCTGGAACGGCACTGGCAAACGTATCTCCATTAAAGATACCCGCGCCATTATCGACGCCATCCTGAACGGTTCGCTGGATAACGCAGAAACCTTCACTCTGCCGATGTTTAACCTGGCGATCCCAACCGAACTGCCGGGCGTCGACACGAAGATCCTCGATCCGCGTAACACCTACGCATCTCCGGAACAGTGGCAGGAAAAAGCCGAAACGCTGGCGAAACTGTTTATCGACAACTTCGATAAATACACCGACACCCCAGCCGGTGCCGCGCTGGTAGCTGCGGGTCCGAAGCTGTAATCCGTTAAGTTAAGTGACGAAGTTCCCCCGTTTCGCGAGATTCGGGGGATTTTTTACTTTCTGTCTGAATTAAATGGGGAAAACATATATTCCAGCAAGTGGCGTGTTTCACGAAAAAACGTATCCAGTTCAGGCTGCGCTTTTATCGCACTGGCGGGAATAAAAATATCACTAAACTCTTTCGTCGCTTCTCTGGAAAAACTCTTCGGTAAATGCAGAAAAAGCCACAAATAATCTTCTTCGTAATGAATACCATAAAAATCCCCCCAGCGAAGTATGCCCTGCTGATGAGATTCATAAAAAACAATCCCCTCGCTATAAAACTCATAACGTACGGGTTCAGTAAAAGTAACCTGCACTGTTTTTGACTTAAAATCTTTGATTCTTCGGGTGATTAACAGGAACATTAACCATAGGAAGACCAACGTGAACAGGAGAATTAACCGACTAATTCCGTTGAGTTTAAAGTCATGGGAAGAATTCAACCATTGTAGGATCACAGGCAGTATTGCCAGTAAACCACCGGCCCAAATTCCCCGTTTGCACCATTTAAAACGCTTTTTAATGTAATAGGTGTAATGCCTAACGGCAGCGTTGAAGGTGGTTGGAGTATAATGGATTTGCACTGTGCCGAGGTAATGTGCGGTTCGTGGATCAAATTTGCTGATACTCATCATATGTGCAATACGTTTAAGTCGATAAAGCATCTCTTTGCGGATACCTTCATCTGAATGAGATGTGTACTCCTGAATCAATGCCAGGGCCTCTGGCGTGCCTATTTTCCATAACAGATGGCTAAACCATTTTGCAATTGCGCCAGAATCCGAACATGTATAATCGAGGTAATCAAACCCGTGGGCAAATACCTGCCTGACATAAGGAATCGTGGACGGATCTCCAATTTGCTGAAGTTTCATCGCCACTTCCTGATGATGGTAATGACCAGATGTAACTAATAACAAATTAAGGGCATCAAGATGAAAACGTGGATTATTCGCTGACAGCAGTTGTTCAGTAACAGTATTAATTCTTTCATAGTCCTGACCAGCAATGGCTTCCTGCACTACATCCCTGACAGATTGCGAATTAAGCATAATGATTCCATTCTTATACTCTAAATAATTCGAGTTGCAGGACAAAACGGCAGGGTCGTTTTGAACAACGCTTGCGTTGGCCCTGAAAGGGCGAGGCCTCAGGCCGAGTAACGCGGCAAGCGAGTGAATCCCCAGGAGCCTACATAAGTAAGTGACTGGGGTGAGCGACAAATCCGCATGGAGCGGATTTGAACGCTGCTTGCAGCGGCCCCGTAAGGGGTGAGGCCCATGGATGGGGCGAATAACCCGCAGACGCAGCACATGCAACTTGAAGTATGACGAGTATATTAATTATTTAAAAAAACGAGAGGCACCTTCGCCTCCCGTTTATTTACCCTTCTTTTGTCGTGCCCTGCGCCCGCGTTACTGGCAATGGCAGCCAGGCGCGAATGGAAAGCCCGCCCCGCTCGCTGGTGCCAAGTTCCAGCATCCCGTTATGGTTATCGATGATCCGCTGCACAATCGCCAGTCCTAAGCCAGTGCCACTGATAGTGCGCGCGCTGTCACCACGGACAAACGGCTGGAACAGGTGCTTACGCTGCTCCGGTTCAATACCTGGGCCGTCATCTTCCACCTGGAACCAGGCGCGATTTGGCTCGGTGCCGCTGCTGACTTTGATCCAGCCATTGCCATAGCGGGCGGCGTTCACCACCATATTCGCCACCGCACGTTTGATCGACAGTGGGTGCATTTTCACCTCAATACTGCCGGGATAAAGCGCGGTATCAATTTCCCGCTCATAGCCACTTTCGGCGGCAATAACCTCACCGAGCACCGCATTAAGATCCGCCAATTCCATCGGCATCTCCTGCCCGGTGCGCAGGTAGTCGATAAACTGCTCAATGATGGCGTTACACTCTTCGATATCTTTATTGATCGATTCTGCCAGGTAGCCATCCTGCTCGCTCATCATCTCGGTCGCCAGGCGAATACGCGTCAGCGGCGTGCGCAGGTCGTGGCTTACCCCCGCCATCAGCAGCGTGCGGTCATCCGCCAGTTGCTTGACGCCAGCCGCCATATGGTTGAAGGCACGGGTAACCGAACGCACCTCCGAAGCGCCATACTCACGCAGCGGCGGCGGAATAATCCCCTTACCCACCTGCAAAGCTGCATGTTCGAGATCAACAAGGGGTCGGTTCTGAATACGAATAAACAGCCACGCGCCACCTATCGCCAGCAGCATTATCGCCAGCGTATAGCGGAACAGCGGGGAGAAATCGCCCTGATGAATTTCGGTCAGCGGCACGCGCACCCAGATATTGGGCGACAGCCAGGTTTTCAGCCAGACGACAGGCGAACTTTTGTTGACCTCGACGCGGACTTCCGTCGGGCCGCCAAGCTGCTGCGCCATCTGATGGCTTAAGAATTCATAGTGTTGCGCCCAACGCAGCCCGGCCTCTTCGGCAGCTTCGTTGGAATAGAGGGAGATCCCCAGCTCACGGTAGATCTCCCGACGGAAAGCGGGAGGCACAACCAACTGCGTGCCGTCCTCCAGTTGCAGTTTATCGGTCATCAACATACGGACTTCGTAAGCGAGGACTTTATTAAACTGCTGGAGGCTCGGCAAAATCGCGAAGTTCAGCACCACCAGATAAGTCGTCACCAGGCTGACGAACAGCAAGGTGACGATGAGCAATAACGTGCGGGCAAATGAACTTCGTGGCGAGAAGCGCAATCGCCTCATGCTTTAGAACCGTCCGGCACGAAGACGTAGCCCAGACCCCAGACGGTCTGAATGTAACGCGGATGCGCCGGATCTTCTTCCACCATGCGACGCAGACGCGAGATCTGCACGTCGATAGAACGTTCCATTGCGGAATATTCACGGCCACGGGCAAGATTCATCAGCTTATCACGGGAGAGCGGCTCACGTGGATGGCTGACCAGCGCCTTCAGTACCGCAAATTCACCGCTGGTAAGCGGCATCGGTTCATCTTCGCGGAACATTTCACGCGTACCCAGGTTAAGTTTGAACTTACCGAAAGCAATCACCGCTTCTTCCTGCGACGGCGCGCCCGGCAGTTCGTTCGCCTGACGACGCAGTACCGCACGGATGCGGGCCAGCAATTCACGCGGGTTAAACGGTTTTGGAATGTAATCGTCAGCACCAATTTCCAGGCCAACGATACGGTCAACTTCTTCTCCTTTCGCCGTCACCATAATGATCGGCATCGGGTTACTCTGGCTACGAAGACGTCGGCAAATCGACAAGCCATCTTCACCAGGTAACATCAAATCCAGTACCATAAGATGGAAAGATTCACGAGTCAGCAGGCGATCCATCTGTTCTGCATTAGCGACGCTTCGAACCTGGAAGCCTTGTTCGGTGAGATAACGCTCCAGCAGCGCGCGCAGGCGCATGTCGTCATCGACCACCAGAATCTTGTAGTTCTCTTGCATTGTTTGTACTCCCAAAGGTTCGCAACAATTTGTAAGCGTGTATTCTTAAAAAAGCTTACGTTCGCCACCAGCTAAATCTGGTATGAATTTCAGCCTAAATTGTTACAAAGCATATTAAACAGCAGGTTAAGTATACAATTTATTCGGCGAAACATTATTGATTCTGTTGATATGATCACGTTATACCCAATGTGCGCATTATTAAACAGACAAAGGGAATCAACGAGATGAAAACGCCCCTGGTTACCCGGGAAGGGTATGAAAAACTCAAACAAGAGCTAAATTATCTCTGGCGCGAAGAGCGCCCGGAAGTCACAAAGAAGGTGACCTGGGCCGCGAGTCTGGGTGACCGCAGCGAAAATGCTGACTATCAGTATAATAAAAAGCGCCTGCGTGAAATCGACCGTCGTGTGCGCTATCTCACTAAATGCATGGAAAATCTCAAAATCGTCGATTACTCGCCCCAGCAGGAAGGCAAAGTTTTCTTTGGCGCGTGGGTAGAGATTGAAAACGATGATGGCGTTACTCACCGTTTTCGTATCGTCGGCTACGATGAAATCTTTGGCCGTAAAGATTACATCTCTATCGATTCCCCGATGGCCCGCGCATTACTGAAAAAAGAAGTGGGCGATCTGGCGGTGGTGAATACCCCTGCCGGGGAAGCAAGCTGGTATGTTAATGCCATCGAATACGTGAAACCGTAAGGAAGAGTCTTAACCTCCTGTCAATGGCTGGCATTTTTGCCAGCCAGTCCGTATAACTATCCCCTGATTTTTGATCCGAAAAGATGAACTCAAACCATGATGAATGATTCGTTCTGCCGCATTATTGCGGGTGAAATTCAGGCGCGCCCGGAACAGGTTGAAGCCGCCGTTCGCCTGCTTGACGAAGGGAATACCGTGCCGTTTATCGCACGTTATCGTAAGGAAATCACCGGCGGTCTGGATGACACGCAGTTGCGTAATCTGGAAACGCGTCTGGGATATCTGCGCGAGCTGGAAGAGAGACGTCAGGCTATTCTCAAGTCCATTTCTGAGCAAGGTAAACTCACCGACGAGCTGGCGAATGCCATCAATGCCACCTTGAGCAAAACCGAACTCGAAGACCTCTACCTGCCTTACAAACCCAAACGTCGTACCCGCGGGCAAATCGCTATTGAAGCAGGGCTTGAGCCATTGGCTGATCTGCTGTGGAACGATCCTTCACACACGCCAGAAGTTGCCGCTGCGCAATATGTTGATGCCGATAAAGGCGTGGCAGATACCAAAGCCGCACTGGACGGCGCGCGTTATATCCTGATGGAACGTTTTGCCGAAGATGCAGCCCTGTTGGCTAAAGTGCGTGATTATCTGTGGAAAAACGCGCACCTGGTGTCCACCGTGGTGAGCGGTAAAGAAGAGGAAGGGGCAAAATTCCGCGACTATTTCGATCATCACGAACCGCTGTCAACGGTGCCTTCTCACCGTGCGCTGGCGATGTTCCGTGGTCGTAACGAAGGCGTACTCCAGCTTTCGCTGAATGCCGATCCGCAGTTCGACGAACCACCGAAAGAGAGCTATTGCGAGCAAATCATCATGGACCACCTCGGCTTGCGCCTGAACAATGCCCCGGCGGATAGCTGGCGCAAAGGCGTGGTGAGCTGGACCTGGCGCATCAAGGTGCTGATGCACCTGGAAACCGAACTGATGGGTACCGTGCGCGAACGTGCGGAAGATGAAGCAATTAACGTCTTTGCCCGTAACCTGCACGATCTGCTGATGGCAGCCCCAGCCGGGCTGCGTGCGACGATGGGCCTCGATCCGGGTCTGCGTACCGGGGTAAAAGTGGCGGTGGTCGACGCAACCGGCAAACTGGTCGCAACCGATACCATTTATCCACACACCGGACAGGCCGCAAAAGCGGCGATGACCGTTGCCGCCTTGTGTGAAAAACATAATGTTGAACTGGTGGCGATCGGTAACGGTACGGCTTCCCGCGAAACCGAGCGTTTCTATCTCGACGTGCAGAAGCAGTTCCCGAAAGTTACCGCGCAGAAAGTGATCGTCAGCGAAGCAGGCGCATCGGTTTACTCCGCTTCCGAACTGGCGGCACAGGAGTTCCCGGACCTCGATGTTTCTCTGCGTGGCGCGGTATCTATCGCTCGTCGTTTGCAGGATCCACTGGCAGAACTGGTGAAAATCGATCCGAAATCTATCGGCGTGGGCCAGTATCAACACGACGTCAGCCAGACGCAGTTGGCCCGCAAGCTGGATGCGGTAGTGGAAGACTGTGTAAACGCCGTTGGCGTCGATCTGAACACAGCGTCCGTTCCGCTGTTAACTCGCGTAGCGGGCCTGACGCGCATGATGGCGCAAAACATCGTTGCCTGGCGCGATGAAAACGGTCAGTTCCAGAACCGTCAGCAGCTGTTAAAAGTGAGCCGTCTGGGGCCGAAAGCCTTCGAGCAGTGCGCGGGCTTCCTGCGGATTAACCACGGCGATAACCCGCTGGACGCGTCTACCGTTCACCCGGAAGCCTATCCGGTGGTGGAACGTATTCTGGCGGCAACGCAGCAGGCGCTGAAAGATCTGATGGGTAACAGCAGCGAACTGCGTAACCTGAAAGCCTCTGACTTTACCGATGAGAAATTCGGTGTGCCGACAGTAACCGACATCATCAAAGAGCTGGAAAAACCGGGCCGCGACCCACGTCCTGAGTTTAAAACCGCTCAGTTTGCCGATGGCGTCGAGACAATGAACGACCTGCAACCGGGCATGATCCTCGAAGGTGCGGTGACCAACGTCACTAACTTTGGCGCGTTTGTCGATATCGGCGTGCATCAGGACGGGCTGGTTCACATCTCTTCCCTGTCGAACAAGTTTGTGGAAGATCCGCATACCGTGGTGAAAGCGGGCGACATTGTGAAGGTGAAAGTGCTGGAAGTGGATCTTCAGCGTAAACGTATCGCCCTGACCATGCGTCTGGACGAGCAGCCTGGCGAAACCAACGCCCGTCGCGGCGGCGGTAACGATCGCCCGCAAAACAGCCGCACGGCAGCCAAACCACGCAGTCGTGAAGCGCAGACTGCCGGTAATAGCGCAATGATGGATGCGCTGGCAGCAGCAATGGGCAAAAAGCGTTAAACGCCTCGATGGGCAAACGTAAACTTGCCGATGAGCAAGCTTATCGGGCCTACGGTTCAATCATTGTTATTTAAATTTGTGCGAAATCGTAGGCCAGATAAGGCGTTCACGCCGCATCTGGCAACTCACAACGAGCATCTTGCCTGACATAAAAATGCAGGAGATTATTTCCTGCATTTTTATTTCACATCTAAACGCACAACATATTCCCGCCAATATTTATCACGGCATTAACAACTGAAACCTTAAACAAACATTAACCCACCTTAATAATTCGCCATTCGAATTTTATTTCGACCCAGATATAACCTTGAGCCACATCAACATTGAGGCAGATTATTATCTAAACCAACATTCGCACACATTTTAAGTATTGCTGATAGAAACCATTCTCATTATCATTGTACTGTTGATTATTTAATCTCTCCTTCGTTGGCAAATCATCTGGTCCCATGTCGCTGTCAAACGCCCCATGAGGTAGTTATCCAGTTAATGAGAAACAAGTAGGCACCTATGCAATACACTCCAGATACTGCGTGGAAAATCACTGGCTTTTCCCGTGAAATCAGCCCGGCATATCGTCAGAAACTGCTTTCTCTGGGCATGTTACCTGGCTCCTCGTTCAACGTGGTGCGCGTTGCCCCACTTGGCGACCCCATTCATATCGAAACCCGTCGTGTGAGCCTGGTATTACGCAAAAAAGATCTGGCCTTATTAGAAGTGGAAGCGGTTTCCTGTTAATACAGTGAGAATAACAATGAAAAAATTAACCATTGGCTTAATTGGTAATCCAAATTCTGGCAAGACAACCTTATTTAACCAGCTCACCGGCGCACGTCAGCGTGTAGGAAACTGGGCTGGCGTTACCGTCGAACGTAAAGAGGGTCTGTTCTCTACCACCGATCATCAGGTCACGCTGGTGGATCTACCCGGCACCTATTCTCTGACCACCATTTCATCTCAGACGTCGTTGGACGAGCAAATCGCCTGCCACTACATTTTGAGTGGCGACGCCGACCTGCTGATTAACGTGGTGGATGCGTCAAACCTTGAGCGTAACCTTTACCTGACGCTGCAACTGCTGGAACTCGGCATTCCCTGCATCGTAGCGCTGAACATGCTCGACATTGCCGAGAAGCAAAATATTCGTATTGAAATTGATGCGCTGTCGGCACGTCTTGGCTGCCCGGTGATCCCGCTGGTTTCCACGCGTGGCCGCGGTATCGAAGCGCTCAAGCTGGCGATCGATCGCTATAAAGCCAACGAAAATGTGGAGCTGGTGCATTACGCCCAGCCGCTGCTCAACGAAGCCGACTCACTGGCAAAAGTGATGCCGTCCAACATCCCGCTCAAACAGCGTCGCTGGCTGGGCCTGCAAATGCTGGAAGGTGATATTTACAGCCGCGCTTACGCCGGTGAAGCGTCGCAGCATCTGGATGCCGCCCTCGCCCGTCTGCGTAATGAGATGGACGATCCGGCACTGCATATTGCCGATGCGCGTTACCAGTGTATTGCTGCTATCTGCGATGTGGTAAGCAACACGCTGACGGCAGAACCCAGTCGCTTCACCACGGCAGTGGATAAAATCGTGCTCAACCGTTTCCTCGGCCTGCCGATCTTCCTCTTTGTGATGTACCTGATGTTCCTGCTGGCTATCAACATCGGCGGTGCGTTACAGCCGTTGTTTGACGTTGGTTCCGTAGCGCTGTTTGTGCATGGTATTCAGTGGATTGGCTATACGCTCCACTTCCCGGACTGGCTGACTATCTTCCTCGCCCAGGGCCTGGGGGGTGGTATTAACACCGTGCTGCCGCTGGTGCCGCAGATCGGCATGATGTACCTGTTCCTCTCCTTCCTCGAAGACTCAGGGTATATGGCGCGCGCGGCATTTGTGATGGACCGTTTGATGCAAGCGTTGGGCTTGCCGGGGAAATCCTTTGTGCCGTTGATCGTCGGCTTCGGTTGTAACGTGCCGTCGGTGATGGGTGCACGAACTCTTGATGCTCCGCGTGAACGCCTGATGACCATTATGATGGCCCCGTTTATGTCCTGCGGCGCGCGTCTGGCTATCTTCGCGGTCTTTGCAGCAGCCTTCTTCGGACAGAATGGCGCGCTGGCAGTCTTCTCGCTGTATATGCTTGGTATTGTGATGGCGGTGCTGACTGGCCTGATGCTCAAGTACACCATCATGCGCGGTGAAGCGACGCCGTTTGTCATGGAACTGCCGGTCTACCACGTGCCACACGTTAAGAGTCTGATTATCCAGACCTGGCAGCGTCTGAAAGGCTTCGTGATGCGCGCAGGTAAAGTGATCATCATCGTCAGCATTTTCCTTAGCGCCTTCAACAGCTTCTCATTGAGCGGGAAAATCGTCGATAACATCAACGATTCGGCGCTGGCTTCCGTTAGCCGTGTGATCACCCCTGTCTTCAAACCGATTGGCGTACATGAAGATAACTGGCAGGCAACGGTTGGCCTGTTCACGGGCGCAATGGCGAAAGAAGTGGTGGTGGGTACGCTCAACACCCTCTACACCGCAGAAAATATTCAGGACGAAGAGTTCAATCCGGCAGAATTTAACCTCGGTGAAGAGCTGTTCAGCGCGGTTGATGAAACCTGGCAGAGCCTGAAAGACACCTTCAGTCTTAGCGTACTGATGAACCCAATTGAAGCCAGCAAAGGAGACGGCGAAATGGGTACCGGAGCGATGGGCGTGATGGATGAAAAATTTGGCAGCGCGGCTGCAGCATACAGCTATCTGATTTTCGTTCTGCTGTATGTACCGTGCATCTCGGTGATGGGTGCTATTGCTCGTGAATCAAGCCGTGGCTGGATGGGCTTCTCCATCCTGTGGGGGCTGAATATCGCTTACTCGCTGGCAACGTTGTTCTATCAGGTTGCCAGCTACAGCCAGCACCCAACCTACAGTCTGGTATGCATTCTGGCGGTTATCCTGTTTAACATCGTTGTTATCGGTTTGCTGCGCCGCGCGCGTAGCCGGGTAGATATCGAACTGCTGGCAACGCGCAAATCGGTAAGCAGTTGCTGTGCAGCCAGCACCACCGGCGATTGCCACTAAGGATACAGCAATGGCTTCGCTCATTCAGGTGCGTGATTTGCTGGCGTTACGGGGCCGTATGGAAGCGGCCCAGATAAGCCAGACATTGAACACTCCACAGCCAATGATTAACGCCATGCTGCAACAGCTGGAAAGTATGGGCAAAGCGGTGCGGATTCAGGAAGAACCTGACGGCTGCCTCTCTGGCAGTTGTAAAAGCTGCCCGGAAGGCAAAGCCTGTCTGCGTGAGTGGTGGGCGTTGCGTTAACCTTGTTTCACTGCCTGTTTTGAAAGCCCGGTATGCTTTTGCAACCGGGCTTTTTTGCGTGCGGTTTTCCATAAAAATGCAACTCTTGCAGCATGGCGTAAATTCCTCTGAAAGCGCCTCGCAGGGATGACAACTGGCTAATGCGTAGATGTGGAGCAGCGCGTAGAGTCGCGGAATTCAAAGAAAACAGGTGAAGGAACGCCATGAGCAAAAAGCAGAGTTCTACCCCACACGACGCGCTATTCAAACTCTTTTTACGCCAACCAGACACGGCGCGTGATTTTCTTGCGTTCCATTTACCGGCATCCATTCACGCGCTCTGTGATATGAAAACCCTCAAGCTGGAGTCGAGCAGCTTTATTGATGACGATCTGCGTGAAAGCTATTCCGACGTGCTGTGGTCGGTGAAAACGGAGCAAGGACCGGGATATATCTATTGTCTGATTGAACATCAAAGCACCTCAAACAAACTGATCGCTTTTCGCATGATGCGTTACGCCATTGCCGCAATGCAAAACCACCTTGATGCCGGATACAAAACGTTGCCGATGGTGGTGCCATTGTTGTTTTACCACGGCATTGAAAGCCCCTATCCCTATTCACTGTGTTGGCTGGATTGTTTCGCCGACCCCAAACTGGCGAGACAGCTCTATGCCTCTGCATTTCCGCTGATTGATGTCACCGTCATGCCTGATGATGAAATCATGCTGCACCGACGCATGGCGTTGCTGGAGTTAATTCAAAAACATATACGCCAACGCGACCTGATGGGGCTGGTAGAGCAAATGGCCTGCTTATTAAGTAGTGGGTACGCTAATGACAGACAAATCAAAGGGCTGTTTAATTACCGATATTGCGCGTAAAGCCTCGCCCTATCGGGCGGGGATATAAGCGCGGTAACTACGTAACATTTTTGACCTTCATTAATACGACTTACAAATTTCAGAGTATTTAGTAAGACTATGAAACGCGCCTATAAATACAGATTCTATCCAACACCCGATCAGGTTGAGCTTTTGGCTCAAACGTTCGGGTGCGTGCGTTTTGTCTATAACTCGATTCTCCGCTGGCGCACTGACGCCTGGTACGAACGGCAGGAGAAGATCGGCTATCCTCAAGCCGATAAGCGGCTGACTGCGATTAAAGCCATGCCAGAATATTCATGGCTGGGCGATGTATCAGCCGTGCCGCTCCAGCAAGCCATACGTCACCAACAAACAGCGTTTTCAAACTTCTTCGCTGGACGTGCCAAATACCCGACATTCAAAAGCAAGCGCCATAAACAGGCCGCTACCTTCATGAATACGGCGTTTAAATACCGTGATGGCAAGCTGTATATGGCAAAGAGCAAAGCGCCGTTAGATGTGCGCTGGAGTCGCGCTCTACCGTCTGCGCCATCCTCGATCACCATTTCCAGAGACGCTGCCGGACGATATTTCGTGTCCTGCCTCTGCGAGTTTGAACCTGTATCACTGCCGATCACTGCTAAAACGGTCGGTATTGATGTTGGTTTAAAAGATTTGTTCGTCACTGATGCCGGATTCAGACAAAGCAATCCCCGCCATACCGCTAAATACGCGGCACGCCTGGCGCTGCTACAGCGCCGACTAAGCAAAAAGGCCAAAGGCTCGAAGAACCGCGCCAAAGCCCGCTTAAAGGTGGCCCGACTCCACGCGAAAATTGCCGATTGCCGGCTGGATGCCTTGCACAAGACAACCCGCAAACTGATTAACGAAAACCAGGTTGTTTGCGTCGAATCTCTTAAGGTGAAAAACATGATCCGCAACCCGTCGCTATCCAAAGCGATAGCAGACGCGAGCTGGAGCGAACTGGTGCGCCAGCTCCGGTACAAAGGCGAATGGGCAGGGCGGTCAGTAGTCGCAATCGCCCCATTTTTCCCGTCCTCAAAACGCTGTAGCTGTTGTGGCTTCACCATGCAAAAAATGCCTCTTGATGTGCGGAAATGGCACTGCCCTGAATGCGGCGCAGATCATGACCGTGATATCAATGCGGCCCGTAATATAAAAGCGGCGGGACTCGCCGTGTTAGCTTGTGGAGAGCCTGTAATTCCTAAACCGCTTAACGCGGCTTAGGTTCGGCTCCGCGAAACAAGAATCCCCGCCCATTTGGGCTGGGAGTAAGTCAAATACTGCAAACCGGCGATGCGGTACGTTTTAACGATTTTATCGACGGCGTTGCTGAACATTCACCAAAACACAAGGAGAGTTTAATGACTATTGCGGAAAGATTGCGGCAGGAGGGGGAGCAATCCAAAGCCTTGCATATAGCCAAAATAATGCTTGAGTCCGGAGTCCCTCTTGCGGACATCATGCGCTTTACTGGGGTGTCAGAAGAAGAGTTGGCTGCGGCGAGTCAGTAAAGTTCTGCCTCGCCATTTCAAATGCTGCCTACACCCTCTGCGTCAACGCCACCAGCTGCTGACAAAACTCGTCCGGATGCGAAATAAACGGCGCATGGGCCGCTTTGGCGAAGATATATGACTCGCTGTGCGGCCAGAGTTCATCCAGCATCGGCACCACTTTGCGCGGCACCAGACCGTCGAGATAACCATACAATCGTAAAAACGGCATGGGTACGTGTTGCAGCGGCTGACGGAGATCGACCGTTATCAGAATTTCCAGCCCACCATTGAGCACGTCAACCTCCGGCATCGGTAATGCCAGAACAGTTTTCTTCAGCGCTCGCGCATCCTGGCGTGCCGTTTCTGTCCCCATGGTTTGTAACGCAAGGAATCGTTCCACCGTACGCTGAAAATCTTCACTGAGTTGCTGCTGGAAACCAGCCAGCACGTCCGGTTTTATCCCCGGCCAGCCGTCACGAGCACTGAAACACGGCGACGACGCCACGGTGACCAGCGCCTGAACGCGCTCGGGATGGGTTAACGCAATCTGGCTTGCCACCAGCCCGCCCAGGCTCCAGCCTAACCAAATAGCTTTATCCGGTGCCTGCTGCAGCACGACTTCCGCCATGTCAGCAAGCGACATCGCACCAAATCCCTGACTGCGCCCGAAGCCGGGCAGATCAACAAGGTGCAGCGTAAAATGCGAGCTAAGTTCCTCGTCAATGCAACGCCACACTTCGGCATTCAGTCCCCATCCGTGCAGCAGCACAAGATGAACATTCCCCTGACCTTTGGTCTGCCACCAGATGTTATTCATCCGCTATTGTTCTCTTTTGACTAACAAGGATGAACATATGCTAACAGTACCAGGATTATGCTGGCTATGCCGAATGCCTTTGGCGTTAGGTCATTGGGGAATTTGTTCGGTCTGCTCTTGTGCCGCCCGTAAACATGAAACGTTATGCCCGCAATGTGGGTTACCGGCAACATACTCACATCTTCCCTGCGGTCGCTGCCTGCAAAAACCGCCGCCGTGGCAAAGACTGGTCACGGTCGCCAACTACACGCCGCCATTAAGCCCGCTTATCCACCAGCTTAAGTTTTCGCGGCGCAGTGAAATCGCCAGCGCCCTGGCACGTCTGTTACTATTGGAAGTCTTACACGCTCGTCGCACCACCGGGTTGCAACTGCCGGATCGCATCATCAGCGTTCCGTTATGGCAGCGGCGTCACTGGCGTCGGGGATTTAATCAGAGCGATTTGCTGTGTCAGCCGTTATCACGCTGGTTGCACTGCCAATGGGATAGCGAAGCCGTCACACGAACACGGGCCACCGCGACCCAGCATTTTCTCAGCGCCCGTCTGCGCAAGCGCAACCTGAAAAATGCCTTTCGCCTTGAATTGCCTGTGCAAGGTCGCCATATGGTGATTGTGGATGATGTCGTCACCACCGGAAGTACCGTCGCAGAGATTGCGCAGTTGCTTTTACGCAATGGTGCGGCGACTGTCCAGGTCTGGTGCCTTTGTCGAACCTTGTAGAGCCTCGATGATGGGCGTATTATAACCAACTAAAATAGTCAACTATTAGGCCATTACTATGATCCGTATTTCCGATGCTGCACAAGCGCACTTTGCCAAACTGCTGGCAAACCAGGAAGAAGGGACACAAATCCGCGTATTTGTGATTAACCCCGGCACGCCTAACGCTGAATGTGGCGTTTCTTATTGTCCGCCGGACGCTGTGGAAGCCACCGACACCGCCCTGAAATTTGACCTGCTGACTGCGTATGTTGATGAGTTGAGCGCGCCATACCTGGAAGATGCAGAGATCGACTTTGTTACCGACCAGTTGGGTTCTCAGCTGACGCTGAAAGCCCCGAACGCCAAAATGCGTAAAGTGGCTGACGACGCGCCTCTGATGGAGCGTGTGGAGTATATGCTGCAATCGCAGATCAACCCGCAACTTGCCGGTCACGGTGGTCGCGTTTCGCTGATGGAAATCACCGAAGACGGCTACGCCATTCTGCAATTTGGCGGCGGCTGTAACGGTTGTTCAATGGTCGATGTAACGCTGAAAGAAGGGATCGAAAAGCAGTTGCTGAACGAATTCCCGGAACTGAAAGGTGTCCGCGATCTCACAGAACACCAGCGCGGCGAACACTCTTACTACTAAATTATCCTCTCTTTTGTAGATTGCCCGATGCGACGCTAAAGCGTCTTATCGGGCCGTCTGTCAGGCGTTAGCGCTACATTGCCTCGGCAAATCCAATCCCTAAGTTTCCCCGCGATAATATGACCAACCTCTCATAATTTAAATTTACCCCGCTCTGGTGATTCTCAAGCACACAATGTTACCCGTATCATTCGCATGGGCACCAAACACACTCATAACATCTGACTACACTAATACGTTTTAGGGGTCATCAGCCGTGGTGCCGTTATATCTCTGTTCCCAGTTGGGACAACCAGGATTTGTCGTCAGAAACCTGACGTTACCCATAACAAATTAAAGGCCAGGTAAATCATGCCATTAGTCATTGTTGCTATCGGTGTAATCTTGTTATTACTCCTGATGATCCGCTTCAAAATGAACGGCTTCATCGCTCTCGTCCTGGTGGCGCTTGCTGTTGGATTAATGCAAGGGATGCCGCTGGATAAAGTTATTGGCTCTATCAAAGCCGGTGTCGGCGGGACGCTCGGTAGCCTTGCCCTGATCATGGGCTTTGGTGCGATGCTGGGCAAAATGCTGGCAGACTGTGGCGGCGCACAACGTATCGCCACCACGCTGATTGCCAAATTTGGTAAAAAACACATCCAGTGGGCAGTGGTATTAACCGGTTTTACCGTCGGTTTTGCCCTGTTCTATGAAGTAGGCTTCGTACTGATGCTGCCTCTGGTGTTCACTATCGCTGCTGCTGCAAATATTCCACTGCTGTATGTTGGTGTACCAATGGCGGCTGCACTGTCTGTGACCCACGGCTTCCTGCCGCCGCATCCGGGCCCGACTGCGATTGCCACCATTTTCAATGCCGATATGGGTAAAACCCTGCTGTACGGCACCATTCTGGCAATCCCGACCGTTATTCTCGCGGGTCCGGTTTACGCTCGCGTGCTGAAAGGTATCGATAAGCCAATTCCGGAAGGTCTGTACAGCGCGAAAACCTTTAGCGAAGAAGAGATGCCGAGCTTTGGCGTCAGCGTCTGGACCTCTCTGGTGCCGGTTGTGCTGATGGCGATGCGTGCAATTGCCGAAATGATCCTGCCGAAAGGTCACGCTTTCCTGCCGGTGGCGGAGTTCCTCGGTGACCCAGTAATGGCAACGCTGATTGCCGTGCTGATCGCGATGTTCACCTTTGGTCTGAACCGTGGTCGTTCAATGGATCAGATTAACGACACGCTGGTTTCTTCCATCAAAATCATTGCGATGATGCTGTTGATCATCGGTGGTGGCGGTGCGTTCAAGCAGGTGCTGGTAGACAGCGGCGTGGACAAATACATTGCTTCCATGATGCACGAAACCAACATTTCTCCGCTGCTGATGGCCTGGTCGATTGCTGCCGTACTGCGTATCGCGCTGGGTTCCGCAACCGTTGCGGCAATCACTGCGGGTGGTATCGCTGCGCCGCTGATTGCAACGACAGGCGTTAGCCCAGAGCTGATGGTTATTGCGGTTGGTTCCGGTAGTGTGATTTTCTCGCACGTGAACGATCCAGGCTTCTGGCTGTTCAAAGAGTACTTTAACCTGACTATCGGCGAGACCATTAAGTCCTGGTCGATGCTGGAAACCATTATCTCGGTGTGCGGTCTGGTAGGCTGTCTGCTGCTGAATATGGTGATTTGATAACACTGACTGCCGGATGTGGCGCATCCGGCATCAACCGCACTCTACTTCTTCTTCGCTGCCACTCTGCGTCGCTTATAACAGGTGCCTTCGCGTTTCGAAGACAATGGCTATATTTCTATAAAATATCTTGTACCCCATAAACTCCGTTGGATTTTCATTAAATTTTTCAATGGCTTTACTCTTTACAGAAGCCTTATCACCAAAGAAAACAAGATCTTCGGTCTCATGATCGGATAATTGATTTTCATAGCCATCAAAATACCATACATCGCAGCTTCGCCAGATATCTGTATCTACTTCATAGAGATACAATTCGATTTCTGCATCACCCCAAAAGCATTTATTTACTGCATCAAATTCATAATCCCCAATCGTATATTTTTGTTTTATCTTATCTTCAAGGTCTGCTTTGACTGATATGTCCATAACTTTTTTCCTTGAAAAAAAAGCCTGGCAACGTGTACCAGGCACTTCCTCAATTACTTCTTCGCGACCAACCTGCGCCGCTTGTCCAGATCCTTAATCAACTTGTTCACACTATCATCGGCAAACATCGTCTCAAGCGTTGCAGAAAGCTTACGTCGCCAGTTTTTGTACTGGTAGCTGGTGCCGGGGATATTCACCGGGTCCGCCATATCCAGCCAGTCTTCCGGCTGTAGCCCTAACAGAGCGCTGTTACTGTCGGCAATGTAGCGCTGCAAACCACGATTAAGCGTCGGCGTCATCGCCATTAGCGACGCCTTATGCCCAGCGCGTTTAGGCAGACAACCGTATTTATGCAGTGCATCCAGTAGCCCTTGCTTCGCCAGTTCGCGATCCTGATACAAACCGCGCAGCACGGCTTCATCCGGGTACAGCCCCAGCGTTTTGCCCAGCGTTAAATCCCCGCTCTCCCAGTAGCCGCGAAGCGTAGGCAGGTCGTGCGTCGCCGCGACCGCCATCGACTGTTCCGGATACGCTTTTGGTGCGCGGAACGTCTTCTCGTGATCGCTTTCGAAATAGAGCACTTTGTAGGAGTACACACCGCTGCTGCGCAGCTTACCGACAATCTCTACTGGTACGGTGCCGAGATCTTCGCCAATTACCATGCAGCGATGGCGCTTACTTTCAAGCGCCAGAATAGAGAGCAGATCATCCACCGGATAGTGAACATACGCGCCCTGATCCGCCGTCTCGCCATACGGTATCCACCACAAACGCAGCATCGACATCACATGGTCAATTCGCAACGCGCCGCAGTTTTGCATATTGGCGCGCAGCAGCTCGATAAACGGTTCATAGGCGCGCGCGGTGATGATATGCGGGTCCATCGGCGGTAATCCCCAGTTCTGCCCCAACGGGCCGAGGATATCCGGTGGCGCGCCAACCGACGCTTTCAGACAATACAACTCGCGGTCGCACCAGGTTTCTGCTCCACCTTCTGCTACACCAACCGCCAGGTCACGATACAAGCCAATGGGCATTTCATGGCCCTGGCTTATCTCCCAGCAGGCGGCAAACTGGCTGTAAGCCAGCCACTGCAACCAGAGATAAAAATCGACGTCATTGCGATGTTCTTCGCAGAACTGACGCACTTCTGGCGAATCTACGTTCTGATACATCTCGGGCCATGCTGGCCAGCCCCAGCGCATTTCATCTTCTTTCACTTGTTGGGCATGTAGCGCGTCAAACGCCGCCTGCCAGAACAGGCTGTCGCCCTGTTCAGCTACAAACTGGCGAAATGCTGCCATTTGTTCATCATCACGTTGCGCGAAGACTTTCCACGCCATCCGCAGCGCCGTCATTTTCAGTGCGGTGACGGTAGAGTAATCGACCCAGTCGGCATCCCGCGCCTGTTGCAGCGTCTGTTGCGTGGTCGGCATCTGCCACCAGGCCTGTGCCTCTTCACTAAGCTGAAAATCTTCAACGGCGTTGACGTCGATATAAATCACGTTCAGCCAACGGCGAGATGACGGGCTATATGGGCTGGCGCTTTCCGGGTTTGCCGGGTACAGCGCATGAATCGGATTCAGGCCGATAAACGATCCACCGCGTTTTGCCACATCCACCAACATCGCTTTGAGATCGCCAAAATCGCCAATGCCCCAGTTTTTTTCCGAGCGCAGCGTATAAAGCTGAACGCAAGCGCCCCACAGCTTTTGCTTGTTGAGCAAAGCCTGCGGTTCGTAGCAGCGTTTAGGTGCGACAATCACCCGACAATGAGCACGCTGTTCATCCTGAGCAAGCGTCAGCGTGTGATAACCTTCCGGCAGTTTTGCCGGTAGATTGAACGCGTTACCACCGCTCACATGACCTTTGTACTGCGTTCCTTCTTCGGTGGTCAGCAGCCAGCTATATTCGCCGCTGCCCTCTACCGCCATTGGCATTTTTTTCCCGGCGGTATACACCATGACATTTGGCACTGGTGTTACCGCCACTTTCGTGGCGGCACTTTGATGCATCGCATCAAGCAAACGCCGTTTGGTTTCGGCGCTAATCGACTGCGGTTTTCCGTGGGCATTGATGTAATTGGGGCTGATCCCCGCCGCCAACGCGGCTTTGTCCAGACGTTTGCTTTCCATCGCGCTTCCTTAGCGTTTTGCCTGCCAGATACGAGCCTGATAATCACGGATTGAGCGATCCGAGCTGAACATACCGCAGCGAGCGGTATTGAGGATCGCCGCGCGAGTCCAGGCCTCCTGGTCGCGGTACAGCACATCCACGCGTTTTTGCGCTTCGACATAAGCCGCAAAGTCCGCCATTACCAGATACGGATCGCCGCCTTGTTTGCCGATACTATGCAGCATCTGGTCAAAAGCGTGTTTATCGCCATTGCTATATTTGCCGCTTTCCAGCTCTTTCAATACCGCATCTAGGACCTTATCTTTCTTCCGCCATTTTACCGGGTCGTAGCCCTTCGCTTTCAGCGCCTTAACCTGCTCGACGGTATGACCGAAGATAAAGATGTTCTCTTCACCGACTTTCTCAGCAATCTCTACGTTTGCACCATCCAGCGTACCGACAGTGAGCGCACCGTTAAGCGCCAGTTTCATATTGCCAGTACCAGAAGCTTCTTTACCTGCGGTGGAGATCTGTTCGGAGATATCCGCCGCCGGGATCAGCATTTCCGCCGCAGATACACAATAGTCTGGCAGGAACACGACCTTCAGCTTGTCGCCCACCTGTGGATCGTTGTTGATCACATCTGCCACTTTGTTGATCGCAAAGATAATGTTCTTCGCCAGGTAGTAGCCCGGTGCCGCTTTCGCTCCGAACAGGAACACGCGCGGCACGCGATCGGCTTGTGGGTTCTCGCGGATCTCTTTGTACAGTGCCAGAATATGTAGCAGGTTCAGGTGTTGGCGTTTGTACTCGTGCAGGCGTTTGATCTGTATATCGAAAATCGCCTGAGGATTGATTTCAATACCGGTACGGACTTTCACAAACTCCGCCAGACGCACTTTATTCGCCTGTTTGATCTCGCGATATTGCTGGCGGAATTTCGCGTCATCCGCGAATTTTTCCAGATCAATCAGCTGATCGAGATCATTAGCCCACTCTTTTTTCAGCGATTTATCGAGCAGCGCCGCCAGTGCCGGGTTGCACTGTTTGATCCAGCGACGTGGGGTAATGCCGTTTGTAACGTTATGGAATTTGTTCGGCCACAGCTGGTGATATTCCGGGAACAAGTCTTTCACCACCAGATCCGAGTGCAGCGCCGCTACACCGTTCACCGCGAAACCGCTTACCACGCACATATTGGCCATGCGAACTTGTTTGTCATGTACCACCGCCAGTTTCGCCCAAACCGCTTTGTCGCCAGGCCAGTTTTTTTCCACCAGTTTCTTAAAGCGGTTGTTAATTTCATTGATTATCTGCATATGGCGCGGCAGCAGCGCTTTAATCAATTTTTCATCCCAGCACTCAAGTGCTTCTGGCATCAGGGTATGATTGGTGTAAGCGAAAGTTTTGCTGGTGATAGCCCAGGCGTCATCCCAGCTCATCTGATGCTCATCAATCAGCACGCGCAGCAGTTCTGGAATAGCGATAGTTGGGTGGGTATCGTTGAGCTGAATGACTTCGTAATCTGCCAGTTCGTGCAACTTACGCCCCGCCAGATGATGACGGCGCAGAATATCTGCTACCGAACAGGCACACTGGAAATATTGCTGCATCAGACGCAGTTTTTTACCCGCGGTGTGGTTGTCGTTTGGATAGAGAACTTTGGTCAGTTTTTCAGCGTCGATGCCCTGTTGTTCAGCACGCAGGAAATCGCCGTCGTTGAATTTGGTGAGGTTAAACGGATGCGCATGCGTCGCCTGCCATAAACGCAGCGGCTGCGCCACACCGTTTCGGTAGCCCAGTACAGGCAAATCCCACGCCTGGCCGGTAATGGTAAATGCAGGCTCCCAACGTCCGTCTTTCGTGACCTTGCCACCAATCCCAACCTGCACATCAAGCGCTTCATTATGGCTGAACCACGGATAGTTACCGCGATGCCAGTCATCTGGCGCTTCCATCTGTTGACCGTCAACAAATGACTGACGGAACAAACCATATTGATAGTTCAGGCCATAGCCTGTTGCGGACTGTCCGACGGTCGCCATTGAGTCGAGGAAACATGCCGCCAGACGGCCCAGACCGCCGTTGCCCAACGCCGGGTCAGTCTCTTCTTCCAGCAGATCTGTCAGGTTGATGTCATAGGATTTCAGCGAATCCTGAACAGCCTGATACCAACCGAGATTTAACAGGTTGTTGCCCGTCAGACGACCAATCAAAAACTCCATTGAGATGTAGTTGACATGGCGCTGATTCGCCGTCGGTTTGGCAAAAGGCTGGGCACGCAACATTTCCGCCAGAGCTTCACTCACTGCCTGCCACCACTGACGAGGGGTCATCTCAGCTGCAGAAGTTAAACCATAACGCTGCCATTGACGTGACAGGGCTTCCTGAAATTGCTTTTCATTAAAAATGGGTTGTGACATAGGAGTTCCAGTTTTCTTAGACATTAAACACAACGTTATCGTTAGTTTGCCAGGCTCCATGTTGACCTTCCTCATCCTACGGGGGATTAGGCGGGGAGGAGTGACGGGGATGAGCAAGAAAATGTGATCGCGACCACTTAAAGGTAGTGCAATCAACTGCAAAAGCATCGACCCAGTGCCAAAGAACGCAGAAAACCGACGATTAACAGTAAGAAAGGGCCATTGCGTATTATCAAAAAGCGGAAAGTCACTCTATAAATCAAGTAAAGCAGCGAAATAGTTTCAGTAATGAAATACCAATCGTGATTCATTTCATTCTTAATAGATTTATTAAGTTCATCTTTTTAGATAGACCTTTCATCATGAATTAAGGAAGCATCATTGCTTTAATAACGCTTTTGAATCACGAGAAAACACCATAAGATCCAGTATCTACGCTGTATCAGCGTAGTTTTTAGGTGAATCATTAATAAAGGTTTTGAATTGTGACAGAGTGCAAATTCAGACACATAAAAAACCGTCATCGCTTGCATTGCACAGATTTCTGGCCGACCTTATAACCATTAATTACGAAGCGCAAAAAAAATAATATTTCCTCAATTTCCACAGTGAAGTGATTAACTATGCTGATTCCGTCAAAATTAAGTCGCCCGGTTCGACTCGACCATACCGTGGTTCGTGAACGCCTGCTGGCTAAACTTTCCGGCGCGAACAACTTCAGGCTGGTGCTGATCACAAGCCCTGCGGGCTACGGAAAGACAACGCTCATATCCCAATGGGCGGCAGGCAAAAACGATTTGGGCTGGTACTCGCTGGATGACGGCGATAACCAGCAAGAGCGGTTCGCCAGCTACCTGATTGCCGCAATTCAACAGGCAACCAACGGGCATTGCCCCGCCAGTGAAGTGATGGCGCAAAAGCGGCAATATGCCAATCTATCCTCACTTTTTGCCCAACTGTTTATCGAACTGGCAGAATGGCACCAGCCGCTCTACCTGGTTATTGACGATTATCATCTGATCACTAACCCCGTGATTCACGAGTCAATGCGCTTCTTTATTCGCCATCAGCCGGAAAATCTGACCCTGGTGGTTTTATCGCGAAATCTTCCGCAACTGGGTATTGCCAATTTGCGTGTACGTGACCAACTGCTGGAAATTGGCAGCCAGCAACTGGCATTTACCCACCAGGAAGCCAAGCAGTTTTTTGATTGCCGTCTGTCTTCACCCATTGAAGCCGCTGAAAGTAGCCGGATTTGCGATGACGTTTCTGGCTGGGCAACGGCTTTACAATTAATCGCCCTCTCCGTCCGGCAGAATACCCACTCTGCGCACAAATCTGCACGCCGCCTGGCGGGCATTAATGCCAGTCATCTTTCTGATTATCTGGTCGATGAAGTGTTGGATAACGTTGATCTGGCGACGCGCCATTTTCTGTTGAAAAGCGCCATTTTGCGTTCAATGAACGATGCACTCATCACCCGTGTTACCGGCGAAGAAAACGGGCAAATGCGCCTTGAAGAGATTGAGCGTCAGGGGCTGTTTTTGCAACGGATGGATGATACCGGCGAGTGGTTCTGCTATCACCCATTGTTTGGCAACTTCCTGCGCCAGCGCTGCCAGTGGGAACTGGCGGCGGAACTGCCCGAAATTCATCGTGCCGCCGCAGAAAGCTGGATGACTCAGGGCTTCCCAAGCGAAGCCATCCATCATGCACTGGCCGCGGGCGACGCGCTAATGCTGCGCGATATTCTGCTTAATCATGCCTGGAGCCTGTTCAACCACAGTGAACTTTCGCTGCTGGAAGAGTCACTCAAAGCCCTGCCGTGGGACAGTCTGCTGGAAAATCCGCAACTGGTGTTGTTGCAGGCCTGGTTGATGCAAAGTCAGCATCGCTACGGCGAAGTAAATACCCTGCTGGCACGAGCCGAACACGAAATCCAGGGCATCAGAGAAGGCACCATGCACGCAGAATTTAACGCTCTGCGCGCCCAGGTCGCCATTAACGACGGTAATCCGGAAGAAGCCGAACGGCTGGCAAAACAGGCACTGGAAGAACTGCCTCCGGGCTGGTTCTACAGTCGCATTGTCGCGACCTCCGTACTTGGCGAAGTGTTGCACTGTAAAGGTGAACTTACCCGCTCGCTGGCGCTTATGCAGCAAACCGAGCAAATGGCGCGTCAGCATGATGTCTGGCACTACGCCTTGTGGAGTTTAATCCAGCAAAGTGAAATTCTGTTTGCCCAGGGGTTCTTGCAAACTGCGTGGGAAACGCAGGAAAAAGCGTTCCAGTTGATTAACGAGCAGCATCTGGAACAGTTGCCGATGCATGAGTTTCTGGTGCGCATCCGTGCACAGTTGCTATGGGCCTGGGCGCGGCTGGATGAAGCAGAAGCCTCGGCGCGAAGCGGGATTGAAGTCTTGTCATCTTATCAGCCGCAGCAACAGCTTCAGTGCCTGGCAATGTTAATTCAATGCTCGCTGGCCCGTGGCGATTTAGATAATGCCCGTAGCCAGCTAAACCGTCTGGAAAACCTGCTGGGAAATGGCAAATACCACAGCGACTGGATCTCTAACGCCAACAAAGTTCGCGTGATTTACTGGCAGATGACCGGCGATAAAGCGGCTGCTGCCAACTGGTTGCGTCACACAGCCAAACCGGAGTTTGCTAACAACCACTTCCTGCAAGGTCAATGGCGCAACATTGCCCGCGCACAAATCTTGCTGGGCGAGTTTGAACCTGCGGAAATAGTCCTCGAAGAACTGAACGAAAATGCCCGCAGTCTGCGGTTAATGAGCGATCTCAACCGTAACCTGCTTTTACTCAATCAGTTGTACTGGCAAGCCGGGCGTAAAAGCGACGCCCAGCGAGTATTGCTGGATGCATTAAAACTGGCGAATCGCACCGGATTTATCAGCCATTTTGTAATTGAAGGCGAAGCGATGGCGCAGCAGTTACGTCAGCTGATTCAGCTCAATACGCTGCCGGAACTGGAACAGCACCGCGCGCAGCGTATTCTGCGGAAAATAAATCAACATCATCGACATAAATTCGCCCATTTCGATGAGAGTTTCGTTGAACGTCTGCTAAATCATCCGGAAGTACCAGAATTGATCCGTACCAGTCCGCTAACCCAACGCGAATGGCAGGTACTGGGGCTGATTTACTCCGGTTACAGTAACGAACAAATTGCAGGCGAGCTGGAAGTGGCGGCGACCACCATCAAGACGCATATCCGTAATCTGTATCAGAAACTCGGCGTGGCCCATCGTCAGGCTGCCGTGCAACATGCACAGAAACTGTTGAAGATGATGGGGTATGGAGTGTGAGTTTGCCGGATAACGCGTCGGATCCGGCTTACATCTTTACATCATTCAACGCTAACCCGCGTTACGCCGTCTGTTTCTATCAGACCAAACCGCACCGGCAAGAAACGCTCCACCACGGCGATATTGGTCAGCAGATGGCATGAAGGATGGGCGACCGTAAACTCTCCCGCGCCCGCCAGCGCCATCGGTAACACAAGCTGGTCAGCGAGATATTCCCCCACCGCCGCCGGGCTTACCAGGTAACGTTTCACCTCTTTCACCAACTGCGCGGCTACCACTTCGGCACTGACACGTTTTTCACCGACGACAAAAAAGCGTTCGGTAATATTTTCACTAACGACCTCAAGCGAGACGGTATTACCTGGCCCCTGGTCGCGCGGCAGGGTATGAATATTCTGCTCATGCAGAGAAAAACTCGCTGCCAGCGCAGCGATTTCACGCTCACCAACATGGCGCGGCACGCCAGCTAATAACACCTCACCACGCAGGCGCGTAATGTTCCCGCGCTCGCCAAGTTGCAAGGTGTTAAACGATGCCACGGGCGAGACTTCCGTTGCCACCACGCCGCCTCCGGCAGGGTAAAAACCGTGGCGTAATAATGTGGTTTGCTGATGAATTCCTATTTTCGCCAGCAGCGGCTCCAGCACCCGGCGGATAAAATCCGCAGGCGGCGCCGACGGGTTATCGGTGCCTCCGCTCACTTCAACACTCGATGGCCCATCGGCAAACCACAGCGCGGGCAGCACCGTTTGCAGCACCAACGTACAACTTCCGGCGCTACCGATAGCAAAGCGGTAATCGCCGCCGCGCACGGTGCCGGGCCGGAAGACCAGACGTTGCGACCCCAGTTCCGCGCCTTCTACCGTTGCCCCGCAAATTTCCGTCGCCGCCTTTACTGCGGTCAGATGCTGGCGCAACAGCCCCGGTTTCGCCCGCCCGGCACGAATGCCGGTGATGGTAAATGGCTGGCCGGTTATCATCGACAGACTCAGCGCCGAGCGCAGGATCTGCCCGCCACCTTCGCCTTGTGCGCCATCCAGCGCAATCATCCTTTTCATCATTTATCCTTTTACGCACACCACCTGACGCAGGGTGTAGATAACTTCCACCAGATCGCTTTGTGCCGCCATCACCGCATCAATATCTTTATACGCCATCGGAATTTCGTCGATCACTTCGGCATCTTTACGGCATTCCACATGAGCGGTGGCACGAATTTGATCTTCCACGCTGAACAGTTTTTTCGCTTTGGTACGGCTCATTACCCGCCCGGCACCGTGGCTACACGAACAGAATGACTCTTCATTTCCCAGCCCACGGACGATAAAGCTTTTCGCTCCCATCGAACCGGGAATAATTCCGTACTGCCCGGCACGCGCAGACACCGCGCCCTTACGCGTTACATAGATTTCTTCGCCAAAGTGCTGCTCTTTTTGCACATAGTTGTGGTGACAGTTAATCTCTTCCATCGCCAGCGTTTGCGGCAGTCTCACCGTTTTCTGCGTAATGTTCTGCAACGCCGTTACCACGTTTTCCATCATCGCATCGCGGTTAAGACTTGCGAATAATTGCGCCCAGGCCACGGCTTTCAGGTAATCATCAAAGTATTCCGTACCTTCCATAAAGTACGCCAGATCACGCGACGGCAACGTTTCAAGCGTTTCCTGCATCTCTTTTTGTGCCAGATCGATAAAGTACGTCCCGATGGCGTTACCGATTCCGCGTGAACCAGAGTGCAGCATAATCCACACCTGGTCAGACTCATCTAGGCAGATTTCAATAAAGTGGTTACCCGTTCCCAGCGTTCCCAGATGTTTGTAGTTATTGGTATTAAGGAAACGCGGATATTTTTGCGTTAACCACTGATAACCGGCTTCCAGCTCGGCCCATTTAGCGTCGACGTTAACAGGCGGATTTTCCCATGCGCCTTTATCACGACGGCTACGATTATTGGAACGCCCGTGCGGCACGGCAGTTTCAATCGCCTGACGCAGCTCCGCCAGGTTTTCAGGCAGGTCCGCTGCCGTTAACGCGGTACGCAGCGCGTTCATTCCACAACCGATATCCACCCCCACCGCCGCCGGAATAATCGCCCCTTTCGTTGGGATCACGCTACCAATGGTGGAACCTTTACCCAGGTGCACGTCAGGCATTACCGCAATATGTTTGAAAATAAACGGCATCTTCGCCGTATTAATAAGTTGCTGACGCGCATCGGCTTCTACCGGTACGCCTTTGGTCCACATTTTTACCGGGGCATTTTCAGTGGTCAGTAATTCGTAATTCATTATGTTTTTCTCTTTTCGTTGTTTGCTGTCCTGATAATTGCAACCGTCGTGCCAGAAAATTAAATCAGCGAATTAATTTTATAATTGTTTGTTTTTATTTAATTAAAAGTACAAAGTCCGTAAACGGAGATTTTCTATAAAGTCACTTAACCGATAATGAAATATCGTCTTTTATAAGGATATCTAAGATGCGTAAAACAGTGGCTTTTGGCTTTGTCGGAACCGTGCTGGATTATGCCGGGCGCGGCAGTCAACGCTGGTCAAAATGGCGCCCGACGCTCTGTTTATGCCAGCAAGAATCGTTAGTCATCGATCGGCTGGAATTGTTGCATGACGCCCGCTCGCGCTCGCTATTTGAAACGCTTAAACGCGATATCGCCAGCGTTTCGCCAGAAACAGAAGTGGTAGGCGTTGAGATTGAACTGCATAACCCGTGGGATTTCGAAGAGGTTTACGCCTGCCTGCATGATTTCGCCCGGCATTACGCTTTTAAACCTGATAAAGAAGACTATTTAATTCACATCACCACCGGCACCCACGTCGCGCAGATTTGCTGGTTTCTGCTGGCGGAAGCCCGTTACTTGCCCGCCCGTTTGATACAATCTTCACCACCGCGCAAAAAAGAACAACCGCGCAGCGCAGGTGAAGTGACGATTATCGATCTCGATTTAAGCCGTTATAACGCTATCGCCAGCCGCTTTGCCGAAGAACGCCAGCAAACCCTCGATTTCCTCAAATCCGGTATCGCTACGCGTAACCCCCTCTTTAACCGCATGATTGAGCAGATCGAAAAAGTGGCGATCAAATCCCGCGCGCCAATTCTGCTTAACGGCCCTACTGGTGCGGGTAAGTCGTTTCTGGCGCGACGCATCTTCGAGTTAAAACAGGCGCGGCATCAGTTTAGCGGCGCGTTTGTGGAAGTGAACTGCGCCACCTTGCGCGGTGATACCGCCATGTCGGCGCTATTTGGTCATGTGAAAGGCGCGTTCACCGGGGCGCGGGAATCACGGGAAGGGCTGCTACGTAGCGCCAACGGCGGGATGTTGTTTCTCGATGAGATTGGCGAACTGGGCGCGGACGAACAGGCAATGCTGCTGAAAGCCATTGAAGAGAAAACCTTTTACCCGTTTGGCAGCGATCGCCAGGTGAGCAGTGATTTTCAGCTTATCGCCGGTACGGTGCGCGATTTACGCCAGCTGGTTGCCGAAGGCAAGTTTCGCGAAGACCTGTATGCACGGATTAATCTCTGGACCTTCACCCTGCCAGGGCTACGCCAGCGCCAGGAAGATATCGAACCTAATCTGGATTATGAAGTAGAGCGCCACGCCTCGCTCACTGGCGACCACGTACGCTTTAACACCGAAGCGCGGCGCGCCTGGCTGGCTTTTGCGACATCGCCTCAGGCGACATGGCGCGGTAATTTTCGCGAACTTTCTGCCAGCGTTACGCGGATGGCGACGTTTGCCGAAAGTGGACGAATCACTCTTAAAACCGTAGAAGATGAGATTAATCGTCTGCGCTATAACTGGCAGGAAAGTCATCCTTCGGCGCTTACACAACTGTTGGGCGCAGAGGCGGAAAACATCGACCTTTTTGACAGACTGCAACTGGAACACGTTATCGCTATCTGCCGCCAGGCAAAGTCGCTTTCTGCTGCCGGACGTCAGCTTTTTGACGTTTCGCGCCAGGGCAAAGCCAGCGTCAACGACGCGGATCGGCTACGCAAATACCTGGCGCGTTTTGGTCTGACGTGGGAGGAAGTGCAGGATCAGCACAGCTCCAGCTGAATATGGTGGTCCGCCAGCACTTGCATCACGCCCGCAGGCGGCGGGGCGTCGGTGTAGACGGCATCAACCATGCTGATACTGCCCATATTGACCATTGCGTTACGGCCAAATTTCGAGTGATCGACAACCAGCATCACGTGACGCGAGTTCTCAATAATGGCGCGTTTGGTGCGAACTTCGTGGTAATCGAACTCCAGCAGCGAGCCGTCGCTGTCAATACCGCTTATCCCGAGAATGCCAAAGTCGAGGCGGAACTGGGAGATAAAATCGAGCGTCGCTTCACCGATTATCCCGCCGTCACGGCTGCGTAATTCGCCACCGGCAAGAATGATGCGAAAATCCTCTTTTACCATCAGCGTGTTAGCAACGTTGAGATTGTTGGTGACAATGCGCAAATTGCTGTGATTGAGCAGCGCGTGCGCCACCGCTTCCGGCGTGGTGCCGATATCGATAAACAGCGTGGAGCCGTTGGGGATTTGCTCCGCCACTTTGCGAGCAATACGCTCTTTTTCTTCGGTCTGGGTGGCTTTACGATCGTGCCACGGCGTGTTAACCGAACTGGAAGGCAGCGCCGCACCACCATGATGGCGCAGGATCAGGTTTTGCTCCGCCAGTTCATTGAGGTCGCGACGAATAGTCTGCGGGCTGACGGAGAAGTGCTCCACCAGTTCCTCGGTGCTGACATAACCTTGCTGTTTAACCAGTTCGATAATACCGTTGTGACGTTGTGTTTGTTTCATTTACAAGTCCCTGGAATTATTTTCGTTTTCGCGCATTAAGCGAATCAACAAAAGCCATCGCTAAACCTACGGCTAACCCGGCGATGTGTGCTCCGTTCGCCATCGACATCCCAAACAAATCAAACCATCCGGCGACAATCCAGATTAGCGCAAAGATGATTAACCCACGTTGCAGGTAAATGCCACTTTGCGGATCGCGCTCGCCGCGCAGCCAGACGTAGCCCATCAGCGCATAAACCACGCCAGAAAGTCCACCGAACCACGGCCCACTGAATTTTTGCTGCACATAGCCGCTTAACAGGGCGCTAATTAGCGTAATGACAATTAACTTACCGCTACCGAGACGTTTTTCCACCGCGCCGCCAAGATACCACCACCAGAGCAGGTTAAAGAGGATATGCATGAGTGAGAAGTGCATTAACGCATGGGTGAAGTAGCGCCAGAACTCAAATTTCAGTGTCGGATCAAATGGCCAGGCCAGCCATAACATCACTTCCTGATCGCCGAGGATTTGCATGGCGATAAACACCACCACGCAGGCGATCATCATCACCCAGGTTACCGGGCCAGCACGTTCACGCAAGGCAGCAAAGAAAGGATAACGGCGATAATGCAGGCCACTATCGGTATGGCCTGACTGCCAGCTGGCGGCGAGATAACGCGGATCAGCCGGGTTTTCGAGAAAACGCGCCAGCTCCGCCCGCACACGTTCGGCCTGGGATTCATCCGCCAGCCAGACATCGCTTTGGTTATGTTGCTGAATCGTGAGGATAACACCCTGCGTCGCCATGTAATCGACAAACGCCTGCGCCACGCGGGGGTTAGCAAAAGAGGTAATCATCAACATTGTTGCTGTCGCTTATTCCACACAAAAGGGGACAGTATAAAGCCTTACGCGCCGTACGCCACCTCTGTGGGAAACTGACGCTGCCAGGCTTCAAAACCGCCATCAATGCTGTAGACCATATCGTAGCCCTGTTGCAACAGATACTGCGCCGCGCCTTTGCTGCTGTTACCGTGGTAACACATCACCATTACCGGAGTGTCAAAGTCGTTATCACGCATAAACGCGCCCAGCGTATCGTTGGTCAGATGAAAAGCCTGCGCCGCATGCCCCATTGCGAAACTCTGTGGATCGCGAATATCGACCAGCACCGCCTCTTTTTCCTGCAACTTCTGGTACGCGTCGGCAACGTTAATACATTCGAACTGATCCATGCGTCTCTCTTTCTTTACAAACAAGTGGGCAAATTTACCGCCCAGTTTACGTCGAAGCGGCAGATAAACGCCATAATGTTATACATATCACTCTAAAATGTTTTTTCAATGTTACCTAAAGCGCGATTCTTTGCTAATATGTTCGATAACGAACATTTATGAGCTTTAACGAAAGTGAATGAGGGCAGCATGGAAACCAAAGATCTGATTGTGATAGGTGGCGGCATCAATGGTGCTGGTATCGCGGCAGACGCCGCTGGACGCGGTTTATCCGTGCTGATGCTGGAGGCGCAGGATCTTGCTTGTGCGACATCTTCCGCCAGTTCAAAACTCATTCACGGCGGCCTGCGCTACCTTGAACACTATGAATTCCGTCTGGTCAGCGAGGCGCTGGCTGAACGTGAAGTGCTGCTGAAAATGGCTCCACATATCGCCTTCCCGATGCGTTTTCGCCTGCCGCATCGCCCGCATCTGCGCCCGGCGTGGATGATTCGTATTGGTCTGTTTATGTACGATCATCTGGGAAAACGCACCAGTCTGCCGGGATCAACCGGTTTGCGTTTTGGCGCAAATTCAGTGTTAAAACCGGAAATTACGCGCGGATTCGAATATTCCGACTGCTGGGTAGACGACGCCCGTCTGGTACTCGCCAACGCTCAGATGGTGGTGCGTAAAGGCGGCGAAGTACTTACCCGTACTCGCGCCACGTCTGCTCGCCGCGAAAACGGTATGTGGATTGTGGAAGCGGAAGATATCGATACCGGCAAAAAATACACATGGCAGGCACGCGGCCTGGTTAATGCCACCGGCCCGTGGGTGAAACAGTTCTTCGACGAAGGCATGCATCTGCCTTCACCTTATGGCATTCGCCTGATCAAAGGCAGCCATATTGTGGTGCCACGCGTACATACCCAAAAACAAGCCTACATTCTGCAAAACGAAGATAAACGTATTGTGTTCGTGATCCCGTGGATGGACGAGTTTTCCATCATCGGCACCACCGATGTGGAATACAAAGGCTCCCCGAAAGCAGTGAAGATTAAAGAGAGTGAAATCAATTACCTGCTGAAAGTGTATAACACGCACTTTAAAAAGCAGTTAAGCCGGGACGATATCGTCTGGACCTACTCCGGTGTGCGCCCGCTTTGTGATGATGAATCCGACTCGCCGCAGGCCATTACCCGTGATTACACGCTCGATATCCATGATGAAAACGGCAAAGCGCCGCTGTTGTCGGTATTTGGCGGCAAGCTGACCACATACCGCAAACTGGCAGAGCACGCGCTGGAAAAACTGACACCGTATTATCAGGGTATTGGCCCGGCCTGGACGAAAGAGAGTGTGTTACCGGGTGGCGCCATCGAAGGCGACCGCGACGACTACGCAGCCCGCCTGCGCCGCAGTTACCCGTTCCTGACCGAATCGTTGGCACGTCATTACGCACGCACCTACGGCAGCAACAGCGAGCTGCTGCTCGGCAATGCGGGGGCTATAAGCGACCTCGGGGAAGATTTCGGTCATGAGTTCTACGAAGCGGAGCTAAAATATCTGGTGGATCATGAATGGGTCCGCCGCGCCGACGATGCCCTGTGGCGTCGCACGAAACAAGGTATGTGGCTGAATGCGGAACAACAGTCTCGAGTGAGTCAGTGGTTGCTGGAGTATACGCAGCAGAAATTGTCGCTGGCGTCGTGATTTAACGTAAGCGGGCTGGACTGATGACAAACACAAAAACTGCCTGATGCGCTACGCTTATCAGGCCTACGTGGTTTATGCAATATATTGAATTTGCATGATTTTGTAGGCCTGATAAGGCGTTCACGCCGCATCCGGCATGAACTAAGCGCACTTTGTCAACAATCTGACCAACTTTTGGATTCAGGGAATTACGACAAAGCCCACGCCATCATACCCAACGTAACAAAACTTAAGCACGTTCCCCACTCGCTCCACTTCTGCCCCTGACTTCTGTTTTTGCTGCGCCACTGGCAGTAATATCCCAACGCAAAACCAAGCTGTGCGCTTATCGGACCGACAAAGTCGGTCCAGGGTTGGGACCAAAATGGCGAAAAATTCAGCGGTAACCAGACAACACTCAGAAAGAACTTGCGGATATTTTCCAGCACAGCTGACTTCTCTGGCGCAATATAAAAAATAATATTCCAGAGAATTAACCAGAAATAGACCGGTGTGAATACCAGCCAACAGTGAGGTCTGTTTTTTAGTTCCGATGGTGTTCTGCGGGCAAATTGCCAACCGACGTAACACATTGCACAGAAAGCAAGCGTATATTCAGCCAATAACCAAAGTTGTAATTCCAGAAGTGAAATACGCCTGATCATGAGCGGGATAGAGAACAGTATCTCCCCCAGAAAACTCAATGTGATAACACAAGCAGCCAGCGCAACCACCGTCGGCCATACCAACAACGGCACGATAACAAAGCCGAGAATGACAGGTGGAATATAAAGTCTGAATTTGTTCATCTTTATTGTCCTGATGGTTCGGGTGATGCGTCATACATCACGCATAAACACTCATCAATCATCCAGTCGTCTTCCCAGACCTGATATCGTGTATCCTGTTCGGGCTGCTTAAGCGGGTTCTCAATCGCTTGCCGCGCGCGTTCTTTCAGGATGGATTGATTGTTGACGGCCCAGGCATTGATTTGGGCGGTAATCGCTTTATCGTCATCATTCTGCTCAAAACGACTATTCTGGATATTCTCTTCCCTGTTATGCCACAGCAAACATGCCATCGATACTGTGGGCTGGTAACCGGGTACAGAGATAACCGCATCAAGCAATGGCGCAAGGGCGATATCGGCACGGAAAAACATCTCCAGCATGTAATGTAATTCGACAGCTTCATCGCCAGATACCCAATCAGCCATATACTGGCAGGCAAATCGCTGCAATATCGCCAGTTCATCCGCACGCCAGTTTGCTTTATTAGCAAGGTTTATACGGCGTAGAGTAAATACTTCGTGAATGTTGTCAAAATACCCCTGCACAACAAACTCCAGTAAACGCGGCAGAAAATAACGGACTTCATCGCTGTTTTGCGGATCAGGACCTGGACTACTATTCCAGGCATTGATTAAGGAATAAGGGATCGCTCGTAACGATGTATTGCGTAATGCCTTTTGTTCCTGCTGACTCAGGCAATATTCACAACAAACCACAAATTGCTTCGGCGCCGGATAACGGCGAAAGGTGTAATATATCTGCTCAATTAATACCTGCATGGCGGGACTGGGTTGCATAATTATCCCCTCTCCCGCTGATCGCATGTAAACGGCTGACAGACAAAACGGGCATTCGCTGCGTTCAGGCGAATAGTAACGGTATCCATATTATTCCCCTGCTTTAAGGTTGCGTTTTATACAGCGGCACATAGCCCACATCTTCCACCAGGCTCTGCCCCTGCGAAGTTAAAAACCATTCCACCAATTTTTGTGTTTCTGATGTCGTATTTTCCCGCGTTACCATAAAAGCATCGACGATATACGGATATTTACCGTTACGGATGTTTTCCGCAGTCGGTGTAATGCCGTTAATCGCTAGCAATTTTATATTTTTATCAGCGTTCATTTGCGTCGCGTAATAGCGGAAGGTGTAGCCTATTGCGTTGTTTGTATTACGGTATTCGGCAACGACCTTAATCATTCCCTCCATCACGCTTGCCACTTCCGTTTCCTGCGGCGAGATCATGCGGACATTTTTCATGACCTGTGATTGCATCACCGTCTGACTGCCAGAGTCTTCAGGGCGTTGCCAGGTCTGGATCTCCTGATCGTTACCGCCGACATTACGCCAGTTAGTAATTGCACCACTAAAGATGTCACGTACTTGTTGTTCAGTCAGGGAATTAACCGGATTATCCGCATTGACGATAAAAACAAACGCTTCACGGGCAAAGGGTGTGTACAGCAAAGTGACGCCCGATTCCTTTGCGCGTTTTTTCTGCCCACCGGAAGGTTGCGCCACGAAAATAATATCGGCATCGCCCTTAACGATTTTGTTATACGCTTCTGGCGTGCGAGAGTTCGCCAGATATTCCCAGGCGTGAAAATCCTCTGGTATTACGCTTAACGCATAAAAGGCAGAGGCGTAAATTGGATATGCCGCCGTCGCGCCATCGAGTCGCGGCCAGTTTTGCGTAAACTGAATTTGCGGTTTACCACGCAGTGGCGTCAGTTGATTATTGAGTTTATCGGGTCGCCAGGCCCAGGTATCAATATTTTCGCGCACACCGACACCAGGGTTTTGTTGCTTATATAAATGGGCCTGATACCCGGCGACAATACCGAGTAAGAGAAGTAGAAACAGGAGTAAGTTACGGCAACGTAGTCCGGACGTGCCGGTTAAAGGATGTCTTGTCGGCCAGGCGTATCCCAGCGAAAAACTGATATGCGCCCCAACGGGAATTATGACTACCCACCAATACTCACCACCGACTAATGAGACTAACAAAACGCCCAGCCAGGGAAGCATAAGGTTTGCCAACCAACCAGTTCCCATCTGGCGAAATTGATAATCGGCCAGATATAGCGTGATTATCCAGCCAACCAGGGTTAATAATGCGGGTATTAAAAAAAGACACTGTCTCCAGACGGCTATTTCTCTGTTTTCTGGTGCACTATCTCCCGCCCACACTCGCCCCGAGAAAAATATCACTATTGCGCCCAGCGCCAGCATAAAAATGTTAAGCAGAAGGTAAATTGTTGGTGTGAGGAGTAGATTGCAAAACTCAAGAATAGCGGCAAGCCCGGCACCCAGCATGGCAACAACCGCTGCCAAAAATTGCGTCAGTATGGGAATACCAAAAAAAGTCATTACCAACGAGGTCAAAATCCATTTTCTGTTTTGCATCATTCTGTCCATTCTTTCTGAATGGCGAAATTATACTCCTCCTGTATCCTCCCCCCCGCTGGACACTTTTCCGAAATAAAGGCGAAAAAAAACGGGACCTTTTGGCCCCGTTCTATTTTTAGCGAAATTACAATCTCACCGGATCAATATGCCAGATAAGATCGGCGTACTCTTTGATCGTACGGTCTGAAGAGAAGTAGCCCATATTAGCGATGTTCAGCATCGCTTTCGCAGTCCACTCTTCCTGACGCTCATAGAGTTCATCAACTTTATCCTGACAATCGACATAGCTGCGATAATCCGCCAGCACCTGGTAGTGATCGCCAAAGTTGATCAGCGAATCAACCAGATCGCGGTAACGGCCTGGGTCTTCAGGGCTGAACACGCCGCTGCCGATTTGCGTCAGCACCTGATGCAGCTCTTCGTCTTTCTCGTAGTATTCACGCGGTTTGTAGCCCTGACGACGCAGTTCTTCCACTTCTTCCGCTGTGTTACCAAAGATAAAGATGTTGTCAGCACCGACATGATCCAGCATCTCGACGTTCGCACCGTCCAGCGTACCGATAGTCAGCGCACCGTTAAGCGCAAACTTCATGTTACTGGTGCCGGAGGCTTCCGTCCCCGCCAGCGAAATCTGTTCAGACAGATCGGCCGCCGGAATGATCAACTGCGCCAGGCTAACGCTGTAGTTCGGGATAAACACCACTTTCAGCTTGTCGCCAATCTGTGGATCGTTGTTGATCACTTTAGCGACATCGTTGATCAAATGGATAATGTGCTTCGCCATGTAATAAGCCGAAGCCGCCTTGCCGCCAAAAATATTCACGCGCGGCACCCAATTAGCATCCGGATCGGCCTTGATACGGTTATAACGAGTGATAACGTGCAACACATTCATCAATTGACGTTTGTATTCGTGAATACGTTTGATCTGCACATCGAACAGCGCCTTTGGATTCACCACCACATTCAACTGCTGGGCGATGTACTCCGCCAGACGTTTTTTGTTATCCAGCTTCGCCTGATGCACCGCATGGTTGACCATCGGGAAATCACAGTGCTGCTGCAACTCGTTTAATTGACTCAGATCGGTACGCCAGTTACGGCCCAGGTGTTCGTCCAGCACGGCTGAAAGCGATGGGTTCGCAACCGCCAGCCAGCGACGCGGCGTCACACCGTTGGTAACGTTGGTGAAACGACCCGGGAAGATTTTCGCAAAATCAGCAAACAGCGACTGCACCATCAGGTTAGAGTGCAACTCCGACACACCGTTGACTTTATGACTCACGACAACCGCCAGCCAGGCCATCCGCACACGACGCCCGTTAGATTCATCAATGATTGACGCCCGTCCAAGCAGGTCAGTGTCGTTAGGATACTGCTCTTGCAAGGTTTTCAGGAAATAGTCATTGATTTCAAAGATTATCTGCAAGTGACGCGGCAGAATTTTACCCAGCATATCGACCGGCCAGGTTTCCAGCGCCTCGCTCATCAGCGTGTGGTTGGTGTAAGAGAAGACCTCACAACACACTTCAAAAGCGTCGTCCCAGCTGAATTTATGCTCGTCAATCAGCAGACGCATCAGCTCAGGAATTGACAGCACCGGATGGGTGTCATTGAGATGAATCGCGATTTTATCTGCCAGATTATCGTAGGTTTTATGCAACTGATAATGGCGGCTTAAAATGTCCTGAATGGTCGAGGAAACCAGGAAGTATTCCTGACGCAGGCGCAGTTCACGTCCGGAATAAGTGGAGTCGTCCGGATACAGTACGCGGGATACGTTCTCGGAGTGGTTTTTGTCTTCCACCGCTGCGAAGTAATCCCCCTGGTTAAATTTACCCAGGTTTATTTCGCTACTGGCTTGTGCGCTCCACAAACGCAGGGTATTAGTTGCGTCAGTGTCATAGCCGGGGATGATTTGGTCGTAAGCCACGGCCAAAATTTCTTCAGTTTCAATCCAGCGCGTTTTCTTGCCTTCTTGCTGAATACGACCGCCAAAACGCACTTTGTAGCGCGTATTGTGGCGTTTAAATTCCCACGGATTGCCGTACTCCAGCCAGTAGTCCGGAGACTCTTTCTGACTGCCGTTAACGATGTTCTGTTTGAACATGCCATAGTCGTAACGAATACCGTAGCCGCGACCTGGCAACCCTAAAGTCGCCAGTGAGTCCAGGAAGCAAGCTGCCAGACGGCCCAGACCACCGTTCCCGAGGCCCGGGTCATTTTCTTCATCAATTAACTCTTCGAGATTCAATCCCATCGACTCCAGCGCCCCCTGGACATCGTCATAAATACCTAACGACAGCATGGCGTTGGAGAGAGTACGGCCAATCAAAAACTCCATCGACAGGTAGTAAACCTGACGAGTTTCTTGCGACAGTTGGGCACGGTTCGAGCGCAACCAACGCTCCACGAGACGATCGCGCACAGCAAATAACGTTGCGTTCAGCCACTCATGTTTATTGGCGACGACAGGATCCTTTCCAATCGTAAACATCAGCTTATAAGCGATAGAGTGCTTAAGCGCTTCTACGCTAAGGGTGGGCGATGAATATGTAAACGGAGCATTCATATAGGCGTTTCCTGAAAACTATTTCAAGCGATAGTAAAGCTCACGGTACGACTTCGCCGCGACCTGCCAGCTAAAATCCATTGCCATAGCCTGACGTTGCACAAACCGCCAAAGTGAAGGACGGGACCAAAGTACAAAAGCACGTCGAATAGCTCGTAACAGCGACCAGGCATTACTATCTTCAAAGACAAACCCACTGGCGACGCCATCTGCGAGGTTCTCAAGAGAACAGTCAGAAACCGTATCAGCAAGCCCACCGGTACGCCGCACCAAAGGCAGCGTGCCGTACTTCAATCCATAAAGTTGTGTTAAACCGCATGGTTCAAAACGGCTGGGAACCAGAATGACGTCCGCGCCGCCCATAATGCGATGCGAAAATGCTTCGTGATAACCAATCTGTACACCAACCTTGCCGGGATGCTCCGCCGCTGCAGCAAGGAAACCTTCCTGCAATACCGGATCGCCCGCGCCGAGCAGCGCCAGTTGTCCGCCCTGTTCCAGAAGGCCCGGTAAGGCTTCTAACACCAGATCCAGGCCTTTCTGGCTGGTCAGACGGCTCACCACTGCAAAAAGCGGCACTTTATCGTCAACCTTAAGCCCCATTGCGATTTGCAGCTGGCGCTTATTCTCCGCTTTATCCTCCAATGAATCGCGGGTGTAACGCGAGGCTAAAAGTAAGTCCGTCTCTGGACTCCAGATTTTTTCGTCCACGCCGTTCAGTACGCCGGAAAGCCGTCCTTCACGATGACGCTGTTGAAGTAAACCTTCCATACCGTAGGCAAACTGTGGTTCAGTAATCTCGCGAGCGTAGGTCGGACTAACCGCTGTAATATGGTCAGCGTAATACAGTCCGGCTTTCAGGAAAGAGATTTGCCCGTTGAACTCCAGTCCGTGAACATTAAAGAATGACCATGGCAATTGGATGTCATTCATGTGATGTGCATAAAACATGCCTTGATAGGCCAGGTTGTGCACAGTAAACACCGACTTCGCCGGACGCCCATTTGCCGCCAGATACGCAGGCGCAAGACCCGCATGCCAGTCGTGCGCGTGCACAACATCGGGGTGCCAGAATGGGTCAAGCCCGCTTGCCATCTCCGCTCCAACCCACCCGAGCAGTGCAAAACGCAATACGTTGTCGGTGTAAGCAAATAAGTTGGTATCGTGATACGGGCTTCCGGGACGATCGTAGAGATGCGGTGCATCAATCAGGTAAATGCCAACCCCGTTGTAATGCCCAAACAGAAGCGTGAAATGTCCGGCAAAGGTATCACGGCGAGATACCACCTTCGCATCGGTCACGCCACGGCGAATATCGGGAAATGCAGGCAACAGTACGCGAGCGTCAACGCCGTCTGCGATTTGTGCTGCGGGTAATGCCCCAATAACATCAGCCAGACCGCCGGTTTTAAGCAGCGGGAACATCTCTGAACATACATGTAAAACCTGCATTATCGCTCCTGTTTATACCCTAACTTCCGTAGCATTTCGCGCGTAACCAGCACAATGCCTTCTTCTGAACGATAGAAACGACGTGCATCCTCTTCTGCATCCTCACCAATCACCATGCCTTCTGGAATGACACAAGCGCGGTCAATGACGCAGCGACGCAGACGGCACGAGCGACCTACCCATACTTCCGGTAACAATACGGCGGAATCAATGTTGCAGAATGAATTAACACGAACGCGCGAGAACAGAACGGACTGCACCACCACAGAACCAGAGATTACACAACCGCCGGAAACCAGTGAGTTAAGGGTCATCCCATGGCTACCGGAGCGATCCTGAACGAATTTCGCTGGCGGCAATGATTCATTGTAGGTGCGAATCGGCCAGTTGCGATCGTACATATCCAGTTCCGGCACCACAGAGGCCAGATCCAGGTTCGCTTTCCAGTAAGCTTCCAGCGTACCCACATCGCGCCAGTACGGCTCGGCGTCCGGGTCGGACTGTACGCAAGAGAGCGGGAATGGATGCGCATAGGCGAGGCCTGCTTCGGTAATTTTTGGAATCAAATCCTTACCAAAGTCGTGGCTGGAGTTTTCATCACGATCGTCTTCTTCCAGCAGTTCATACAGGTACTCTGCGTCAAAGACGTAGATCCCCATACTCGCTAAAGATTTGCTCGGATCGTTTGGCATTGACGGTGGGTTAGCCGGTTTTTCAACAAATTCGATAATTTTATCGTTCTCATCAACCGCCATAACGCCAAATGCAGAGGCTTCTTCAATCGGTACAGGCATACAAGCAACGGTACAGCGCGCACCTTTCTCGACGTGGTCGATAAGCATTCGCGAGTAGTCTTGCTTGTAGATATGGTCACCGGCCAGGATCACCACATACTCCGCTTTATAGCGGCGGATGATATCGAGGTTTTGAGTGACCGCATCTGCGGTACCGCGATACCAGTTTTCCCCTTTCATTCTCTGCTGCGCGGGCAGCAGATCGACAAACTCGTTCATTTCTTCATTGAAGAACGACCAGCCGCGCTGAATATGCTGCACCAGGGTGTGAGACTGGTACTGGGTGATCACGCCCATACGACGGATTCCAGAGTTGATGCAGTTGGACAGCGCAAAGTCGATAATGCGGAACTTACCGCCGAAGTGTACGGCAGGCTTTGCTCTCTTATTGGTTAAATCCTTCAGGCGAGTACCACGTCCTCCCGCCAGTATCAGGGCAACAGATTTCAATGGCAGCTGGCGCGCCAACATTAAGTGATCGTTCTTCTCTAAACTAATCATGACTAACTCCTTTTTTATCATCTCTGGAACACACACAGTCCGTGTGCAGGTCCCGGCCAGACAGCCGTAATCACTGGGTTATCCTCTCCAGCGAATGGGGGAATGGCGTGCCACTCCCCAGCAGGTAAAACAATCTCTGTTACCTCAAGCGTGGCGTTTATTGCGATCAAAAAACGATCCGAAAGCAAAATTTGCAGCTGCTTTGGCCCGTTTTGCCACTCATCCGAGCTTAAAGGTTGAGCATATCGATTCAGCCAACGGACATTACCATCGCCTTCTTCCCACCAGCGATCCTCTACCAAAGCAGGAATGCGCTTGCGCAGATGGATTAACGCGGCGGTAAACGCCGTTAACCCACTACTTGCCTGTGACCAGTCCAACCACGTTAGTTGGTTATCCTGACAGTAGGCATTGTTATTGCCATGCTGGCTGTGACCATGTTCATCACCTGCCAGCAACATCGGCGTACCCTGGGAAAGCAACAACGTCGTTAACAGGGCGTGAATGCTGTCGCGCCGCCGTTCAACCAGATCAAGAGTACCGCCTAACCCTTCTTTACCATGATTGTTACTGTAATTGTTGTTGGTTCCGTCGCGATTTTCTTCTCCGTTTGCTTCATTGTGTTTATGGTTGAAACAAACACAGTCGCGAAGCGTAAAACCGTCATGCGCGGTAACGAGATTAATCGCAGCACTCGGCAGACGGCCATTACGTTTAAAAACATCGCTGGATGCGGCAAAGCGTCCGGCAAACTCTCCCAGCGGTAAATCATAATGCAGCCAGAAACGGCGGGCGGCATCGCGGAAATGATCGTTCCACTCAGCAAACAGCGGTGGGAAATTGCCCACCTGATAGCCGCCGGGCGCGATATCCCACGGTTCAGCAATTAACTTCACTTGTGAAAGCACCGGGCAATTCTGGATAGCCGTAAACAGCGGCGCATCCTGACGAAACTCCGGTGTTCGCCCCATGACTGCTGCGAGATCGAAACGGAAGCCATCAACGTGGCAGGTTTCCACCCAGTAGCGTAGACAGGCGCTGGCGTACTCCACCACAGCTGGATGACTCAAATTGAGCGTATTGCCGCAACCGGTCCAGTTGTGATAATCGCCGTCTTCTCTTATCCAATAATAGCTACGGTTGTCGATCCCGCGCAGTGAGAATAGCGGGCCGTCGAGATCCAGTTCCGCACTGTGGTTGAGCACGATATCAAGAATGACCTCAATGCCCGCTTTGTGCAGAGCTTTGACTGCATCGCGAAACTCATCCAGCGCCGTTTCGGGCGAGCAGGCATATGCCGGATGCAGCGCAAACAGCGCCACCGGGTTGTAGCCCCAGTAGTTACTTAGCCCCATGCGTTGCAGGCGTGGTTCACTGGCAAACTGCGCCACCGGCAACAGTTCCAGCGCCGTAATGCCCAACTGTTTTAAATAGTTGATCATCACCGGATGACCGAGCGCTTTATAGGTGCCGCGGATATCCACCGGGATTTCCGGATGCAGATAGGTTAAGCCTTTGACATGGGCTTCATAAATGATGGTGCTGCCCCACGACGTACGCGGCGGGGCATCATCCTCCCAGTCATAGTGATCGACCACCACTACGCATTTCGGCGCAATGGCAGCATTGTCGCGATAGTCAGGTTCACTATGCCCTGCGTGCAGCAGCGGGTTATCTTTAAATTCCCCGACAATTTGCCGCGCGCAAGGATCAATCAACAACTTCGCCGGGTTAAAGCGATGTCCCATGGCGGGTTGCCATGGGCCATGAACGCGGTAACCATAATGCAAACCCGGGCGCGCATCCGGCAGATAACCGTGCCAGACATCGCCGCTGCGTTCTGGCAAGTCATACCGGTGTTCGATGCCCTGAGCGTCAAACACACACAGCTCTACCCGCTCGGCATGAGCGGAAAAGAGCGTGAAGTTGACGCCCTGACCATCATAGTGCGCGCCAAGGGGAGCGGGTTTGCCAATGGCGAGTTGTGTCATTATCCCTCCCGGACCAGCCAGATAGTGGCCAGCGGCGGTAGCGTAAGGCTTAATGAATGCTGACGACCGTGGCTGGCGATTTCATCGCTATGTACCGCGCCGCCATTGCCAGCATTGCTGCCGTGGTAGTGCATGGAATCGGTGTTGAGAATCTCACGCCATTTACCTGGCTGATTAATGCCGAAGCGATAATCATGACGCGGCACTGGCGTAAAGTTGCTGGCAACGATAATTTCGTTACCCTCTTTATCGCGACGCACAAAGATCAGCACCGAGCGTTCATGGTCATCCACCACCAGCCATTCAAAGCCATACGCGTCGAAATCCAGCTCGTGCAGTGCTTTGTGGTGACGATAAGTATGGTTCAGATCGCGTACCAGTCGCTGGACACCGTGATGCCAGTTGTCACCGCCTTCCAGCAGATGCCAGTCGAGGCTGGCATCGTGGTTCCACTCACGCCCCTGGGCAAATTCGTTACCCATGAACAACAGTTTCTTGCCCGGGAACGCCCACATCCAGCCATAGTAGGCTCGCAGATTGGCAAATTTCTGCCATGCATCGCCCGGCATTCTGTCGAGAATCGATTTTTTGCCGTGCACCACTTCATCATGCGATAACGGCAGGACGAAGTTTTCAGTGTAGTTGTAGAGCATGCCGAAGGTGAGTTTATCGTGATGATATTGACGATGAACCGGGTCGAGCTTCATGTAGTCGAGGGTGTCGTGCATCCATCCCAGGTTCCACTTGTACCAGAAACCCAGACCGCCCATATCTTGCGGGCGAGAAACGCCAGGAAAGTCGGTAGACTCTTCCGCCATCGTCACCGCGCCCGGGACTTGCTCACCGATAATACGGTTGGTATTGCGAAGGAATTCAATCGCTTCGAGATTCTCGCGTCCACCATACTCGTTCGGGATCCACTCGCCCTCTTTACGGCTGTAATCACGATAAATCATCGAAGCTACAGCATCGACGCGCAACGCATCGATACCAAAACGCTCGATCCAATACAGCGCGTTACCAACAAGGAAATTGCTGACTTCGCGACGGCCATAGTTGTAGATCAGGGTATTCCAGTCCTGATGGTAACCTTCACGCGGATCGCTGTGTTCATACAGATTTGTGCCGTCAAATTCGGCAAGTGCAAAGTCATCAGTCGGGAAGTGGCCCGGTACCCAGTCGAGAATGACGTTCAAACCTGCTGCGTGGGCGGCATCAATGAAATAGCGGAAGTCATCGCGAGTACCAAAACGGCGAGTTGGCGCGTACATCCCCGTCGGTTGATAGCCCCAGCTGCCATCGAATGGATGTTCGTTGATTGGCAGCAGTTCGAGGTGGGTAAAGCCCATCCATTTAGCGTAAGGCACCAGTTGATCGGCCAGTTCGCGATAGCTTAACCAGAAGTTGTTGTCGGTGTGACGACGCCATGACCCCAGGTGAACTTCATAGATAGAAATTGGCGCATCAAACTGATTCGCTTTTTTGCGCTCTTCGGTCTGCACGACCTTTTCAGGCAGTCCGCAAATAAGGGAAGCGGTTTCCGGACGCATCTGTGCTTCGAAGGCATAAGGATCAGACTTCAAACGCAGATTGCCATTGGCATCAATCATTTCGTATTTATAGAGCTGACCGTTATGCGCGCCAGGGATAAACAGTTCCCAGATGCCGCTCTCTTTACGCAGGCGCATCGGGTGACGACGACCATCCCAGTAGTTGAATTGCCCAACAACCGAGACACGGCGGGCATTTGGCGCCCAGACAGAAAAACGCGTGCCGGTAACGCCATCCATAGTATCTGCGTGCGCACCTAAGGTTTCATATGGGCGCAGGTGGGTACCTTCAGATAACAGCCAGGCGTCCATTTCCTGGATTAAAGGGCCAAAACGGTAAGGATCATCAATCAGATTCTGCTGGTCATGCCAGACAACCGCCAACTGATAGCGGAAAAAATTCTTACGCCGAGGAATGACGCCGCTGAAGAAGCCACGAGAGTCGAGACACTCCAGTTTAGCAACTTTGCGTCCAGTTTTTGGTTCAATTACCCACACATCAGTGGCGTCAGGTAAAAGGGCACGGACTTCCAGTCCCGCTGTGGTTTTATGCATTCCAAGTACGGAAAAAGGATCCGCAAAATGACCTGCAATTAGCGCGTTAATCACGTCTCTATCGATACGATCGGACATGCTTGTCTTCCTGTTTTATTGTGTCACCCCATCCAACTAATTTTTGACATCTGGTTGTGACATTTTTTTGACCTGAACGGCGCAGCACTCTGTGCATCCTCTCTACGCCGTCCTCACTTCAGGTAAGGCATTGAATACGTATGTATCCCGCCACCCTTAAAGAATAGCCAATGCTCTATTTAACTCCCGGTAAATCATGAAACATCTGCGCTTACTCCTGTACTACGCACTAAAAGGGGCTGCATTACGCCCCAAATTTAATGAATAAACATTACGCCAGTTGACGAAGCATCCGACGTAGCGGCTCCGCGGCCCCCCACAGCAGCTGGTCGCCCACGGTAAAGGCTGACAGGAACTCAGGTCCCATATTCAGCTTACGCAGACGGCCTACCGGCGTGGTCAGCGTACCGGTGACGGCAGCTGGGGTTAGCTCACGCATGGTGATTTCGCGATCGTTTGGAACCACTTTTGCCCACGGGTTATGGGCCGCCAACAGTTCTTCCACGGTCGGAATAGACACATCTTTTTTCAATTTGATGGTGAATGCCTGGCTGTGGCAGCGCAACGCCCCGACACGCACACACAAACCATCTACCGGAATAACGGAAGATGTGTTGAGAATCTTGTTGGTTTCCGCCTGCCCTTTCCATTCTTCGCGGCTCTGACCGTTATCAAGCTGTTTGTCGATCCACGGAATCAGGCTGCCCGCCAGCGGCACGCCAAAGTTATCCACTGACAACTCGCCGCTGCGGGTTAAGGTCGTGACTTTGCGTTCAATATCGAGAATAGCAGAGGACGGTGTCGCGAGTTCATCCGCCACATGGCCGTACAGCTGGCCCATCTGGGTTAACAACTCACGCATATGTCGCGCACCACCGCCGGAAGCCGCCTGGTAGGTCGCAACGGAAACCCAATCAACAAGATCATTGGCGAATAAACCGCCCAACGACATCAACATCAGGCTTACGGTACAGTTACCGCCAACAAAAGTCCTGATGCCTTTATTTAATCCGTCAGTAATGACGTCCTGATTGACTGGGTCAAGAATGATGATGGCATCATCTTTCATGCGCAGAGACGATGCTGCGTCAATCCAGTAACCTTGCCATCCGCTCTCACGGAGCTTTGGATAGATTTCGTTGGTATAATCGCCGCCCTGACAGGTTACGATGATATCGAGGGCCTTCAGCGCCTCCAGATCAAAGGCATCCTGAAGTGTGCCAGAAGCACCGCCAAAGGAAGGCGCAGCCTGACCAGACTGGGAAGTCGAAAAGAAGACAGGGCGAATGGCGTCGAAATCGCGCTCTTCTACCATGCGTTGCATGAGAACGGAGCCGACCATACCGCGCCAGCCGATAAAACCAACATTTTTCATAAGCGTTTTTTTCCTGCAAAGATGTGTGCTGTATATATGTGCCGGTGTCCTCGTGGCACATCTTTCACCATACAAAAAGCAGCCAAAGTCGCAAGTGAAATTAATCAATGATAGCGAAGCCATCAGTAATGCGACTTATCCTGCTTTCGTAGCACGCAGAAAGTCCAAGGCAATTATCAGGGAACTTGAGTTATGAATGAAATCATTTCTGCAGCAGTTTTATTGATCTTGATTATGGATCCGCTCGGAAACCTACCTATTTTTATGTCCGTACTGAAACATACTGAACCGAAAAGACGTCGGGCAATCATGGTGCGAGAGTTGCTTATTGCTCTCCTGGTGATGCTGGTGTTCCTGTTTGCGGGTGAGAAAATTCTGGCATTTCTTAGCCTGCGGGCAGAAACCGTCTCCATTTCCGGCGGCATCATTCTATTTCTGATCGCCATTAAGATGATTTTCCCCAGCGCCTCAGGAAACAGTAGCGGGCTTCCGGCTGGTGAAGAGCCGTTTATCGTGCCGTTGGCAATCCCATTAGTGGCTGGACCGACTATCCTCGCCACATTAATGCTGCTGTCTCATCAGTACCCGAATCAGATGGGGCATCTGGTGATTGCTCTGCTGCTGGCCTGGGGCGGCACATTTGTCATCCTGCTACAGTCATCGCTATTTTTGCGTCTGCTGGGTGAGAAAGGAGTGAATGCACTGGAACGTCTGATGGGATTGATTCTGGTGATGATGGCAACCCAGATGTTCCTCGACGGAATTCGGATGTGGATGAAGGGGTGACGGGGATAATTTCTCGAAATGAGCCCGGTAGCGTCAGAACTACCGGGCGAACAAACTTAACTCAACAGCTGGAACGCAATCATCCCGACGATAGCACCGACAGTGCCGAGGATGGTTTCCATCATGGTCCAGGTTTTCAGCGTTTCGGCTTCGGTTGCACCGGTAAATTTACCGAACAACCAGAAACCAGCGTCGTTAACGTGACTGACAACAATCGAACCACCGGCGATACAAATAGACAGTGCCGCCATTTGCGCACCGGAGTAATTCAGTTGTTCAATAACCGGCATCACCAGCCCTACCGCCGTTAAGCAGGCAACGGTGGCAGAACCCTGAATGATACGCACCGCTGCTGCCAGCACGAAGCAAGTGATGGCAATCGGCAGACCCATCCCGGTTAATGCTTCGCCCAGTGCCGGACCTACGCCAGAGTCAACCAGCACCTGTTTGAATACGCCGCCCGCACCAATCACCAGCAGAATGATCCCCGCCGGTTGCAACGCGTGACCGCAAATCTCCATCACTTTGTCTTTTGGCATGCCCTGACGCATGGCCAGGCCATAAATCGCTACCAGACAAGCAACCAGAATCGCGGTAAACGGATGGCCGATAAACTCAAACCATTCGTAAGCAGTTGATCCTTCTGGTACAAAACGCGCAGCAATGGTTTTAAGACCTACCAGCACCAGTGGCAGCAGGATCAGCGAAAGGCTGAATCCGAAGGATGGCATTTTGCCTTCGCCAAGATGCGGTTCACTGATGTCGTCAGGAATGTGCAGCTCAACGTAACGGCTGATGAAGTTGCCCCACAGCGGACCAGCAATAATCATCCCCGGAATTGCCGCACACAGACCAATCAGGATCATCCAGCCAAAGTCGGCATTCATCTGCGATGCCAGCAGCATCGGCGCTGGCCCTGGCACCAGAAATGCCGCCGCTGCCGCCACGCCTGCGAACAACGGGATCACCAGTTTCACCAGGTTCGTGCCGGTGTGGCGTGCCATCGAGAAGGCAACGCTAATCAGCAGAACAATTGCCACTTCAAAGAACAGCGGCAGCGCACAAACCAGACCCGCAAGGCCAATGGCATAATGCGCGCGGCTGTGACCGAAGGATTTGAGCATTTTGACAGCAATCTGATCGACTGCGCCGGTTTCATGTAAGATCTTGCCAAACATGGCTCCCAGGGCGACAACCACCGCCAGGAAGCCGAGGGTGCCTCCCATCCCTTTTTCCATTGTCGCTGCGATTTTATCGAGCGGCATACCGGAAAAAAGGCCAGCCCCCATAGACACCACCATCAAAGCCAGGAAAGCGTGCATACGCGCTTTCATGACTAAAAACAGCAGCAGTAAAACAGACCCTACTGCTGTTAAAACAAGCGTTAATGTAGTCACTACTTATTTGCCTTTTTTAATAACCTCAATGGTGCTTGCCACAACACCTTCCAGCGGTTGATCGATATCCACCACCAGTACATCGGTTTCGTCCGCACCAGGCTCCTGCAGCGTTTCAAACTGCGTCACCAGCATTTGGGTTTTAAAGAAATGGCCTTTGCGCGCTTTCAGGCGGCTTTCAATCACATCAAAATCACCTTTCAGGTAGATGAAAGAGAGATTCGGATTGCCCTCGCGTAGCAGGTCGCGATAGTGCTTTTTCAGTGCGGAACAGACGATCAGCGACACTTTATTGGTGCGCTGCATAGCAAACGCGGCGTCGTTCAGCGCCTGTAACCACGGTTTGCGATCGTCATCATTCAGCGGTTGGCCGGAAGCCATTTTTTCGATATTGCAGCGCGGATGGAGGAAATCGCCATCAAGAAACGCGGCATGAAGTTGATGCGCCACTTCACTTGCAACCGCAGATTTGCCGCTGCCCGATACGCCCATCAAGACGTAAATGTGGTGATCATGATTAGTCGTGCTCAAAGTGGTGCCCCCACAGTACAAGAATTAAAAATGTTACGGGTAACTGTTATCGGTAACATTCTCCAGCCGGACAAAAACAGAAGCAATATCCATCCGTGCCTTAAGTGTATAAGTGTGAGCTACTTCAAATTTGTGAGCTTAAATAGATCCGCCCGGTGACAAGGTGAAACCTAAATCTAACATTTTTGGTGTTATGGTTTCGCCACGAATACGCGCCAGCAGGCGTTCAGCGCCAATGCTGCCCATCCGCTCACGCGGCGTCAGCACGCTCGCCAGCCGAGGCTCCATCACCTGACCAATATCGTGGCCGTGGAAACCAGCAATTGCCATATCGTCAGGGATTTTCAGCCCCAGACGCTGGCATTCAAACGCTGCGCCGACAGCCAGGTCATCGTTGGTACAGAACACGCCATCCAGTTGCGGATATTCCCGCCGCGCCTGACGAATCAGCTCAATACCAGAAGAGTAAGAAGAAGATTGCTCGACCATCACGCTATACGGCACCAGGCCCGCATCCAGCATCGCCCGTTCGTATCCCTTCTGTTTGATGATAGTACGTTCGTCGAGACGTGCGCCGAGATAGGCAATGTGACGATGCCCGCGAGCAATAATGGCGGTGGTCATCTGGCGTGCCGCTTCAAAGTTATCAAAACCGACGGCGATATCGAGGCACGGCGACTTGCTGTCCATCAACTCCACCACAGGAATTCCCGCTACCTCAATCATCTTTAAGGTGCGTGGCGTATGGGTGCGTTCGGTAAGGATCAGGCCGTCGATATTCCAGGAGAGCATTGATTCGAGGCGTTCTTGCTCCATTTCCGGTTTATAACCGTAGTGGGCCAGCATAGTTTGATAACCGTGCGCGTCGGTGACGCTTTCGATGCCGCGTAAAACCTCAGCGAAAACCTGGTTAGTAAGCGAAGGTAACAGGACGCCAATCGCCCGGCTGGTGGCGTTAGAGAGGATATCGGGCGCGCGATTGGGAATATAGCCCAGTTCATCAAGAGCGGCGGCAATCTTGCCACGTAGAGCGACGGAAACTTGCTCCGGGTTGCGCAAAAAACGGCTGACCGTCATTTTGGTCACGCCTACACGGTCAGCCACATCCTGAAGTACGGGTCTTTTCTTTTTCATCGTCCTGAAAGGTACAAAAGGGATAGATTCCTTTAGTTTACCACGGACGCATCACAACCTTCCTGATTCCTCAGGAAGGTTGTGAGATAAATTTAGACTGGCGGTAAATCGAACAACAGAATTTCACTGTCGCTATCAGCATGGATGGAAATCGCCTGCTCATCCCAAATCGCCAGACCATCGCTGGTAGAAGCTTTGACACCGTTAATCGTGACATTGCCTTTCACTACCTGGATCCAGACGCGGCGTTCAGCGGAAATCTGATGTATCGACTGCTCATCTTTTACCAGCGCCCAGCGGTACAGTTCCATATCCTGATACACTTTCAGCGAACCGTCACGCGCATCCGGCGAGAGCACCAGTTGTTTGCCCTGCACGGCATCGAATCGACGCTGTTCATAACGCGGCGTAATCCCGTTTTCTTCTGGCATGATCCAGATCTGATACAGATGCAGACGCTCAGTGCTGCTTGGGTTGTACTCTGAGTGACGAATACCCGTACCCGCACTCATAATCTGGAACTCGCCCGCCGGAACCTGCTCTTTATTACCCATGCTGTCCTGGTGCTCAACAGTACCTTCCAGCACGTAGGTCAAAATTTCCATATCTTTATGCGGGTGAGTGCCGAAGCCCTGCCCTGCTTCAATCACGTCGTCGTTAATCACGCGCAGCGCGGAGAAGCCCATAAAGTTCGGATCGTAATAGTTGGCAAAAGAGAAAGTATGCCAGGAGTCCAGCCAGCCATGATTAGCATGACCGCGTTCATTTGCTTTGCGTAAGTAGATCATTTGTATTCGCCCCCTGAATGATTTCGATGGGCTTAGTGTGGACCCGATCCGCCTGGGATGATAGAGGGTGAAAATTGACCCCTCTATTCAAAAAAATTGAACTATTTGAGGGGCCATAAAACTTACTTCGCGAGAGTCACTGTGGAGGGAGAGGCTTGCTCAAAACCGCGTTCAAGGATTTCCAGATTGGTAAGAACTTCAGATTCCTTGACGTAATTTGGCGCACCGTTGGTGATGGTTTGGTACAACGCATCATATACACGGCCATAGTCGCCCATCTCCGGCTTCATCTCTTCTCTGACCGTAACGCCCTCGTCATTGACATACTCCATCACACCGATTGAATCATCCGCCGCGAATCCCGGTTCGCCCGGCATAATATTAGCCTTCAGGCTGGTTTCCTGCTGGTCGATGCCGTATTTAATAAATGTACCTTTCTTACCGTGAACGATAAATTTCGGATAATCGATTTTCACCAAATGACTGGTTTTAACGATCGCTTTAAGGTCGCCATAAAACAACTGCGCTTCGGAGGTGTCGTCAGGATTAGCTTTATTACGCAGGCTGCGGATGTCATAGGCCACATGATCAGGACGACCAAACAGCGAGATAATCTGGTCCAGAGTATGCACGCCAAGACCATAGAACGCGCCATCCTGCGGCAGTCCAGGTTTGGCTTCTACTACCGGGCGGTAATAGTCAAAATGGCTTTCCACTTCAACAATCTCTCCCAGCTTGCCACTTTCAATCGCTTTTTTTGCCGTCAGGAAGCAGGAGTCAAAGCGACGATTCTGATACGGCGTAACGGTCAGCCCTTTACTTTTCGCCAGCGCAAACAGCTCTTTCGCCTGAGCAAGCGTCGGGGTGAACGGTTTTTCGACCAGCACATTTTTCCCGGCTTCCAGCGCGCGTTTCGCGTACTCGAAGTGGCTGTCCGCGTGGGTGCAGACGACAAGCAGCTTAACGTCGGGATCGTTTAGCACTTCGTCGAGATCGCTGGTGAAATGGATATGGGAGTAAATGGGGGCCTGTTCTTCCGGCTTCGCATGGCGGCGAAAAATATGCGCGACATGCCAGCTATCCTTGCGGTTAAGTACATACGGCAGATGGTAACGGGTGGTGCTTTTGCCGAAGCCAATAAAGGCGCAGTTGATGACCATGATTTCGTCCTTTTTAAGGTGGTTAGTTACACCTTAGCGCAAAGCGGACACGGTTCCTATGCCTGTGCTTCAGTAGGTCAGATTGTTGGCAAAGTGCGTTTTATTCATGCCGGATGCGGCGTGAACGCCTTATCCGGCCTACGGTTCAGGACTATTTGTAGGTCTGATAAGCGTAACGCATCTGGCGATTTTGCATTTGTCTCAACACGAGGAACATTCCCCGTGGACAAAATGACAAGCAAAAAAAAAAAGCCAGCACCCGGCTGGCTAAGTAATACTGGAAGCAATGTGAGCAATGTCGTGCTTTCAGGTTCTCCGCGAGGGTCTTCCTGATTGCGAGACAATAATAATCATTCTCATTCGCAATTGTCCAACACTTTTTGCAAAAAAATGCATTTGACTCGTATTTGAAAGTCAATGATGTTGAAAGGGACATTTACCCCAAAGAGGACAGAGGAATGAGTGAGATAGTAATACGCCACGCTGAAACACGGGATTACGAGGCCATTCGGCAAATTCACGCCCAGCCGGAGGTGTATTACAACACACTACAAGTGCCTCATCCTTCCGATCATATGTGGCAGGAGCGACTCGCCGATCTTCCTGGTATCAAACAGTTAGTCGCCTGTATTGATGGAACCGTCGTGGGTCATCTCACCATTGACGTACAGCAACGCCCTCGCCGCAGTCATGTTGCCGATTTTGGTATCTGCGTCGACTTCCGTTGGAAGAATCGCGGTGTCGCCAGCGCCCTGATGCGAGAGATGATTGAGATGTGTGATAACTGGCTGCGGGTAGATCGCATTGAGCTAACTGTGTTTGTCGATAACGCCCCGGCGATTAAGGTCTATAAAAAATTCGGCTTTGAAATTGAAGGGACTGGTAAGAAGTACGCATTACGAAACGGTGAATATGTCGATGCGTATTATATGGCGCGGGTGAAATAAAGAATTTTCGGTCGAACGCTCTCATTTCAGCCCTCTCCCACCGAGAGAGGGCTGAAAAATAAGGGAAATATTAATACCCCGCTGTTAAATCATCCACCGAGCGCGGGTCGGATGCGCCGTACAACTCGCCGTCCGGTCCAACCATAATGCTTTGCGTACTGCCCATCGCCTCTTTTAGCGCCACTTTCTGACCTTTTGCTTCCAGCAGTTTGAGCGTATCCGGGCTAAATCCTTTTTCGACACGCAGTTCGTCCGGTAACCACTGATGATGGAAACGCGGCGCATTGGTCGCTTCGGCAACGTTCATTCCATAATCGATGCTGTTCACCACCATTTGCAGCACGGTGGTGATAATCCGGCTCCCACCAGGGCTGCCAGTCACCAGCCAGGTTTTACCATCTTTCACCACAATCGTTGGCGACATTGACGACAGCGGACGTTTATTCGGCCCGACGGCGTTGGCATCACCGCCCACCAGCCCATAAACGTTCGGTACGCCCGGTTTGGCGGAGAAATCATCCATCTGATTATTAAGCAAAATACCGCTCTCGCCCGCAACAATGCCCGTACCGAAGGTGGTGTTCAGCGTATAGGTCACCGCCACCGCGTTACCGTCTTTATCTACCACCGAATAATGGGTAGTTTGATTACTCTCATAAGGTGCAAGTTTGCCTGGGCGGATTTCGCTGGATGGCTTCGCTTTATTGATATCTATTTGATCGGCAATAGATTTGGCATAGGCTTTATTGGTTAGCGCCTGCCACGGGACTTTGACAAAATCCGGGTCGCCAAGATACTCCGAGCGGTCGGCGTAGGCGTGTTTCTCAGCTTCTGCCATGATTTGCATCGCATCGGCGCTGCCAAAACCGTACTTCTGCATATCGAAGTTTTCCAGAATATTGAGGATCTGCACGATATGGATCCCGCCGGAAGATGGCGGTGGCATGGAGTAAACCTGATACCCGCGATAATCGCCGCTAATCGGTGTGCGTTCTACCGCTTTATACGCGGCTAAATCTTCTTTGCTTACCAAACCACCGTTTTTCTGCATCTCCTGAGCGATCTGTTCCGCAATCGTGCCTTTGTAGAATTCGTCCGGGCCGTTTTCAGCAATCATCTCCAGGCTCTTTGCCAGATTCGCCTGCACCAGTTTGTCGCCCTTTTTCAGCGGCTCGCCCTCTTTCCAGAAGATAGCTTTGCTGTTTTCGTGATTAGGCAGCACTTCACTGCCGTAGGTTTTGAGATCGTCTGCCAACGCGTCGTTAACAATAAAACCATCGCGTGCCAGTTTAAACGCCGGTTGCACCACTTTATTCAACGGCATGGTGCCGTATTTATCCAGCGCCAACGAGAAGCCCGCTACCGTACCCGGTGTGCCGGAAGCCAGATGCGAAGTGAGTGATTTTTTGCTGTCCGGGTTGCCCTGGTCATCGAGGAACATATCGCGGGTCGCTTTGGCTGGCGCCATTTCGCGAAAGTCGATAGCAGTGGTGTTACCATTTTTAGAACGGATCAGCATAAAACCGCCGCCGCCCAGATTCCCCGCCTGCGGATGCGTTACCGCCAGCGCGTACCCTACCGCAACGGCGGCATCAACGGCATTCCCGCCTTGCTTAAGGATATCTACCCCCACCTGAGTGGCAGTGGCGTCCACAGAAGCCACCATCCCCTGCGTCGCGCGCACCGGATGGAAGACATCTTCCTCCACGCCATACGAAACGGGCGGCGGCGCAGGTGGCGCGGCGGCAGCACTAAAACAGCATCCTGAAAGCAAAGTAGCAATCGCCGCCCGGCGTAAAAACGTCGGTTTTATCATCGTTATTCTCCAGTTATGTGAGGGGCCTTCCCCACTTAAGCCTGGTGTATAACTCTGAAATAATCATCGTTTCGCCGGGAACAGAGTAAACTTAAAGGATATCTTCAGAGGAGGATACGCGATGAAACGACTTCTGCTTTTGACGGCACTCCTGCCGTTTGTCGGCTTTGCACAGCCCATTAATACTCTGAATAACCCCAACCAGCCGGGATATCAGATCCCCAGCCAGCAGCGGATGCAAACTCAAATGCAAACGCAGCAAATCCAGCAAAAAGGGATGCTAAACCAGCAACTGAAAACACAGACTCAGTTGCAGCAGCAGCATTTAGAAAATCAGATTAATAGCAACTCCCAGCGGGTATTGCAGTCGCAGCCGGGGGAGCTAAATCCCGCCCGGCAGCAAATGCTACCCAACACCAACGGCGGGATGTTAAACAGCAACCATAATCCGGATAGCTCGCTAAATCAGCAGCATATGCTGCAAGAGAGGAGAAACGGCGACATGCTGAATCCGCCCAGCACGTCGCAGCCTGACATTCCGTTGAAAACTATTGGGCCGTAAAGTTCGGACCAATCACATCAATCACATCAGTACAGATGCAATCCACGCCCCAGCGTAACAGCTCTGCCGCGCGCTGGGGTCTGTTGACGGTATACACCAGAATCCGTAATCCGGCGTCTTTCAACTGCATCACTCGCGCTTTATCAAGCAACTTATGATTGAGATGAATAGAGACGCAGCCCAGCCGCGTCGTCAGTTCGCGCCAGTCGTCGCGCCACTCATCAAGCAACAAACCGCGCGGCAGTTCCGGCGCTGCCAATTGTGCGGCCTCTAAAGCATCAATCTCAAACGATGACAGCAGCGGCGGCGTCATACCAGCCCAAAGCTCGCGTGCCGCCAGCGCCACCATTTTGCCCGTCAACGGCCCGGTGCCAGTGGTGGGTTTGATTTCGATATTCGCCATCATCCCGTGTTCGCGACAGCGTTCCGCCACCTGCGAAAGCAATGGCAGCGGCTCACCTTTGAACGCTTTGCTGTACCAACTGCCCGCATCCACGCGCAGCAAATCCTGCCAGTTCAGTTCGCCAGCGACGCCCCAGCCGTTGCTGGTGCGTTCGAGATTATCGTCATGAAGCAAGAAGATCTCGCCATCTTTCGATAACTTTGCGTCAAATTCGATCATCTTATGACCGTATTTTGCCCCCACGTCGATTGCCGCCAGAGTGTTTTCCGGGGCCAGTTTACCGCCGCCACGATGGGCGACGATGCGGGGATAAGGCCAGTTACTCATATTCGTTGTCCTGTTTCACCATCAAAAAGATGCAGCTGATTTTCCGGCAGATGCAGCCACAGTGTACTGCCTGCCGTCGGGCGTTCCTGATGCGCCAGTCTTACCACCAGCTTCTGTTCGCCCCAGCGTCCGTGCGCCAGGTTATCTGCGCCGAGGATCTCCAGCGTGTCCATCACCAGCGGCACACCGCCTTCTGTCTGTGAGCTTAACGCAATATGTTCCGGGCGAATACCGAGGGTCATTTTACGTCCGGCGTACTGACGGTAGCTACCGTTTAGCGGCAGCGCGATACCCCCGTCCAGTTCGAAATACGTGCCTTCGTTATTCACGCGGCCTGTCAGCAGGTTCATCGCCGGGCTACCGATAAAACTCGCTACAAACAGGCTGGCGGGCTTTTCGTACACTTCCACCGGTGTGCCAATCTGTTCGGCAACACCGCCGTTCATCACCATTACCCGCTGGGCGAGGGTCATTGCCTCAACCTGATCGTGAGTAACGTAGAGTGAAGTCGTTTTCAGGCGACGGTGTAACTGTTGCAGCTCAAGGCGCATCTGCACACGCAGCTTGGCATCGAGGTTAGAGAGCGGCTCATCAAACAAGAACACCGCCGGATCGCGCACAATCGCGCGGCCCATCGCCACACGCTGACGCTGACCGCCAGAAAGTTCGCGCGGTCGGCGCTTAAGCAGCCCGTCCAGTTCAAGAATACGTGCCGCCTCTTTGACGCGCTCGGCTATTTGCTGCTTACCCATGCCGCGAATTTTCAGCCCCCACGCCATGTTTTCTTCGACGCTCATGTGCGGATAGAGCGCGTAGTTCTGGAACACCATCGCAATCCCGCGATCTTTCGGTTCCATTTCGGTAACGCGCTGACCATCGATCCAGATATCGCCTTCAGTCACTCGCTCCAGCCCGGCAACCATGCGCAGCAGCGTCGATTTCCCGCAGCCAGACGGCCCAACCATCACGATAAATTCGCCATCCGCCACATCAAGGGTCAGCGGTTTAATGACCTGGGTTTTGCCATCCCAGCTTTTGGTTACTGCCTGTAATTTCAGTCCTGCCATCTTATTTCTCACTATCGACCAGGCCGCGCACAAAGGCACGCTGCATCACTAAAACAATCACAACTGGAGGGATAAGCGTTAACAACATCGCGGCCATCACCGAGTTCCATTCCGTTGTACCTTCGCCTGTGGCGATCATCCCTTTAATCCCTGCCACGGTGGTGCCGAGATCAACGTCGGTAATAATCAACAACGGCCACAAATACTGGTTCCAGCCGTAAATAAAGGTGATCACAAACAGCGCCGCCAGATTGGTTTTGGACAACGGAAAGACAATGTCGCAAAAGAAGCGCATTGGCGACGCACCGTCGATCCGCGCGGCTTCCACCAGTTCATCCGGCAGCGTCATAAAGAACTGGCGGAACAGGAAGGTAGCGGTAGCCGAGGCCATTAACGGCAGCGTTAAACCGGCGTAGCTGTCGAGCATTTTCAGGTTGGCGATGACTTCTACCGTCGGGAAGATACGCACTTCAACCGGCAGCATCAGGGTGATAAAAATCATCCAGAAGAAGAGGTTACGCAGCGGAAAACGAAACCAGACGATGGCGAAAGCCGAGAGCATCGAGACGGTAATTTTGCCGAGCGTAATGCTGAACGCCATCACGAAGCTATTGAGCAACATCCGCCAGAACGGCGCGCTATTCGTGCCTACCCCGTTTACCCAGATGTTGTGGATGTTTTCCAGCAGATGCGTGCCGGGAATAAGCGTCATCGGTACAGCATAGACTTCTTGTTTATCCAGCGTCGCCGCGACAAACGCCACGTACAGCGGGAAGAGGATCACCGCGATCCCGAGGATTAGCATGGTATGGCTGAATATCGTCAGCCACGGACGGTTCTCAATCATTGGTAACGCACCTTGCTTTCAACATAGCGGAACTGCACCACCGTCAGCACAATGACGAGGAACATCAACACCACCGACTGCGCGGCAGACGAAGCCAGATCCAGTCCGGTAAAGCCTTCGCGGTAGATCTTATAAATCAGCGTCGTGGTGGCCTGTACTGGCCCGCCTGATGTGGCGGCGTCGATCACCGGGAAGGTGTCAAAGAAGGCGTACACCAGGTTCACCACCAGCAGGAAGAAGCTCACCGGGGCGATAAGCGGCAGCGCAATCTTAAAGAAGCGGCGAATCGGCCCTGCGCCATCAATGGCTGCAGCTTCAATCAACGAACGGGGAATGGATTGCAGCGCGGCATAGAAAAACAGAAAGTTGTAGCTGATTTGCTTCCACACCGAGGCAAACACCACCAGGAACATCGCCTGGCCGCTGTTTTGCGCATGGTTCCAGTCGTAGCCGAACTCGGCGAGAAAATGAGTGATCAACCCGCGACCAGGGTTAAACAGGAAGATCCACAATACGGCGGCAACGGCGGGAGCCACGGCGTAAGGCAGCAGCATTAAGGTTTGATAGAAACGGCTGCCGCGCACGATGTACTCCACCAGCGCCGCAAAGAACAGCGACACCAGCAAACCGCTGACGGTGACAAAGGTGCTGAATTTTATCGTCGTCCAGAAGGAGTCGAGATAGTAGCTGTCATGAAACAACGTGACAAAGTTATCCAGACCGACGAACTGGCTGGAGAAACCAAACGGATCGACGCTTTGTAGCGAGTACCACAACGCTTCGCCCGCAGGCCAGATAAAAAAGATAACGGTGATGATGAGCTGCGGCGCGACCAGCAAATAAGGCAGCCAGCGCGAGCGGAACACCGGACGGGATGATGACATTACGGTTAATTCCTGAACTGTGCCGGATGCGCTTCGCTTATCCGGCCTACACGCGATGCCAGGTTGGATAAGCGAAGCGCATCCGACATTTCACTGGTTAAGACTTCGTCGATTTCTCAAAGCGGCGCAGTAACTGATTCCCACGCTCAACGGCGGTATCCAGCGCCTGCTGCGGTGTCTTCTTACCGGTCCACACGCTCTCCAGCTCTTCATCCACAATCACGCGGATCTGCGGCATGTTGCCCAGACGCAGCCCCTTGGTGAACGGCAACGGCGGCTTGTTCAGCATCTGACGCGTCGCGGTATCCGCCCCTGGGTTTTTCTCATAAAAGCCCTGCTCACGGGTCAGGTCATAAGCCGCTTTGGTGATTGGCAGATAACCGGTTTTCTGATGCCACTCGGCAGCGTTTTCTGGCTTCGCGAGGAAGTCGAGAAACTTCGCCACGCCGGTGTAAGTTTCTTTATCTTTGCCTTGCATCACCCACAGGCTGGCCCCGCCGATAATGGCGTTTTGCGGCGCATCTTTCGCGTCCGCGTCGTAAGGCATCATGCCAACACCGTAGTTAAATTTGGCGTATTCGCGAATATTGGCAAGAGAACCGGAAGAGGCGGTCGTCATCGCGCAATCACCGTTATAGAACTTCTCGGTGGATTCATCCTTACGCCCGACGTAGCTGAAATCGCCCTTCTTGTTCATCTCTTCGAGCATAGCGATGTGTTTCACCTGCTCCGGCTTGTTGAACTCAAGCACTGCGTCTGTGCCGTCAAAACCGTTGTTTTTGCTGGCAAACGGCAGACCGTTCCAGGCGCTAAAGTTTTCCAGTTGGATCCAGCCCTGCCAGCCGCTGGCGTAGCCGCACTTCATGCCGGAGGCTTTCAGTTTTGCGGCATAGTCAGCCAGATCCTGCCAGGTTTTCGGCGGCTGTTCCGGGTCTAACCCCGCTTTCTTGAAGGCGTCTTTGTTGTAATAGAGAACGGGAGTCGAGCTGTTGAACGGCTGGGAGAGTAAGTGTCCGGTTTTGCTGTCGGAGTAGTAACCTGAAACCGTCGGCACAAACTGCGATTCGTCGAAGTTAATCCCCGCCTCTTTAAACACGTCATATACCGGTTTAATGGCTTTCGACGCCATCATGGTGGCGGTGCCAACTTCATAAACCTGCAAAATAGCCGGAGCGTTACCGGTACGAAATGCGGCGATCCCCGCACTTAAATTCTGTTCGTAGTTGCCTTTATAGGTCGGTACGATTTTGTAATCCGGGTTTTCGGCGTTAAAACGTTGAGCCAGAGAATCAACCTCTTTACCCAGTTCCCCTTCCATAGAATGCCAGAACGGAATGGTCGTCACTGCCTGTGCATTCCCCATTAACGCCAGTCCGAGCGCCAGTGCTGAAGCTGTATAATGTAACGGTTTCATCGTTTATCTCTCTTGTTGTACCGAATGCGCGAATTCACGCGTTTTATGCTCGCGGGGTAACATGACATGCTCGAATTACAGAAAAATAACTTTTTTGTTACATTTGTAAGATAGTAAGGTGTCAGAAAGATGACAAGGCAGTGACGGTGCGGGTGAGGGAAAATGGGAGATGGGACACGGATAATGCTACGTTGGGAAAAATTAATGCGCCAGAAGTTATCTGGCGCAGCACTTACTGAACAACACTCTGCTTCAGCCGTTCATTGGCGGTCTTAATCCATTCCCGGTGGTGCTTACGATAATGCGGTCTTGAGCGTTTAGCCGTATCAACCACGGCAACATACTGCTCATTGGCTTCACGCAGCCGATTAATTTTTGCCAGCATTTCCGCATAGTAAATACGCGCCTGCGGGCCGGGGTAATAAGAAACCAACACTTCAAACTCGCTTTGTGCATCCGCATATTTTTCCTGGGCGGCTAAGGTTCTGGCAAATAACAAATGCCCATCAGCCGACTGAAAATCGGGGTTATAACGCATCACATCTTCCAGCGTCTGCTGGCAGGCGGCGAACTCCTGAATGGCAAACTGCGCCTGCGCCAGGCTTAACATCATTGCCGCTTCATGGACGAATATCCCGCTTAACGCCTGCTGATAATGGGGAACGGCTTCATGGTAACGCCCGAGGCGCGCCAGTTCGTTGGCAAGCTGGTAGTGATTTTGATTAGTCTCGGCAATCGCCAGCTCTTCGGTTAATTTGTGCAGGTGGCGTTCCGGGTTGATTTTGTCCTGCAGGCGCATCAGCAAAGTACGCCCATGACGGTCAGCGCCCGTTTCAGGCAGCATCACCATGACGAAATACGCCACGCAGCCAATCACCGGAAAACAGAAGATGATAAAAATCCAGTATCGCTCTTGTCCGGAGCGATAAGCGTGAATACAGCAAAGCAGTTCAAGCATGACGACAACGGCATAATGCATGTGAGAAAACCTTTCCGTGGCAAATAAGTGGTCTGGTTTTAATCCTCCTGGTCAGTTGAAACAAGTCTGTATACGGACGAAGTACATTGATTGCCCGCTACCGGATTTAACGGCTATCCCCCGGAGTAAGAGCGAATAAAAACGATGGCATATCCCACCACCAGTACGCTTGCACCAATGAGTAAGTTTATTTTTTTGTCGGCTAACCATAAGGCAACAAAAGGGAAAATAAACAACCCAAACCCTCGCAAAGGCTCGAATGATATACCAACCCAGCCAGCATACATCCAGGCACTAAAATAGACGATCAGCGTGCTACACGATTTATCGTTTTCGTCTGAAGAACTCCATCGCAAAACAACCGCACAGCAAAATAGCTTTAAAACGACCGTTAAGAAATCCATTATGAGCCAGCTAATATTCCATTATCGGGATTAAACCATACTCCTGGCCGTCACTGAATCCAACTCAAGCGCCGTTTTTTCATTGGCCCGGTGATCTTTATGCCACCGGGCTGATGACAATTTACCCGCCTAAATACGCACTTCTCACCGCTTCGTTCGCCAGTAGTGCATCGCCGGTATCAGAGAGCACTACATGGCCGTTTTCCAGCACGTAACCGCGATCTGCCAGCTTCAGCGCCTGGTTGGCGTTCTGCTCGACGAGGAAAATGGTCATCCCCTGCTCGCGCAGTTGTTCGATGGTGTCGAAGATCTGCTGAATGATGATTGGCGCAAGACCGAGCGATGGCTCATCAAGCAGTAGCAAACGCGGATTGCTCATCAGCGCACGACCAATCGCCAGCATCTGCTGTTCACCACCGGACATGGTGCCCGCCCGCTGAACACGGCGCTCATGCAGACGCGGAAACAGTTCATAGACCCACTTTATGCGCTCCTGGAACTGGTCACGTTCGGCAAAGAAGCCGCCCATCGCCAGGTTCTCTTCCACCGTCATCCGCGAGAAGACGCGACGTCCTTCCGGGACAATCGCCACCGCTTCGCGCATGATTTTCGCCGTCTGCCAGTCGGTAATGTCTTTATCATCAAACACAATTCGCCCGCTGGTGGCGCGCGGGTCGCCACATAACGTGCCGAGCAAGGTGGTTTTCCCTGCACCGTTCGCGCCAATGAGAGTGACAATCTCGCCCTGATTGATATGCAGGCTCACCTCATGCAGCGCCTGGATTTTGCCGTAGTGGGCGCTGACTTTGTCAAAGGACAACATGACTTTTTCCATCTTATGCCTCACCTAAATAGGCACGGATCACATCCGGGTTATTACGGATTTGCTCCGGCGTGCCGTTTGCCAGCGGCGTCCCCTGATTGACCACGTAGATTCTGTCTGAAATCCCCATCACCAGCTTCATATCGTGTTCAATCAACAAGATAGTGGTGTTGTGATGATTACGAAGCTCGGCAATCAGCTCATCCAGCTCTTTCGTCTCTTTCGGGTTAAGACCCGCCGCCGGTTCGTCGAGCATTAAAATCTCCGGCTGCGTCACCATGCAGCGGGCGATCTCCAGACGACGCTGGTCACCGTAGGCCAGGTTGCTCGCCTGACGGTTGGCGTGTTCGAGCAAACCAATACGCTCAAGCCAGGTCGCGGCGCGGTCAAGGGCTTCACTCTGGGCGCGACGGAAAGAGGGCGTTTTCAACAGGCCGGAGAACAGCCCGGTTTTCAGTTGCTGATGCTGTGCCACCAGCAGGTTTTCAATCACCGTCATTTCACGGAACAAACGCACATGTTGGAAGGTGCGCACCACGCCCATGCGGGCAATTTGCTGACCCGGCAAACCTTCCAGATGCTGATCGCGCAGTAAAATGGTGCCGCCGGTGGGTTTGTAGAAACCGGTCAGGCAGTTAAAGACCGTGGTTTTTCCGGCACCATTAGGGCCGATTAACGAGACGATCTCCTGCGGGTACAGTTCAAGATTGACGTTGTTTACCGCCAGCAGGCCGCCGAAGCGCATCATCAGGCCGTTTACAGATAATAATGGCTGACTCATGCCTGCTCTCCTTTCGCTGCGCCGTTCTTCAACTTCAGCTGCGGGCGCGTCATGGGCAGCAAGCCCTGCGGACGCCAGATCATCATCAGCACCATCAAGCCACCGAGCATTAACATGCTGTATTCATTGAAATCACGCATCAATTCGCGCGACACCACCAGCAAAATTGCCGCCAGAATCACCGCGAACTGCGACCCCATACCGCCAAGCACCACTATCGCCAGTACAAAGGCTGATTCGGCAAAAGTGAAGGATTCCGGGCTGACAAAGCCCTGACGCGCAGCAAACAGCGTTCCGGCAAACCCCGCAAATGCGGCGCTGATGGTAAAGGCAGTCAGCTTGATACGACGCGGGCTTAAGCCCAGCGAACGGCAGGCTATCTCGTCTTCCCGCAACGCTTCCCACGCGCGGCCCAGCGGCATCCGCAGTAAACGGTTGATGACGAATAAAGAAAACACCACCAAAAGCAACGCTACCAGGTAGAGGAAGATGACGCGATCGGACGGATCGTATTTCAGGCCAAAGAAATTACTGAAGGTATCCCAGCCTCCTTCACGGGCGGTACGGCTGAACTCAAGGCCGAAAAAGGTCGGTTTGGGGATCTGGCTGATTCCGTTCGGACCGCCGGTAATTTCGGTGTTATTGAGCAGCAATATACGCACAATTTCGCCGAAACCGAGGGTAACTATCGCCAGATAGTCACCGCGCAGACGCAACACCGGGAAGCCGAGCAGGAAGCCCGCCGCCGCCGCCATTAACCCGGCAATGGGCAGACAGGTCCAGAAGCCCAGACCGTAATAGTGATTGAGCAGCGCAAAGGTGTAAGCGCCGATGGCGTAAAAGCCGCCGTACCCCAGCACCAGCAGGCCGGAAAGCCCTACTACCACGTTCAGCCCGAGGCCGAGAATAATGTAGATCATGGTCAGGGTGGCGATATCCACCGTCCCGCGTGAGACCATAAACGGCCATGCCACCGCAAGCACCAGCAGCGCCACGAGGAACAGTTTCTGCTTCACCGTGGAGCCATCAATCGCGGGCAGAATAAACTTCGGCCCGGAAACGCTTTTTAGCCCTTTCTGGAAAGCCGGTCGCAAAAGCTGGAAGAAAAAGACCACCGCCGTGCCGATAAACACCCATTCCCAACGGACGTCTGAAGCGCTATCGACCACCAGTTTGGTGCCATCCAGCTCCAGTTGCACGCCCATAAAGACGCCCGCCAGGACAAAGAACATCGCGGCAGAGAGCAGCGCCATTGCAATATGCATCGGTTTCATACTTTCTCTACCTCCGGGCGACCCAGAATACCGGTCGGCATCACCAGCAGCACCAGAATCAGCAGGGCGAATGAGACCACATCTTTATATTCCGTACTCAGATAGGCAGAAGAGAGCGCCTCCGCAATCCCCAGAATCAGGCCGCCAATCATCGCTCCCGGAATGCTGCCAATCCCACCGAGCACCGCAGCGGTAAAGGCTTTCATCCCGGCCATAAAGCCGATGTAAGGGTTAATCACGCCGTAAAACTGGCCGAGCAGCACACCCGCCACCGCCGCCATCGCCGCGCCAATCACAAAGGTCAGCGCAATTACCCGGTCGGTATTGATGCCAAGCAGGCTCGCCATTTTCAGATCTTCCGCGCAGGCACGACAGGCGCGCCCCATACGGGAATAGCGAATGAAAATCGTCAGCGCCAGCATGGCGAGGAAGGTAACAATCCAGATCACCGCCTGCATGGTGGTAATAGACGCAGAGAAGTTTTCGCTATGACCCACCACCCACTGACCGTTAAACAGGCTGGGCAGCGCCACATCGCGCGAACCTTCGGTCAGGCTGACGTAGTTTTGTAGGAAGATGGACATACCGATTGCAGAAATGAGGGCAATCAGGCGTTTAGAGTTACGCACCGGGCGATAGGCCACCCGTTCGATACTCCAGCCGTAAGCGCTGGCAATGACTATCGCGCCGACGAATCCCGCCGCCACCAGCAGCCAGCCGGTATCAATGCCCATCATCATCAGCGCGGCGATGATCATAAATGAGACGTAGCTGCCGATCATGTAAACCTCGCCGTGGGCGAAGTTGATCATGCCGATAATGCCGTAAACCATGGTGTAGCCGATGGCTATCAGCGCGTAAGTACTGCCCAGCGTGACGCCGTTAAACATCTGCTGCAAGAAATACAAAAACTGCTCAGACATAAGGTAACCTTTCTAAACCTGCCCGCTTTTCACGGGCAGAGGGATTTTCACTTGGCTGCCGTGGATGAACCGTCGGCATGCCACTGGAAGACACCAAAATCAAATCCCTTCAGATCGCCTTTTTCATCCCAGTTCAGCGGCCCAATCACGGTGTTTGCACCGTTAGCTTTTAAATCTTTCACCAGTGTCAGCGGCTCATCGCTGCCGGTACGCTCAAGGGCAGTTGCCAGAGATTGCACCGCCGCGTAGGTGATCCAGACATAAGGCCCGGACGGATCTTTCTTGTCCGCTTTCAGTGCATCAACGATGCCCTGATTTGCCGGATCCTGGTCATAGCGTTTTGGCATGGTGACCAACATGCCTTCGGCGGCATCACCGGCAATGTTCGACAGCGACGCGTTACCCACGCCTTCCGGCCCCATAAACTGGGTTTTCAGGCCAACGGAACGCGCCTGGCGCAGCATCTGCCCCATTTCCGGGTAGTAACCGCCGTAGTAAACGAAGTCGATGTTTTCTTTTTTCAGGCGGGCGATCAGCGCGGAGAAATCCTTCTCGCCAGCGGTAATGCCGTCGAAGAAGACGACGTTAGCGTTAGCCGCTTTCAGCCCGTCCTGCACCGAACGCGCCAGCCCTTCGCCATACTGTTGTTTGTCGTGAATGATGGCGATGCGCTGAGGCTTCACCGTCTCAAGAATGTATTTTGCCGCCGTTGGCCCCTGGGAAGAGTCCAGCCCGGCAGTACGCATGATGTGTTGATAACCGCGCTGGGTCAGCTCCGGGTTGGTCGCCCCCGGCGAGATCATCAGAATACCTTCGTCTTCGTAGATATCCGACGCAGGTTGGGTAGAAGAGGAACACAGATGGCCAATAACGTATTTAATGCCGTCATTAACGATTTTGTTGGCGACCGCAACGGCTTGTTTCGGGTCGCAGGCGTCGTCATATTCCACGCCAACCAGCTTATCGCCCTTAATTCCCCCTTTGGCATTAATGTCTTTAATCGCCTGACGTGCGCCATTAAATTCCATATCGCCCCACTGGGCAATCGGGCCGGACATCGCGCCGACAACGGCAACTTTAATATCGTCGGCTAAAGCGGTGTGTGAAATTGCCAGTGCAATCATCCCTGCGATGATAGTTTTCGCATTCCGTTTCATATTCAAAAATCCCCACTCGTAATGTTGTGTTGCTTTGTTTTTATGTATTCAAAAATCAGACTGTTCTTTTTTTATACTGCACTGTTTTTACCTGTCTGATTAAGGGTTTAGCGCAGTATATTGTGATAATAGCGATTAAAATCCCTATTTTTCAGTCGATTAAGAACAGATAATATTCTGAATATGTTGATAGATAAACAGAAAAAAGCGTCGTTGTCAGCATAAAATAACGGCATAAAGGGCGGAATAATTCACTACCATTCAGGGGATTATGCTGGGCAATTTTCATTCTCTAATGTTTTAACTTTGTAATTATTGCTGAAAAAAAATTAATCACCTGCCAAAAGAAATAAAAAAGAGAAAGCCTCCGATTAAATTATTTCGTTACACTGGTTCCACTTTTGTGATTTGTACGGGTTCCCCATGAAGCTGACCATCATTCGATTAGAAAACTTTAGCGACCAGGACCGGATTGACCTGCAAAAGATCTGGCCGGAGTACTCCCCTTCCTCTTTACAGGTTGACGATAGTCACCGTATCTACGCCGCGCGTTTTAATGAGCGCCTGCTCGCTGCCGTGCGAGTAACCTTAAGCGGCACTCAGGGAACACTGGATTCCTTACGCGTGCGGGAAGTCACCCGGCGTCGCGGTGTGGGGCAATATCTGCTGGAAGAAGTGTTACGTGATAATCCCGGCGTTTCATGCTGGTGGATGGCGGATGCAGGCGTGGAAGATCGCGGCGTGATGACGGCGTTTATGCAGACACTGGGGTTTACGGCACAGCAGGGCGGCTGGGAGAAGCGTTAATCGCTCTGTGTAAAAAGCAGTTCTATGGATTTGGTTGGGAAAAATAACGCATTTTCGTTTTCTCCGACCAACGGGATAAAGCCCAGCGACTGATAAAACGTATGGGCTTTTTCATTCAGCGCCTCGACAAAAAGACCGTGAATACCTACCGCTAAAGAGGCTGACCAGACGACTTTCATGGCATGAGCAACCAGTGTTGCTCCCCATCCCTGCCCCTGTAATGAACGATCAATTGCCAGGCGCCCAAGAGTGACGCTGGGAATATTTTTGTAGGGGATTTTTTTCTGTTTCGATTTCGAGGGCAGTGCGGCTCGTTCAAAACAACTGCCGGATAATGTGTAATATCCCAGGACCTGACGTTCTGGAGTGTTGCGACAAAGGATATACGCTCGCAGAATTTTATTGCGATGTTGACGAACCAGATGTGTCGTCAGAAAGAGATTTAAGGCTTCCTCGCCGCAGTCGAATCGCTGTAGATCATAATCTGCATCATCGGTCAGAATCTCTATCGTCAGATCATCCATAAATTATTACATTCCCTGAAGACGTTTTGCCGCACGTTTTAGCTTTTCACCTGGCGACGGTGGATTACTCAGCGCATCCATCACCCGTGTCCAGGATTCCTCATTGAGAATCATCCGCCGATGCTGTTCAATCACTTCCGCAGCCCGCTGCGAAGCGCTGTTCAACATAAATTGGCTGACGGACTGATTAGATATTGCAGCCGCTTCCTCAATCATACTTTTATCATCGTCAGTTAAACGCAGATCGATACGCTGCTTTTTAACAGCAGACATGTAAACTCTCCTGCTACTTATAAATATGTACGGAATATCACCGTACGATAAGCATACCCTGGATTGTTTAATCTTTCTACAATCATTTCGACAAACACAAAAAAACCCGATGGACGTTAAGCGCATCGGGCATTTTCATTTATCTAACAATTACTTCGCATCGGTCGCCGTGCCGTTGGCGTGCCAGTCAAATACGCCGAACTCAAAGCCTTTCAGATCGCCTTTCTCATCCCAGGTCAGCGGTCCCATCACCGTATCAACCGAGTTCGCTTTCAGGTATTTGGCGATCTCAGCCGGATCGTCAGACTGATTCAGGCCCGCCTGTAAAGATTGCAGCGCTGCGTAGGTGGTCCAGACGAACGCGCCGCTTGGGTCCTGTTTTTTCGCTTTGATGGCATCAACAATCGGTTTGTTCGCCGGAACCTGATCGTAGTTCTTCGGCTTGGTCACCAACAGTCCTTCCGCTGACTCGCCCGCAATATTAGACAGCGAGACGTTAGCCACACCTTCCGGCCCCATAAACTGAGTTTTCAGCCCTGCCGCGCGCGCCTGACGCAGGATCTGCCCCATTTCCGGGTGATAACCGCCGTAGTATACGAAGTCGATATTCTCTTTCTTCAGGCGTGCCACCAGGGTAGAGAAATCTTTTTCCCCGGCGGTGATGCCATCAAAGAACACCACGTTAGCATTGCCTTTCTTCAGGCCGTCCTGCACCGCACGCGCCAGACCTTCACCGTACTGTTGTTTGTCGTGGACGATAGCAATACGCTGCGGTTTCACTTTCTCAAGAATATATTTCGCCGCCGTTGGTCCCTGATCGGAGTCCAGGCCGGTGGTGCGCATAATCAACTTATAGCCGCGCGCGGTCAGTTCTGGCGCGGTTGCCGCTGGGGTGATCATTAAAATGCCTTCGTCTTCATAGATATCAGACGCAGGCTGCGTTGATGATGAACAGAGGTGACCAATGACATATTTAATGCCGTCGTTAACAACTTTGTTCGCCACCGCGACTGCCTGTTTCGGGTCACAGGCATCGTCATATTTCACGATTTGCAGTTTGTTGCCTTTGATACCGCCTTTAGCGTTGATATCTGCAACCGCCTGCTCTGCGCCAGTAAACTCCTGGTCACCGTACTGGGCTACCGGACCGGACATCGCGCCCACGACCGCGACTTTAATATCTTCTGCCAGAGCCATATTGCTGAATGCCAGCGCGATACATCCTGCCAGTAACGCCTTACCCTTTATATTCATCCTGAGAATCCCCATTCTTCTGGTTATTACGTGTGTTGTGATGTTGTTGTTCAGCACTTTATTTCGTTTTATGCATGGCTACCCGTGCTTTAGCAGCATACTCTGCTAAAACATACCCGATTTTTATGATATTGGAATAGCTATTTTGACAGTTTATTAACAATCTGCGTGGGGATTGGCGTTTTGTCGGAGGGGAAAATTGATTATTGCACAGGCCTAAAAAACAAAAACCCCGGACTCTCATCCAGGGTTCTCTGCTTAACAGCGGAAATTACGCTTCAATAGCAGCGCGAAGTTTTTTCATCGCGTTCTTTTCCAGCTGACGCACACGTTCAGCGGAAACACCGTAACGGTCGGCCAGTTCCTGCAACGTAGATTTGTTGTCTTCGTCCAGCCAGCGCGCGCGAATGATGTCCTGGCTACGTTCGTCAAGACCTTGCATCGCGTCTGTCAGACGGTTTGCCGCCTGCTCTTCCCAGTTATCATCTTCAATGCCGTCAGCAAAGTTAGATGATTTATCCTGCAGATAGAGCACCGGAGCCATCGGCTGGCTGTCGGAATCGTCGTCGGAAGACATGTCAAAAGTCATGTCCTGTGCCGCCATACGCGATTCCATCTCACGTACGTCTTTGCTGGTTACGCCCAGTTCGCGAGCCACCATTTCGACTTCATCCTGGTTAAACCAGCCCAAACGCTGCTTGGTTTTACGCAGGTTAAAGAACAGTTTGCGCTGCGCTTTGGTGGTCGCAACTTTGACGATACGCCAGTTACGCAAAACGTATTCGTGGATCTCTGCTTTGATCCAGTGAACGGCGAAGGATACCAGGCGCACACCCACTTCCGGGTTAAAACGGCGCACTGCTTTCATCAGGCCGATGTTACCTTCCTGAATCAAATCCGCCTGTGGCAGGCCATAGCCCGCATAATTACGAGCAATATGAACAACAAACCGCAGGTGAGACAGGATCAGCGTTTTAGCTGCTTCCAGATCGCCATGGTAATGCAGCTTTTCAGCCAGCGCCCGCTCCTCGTCAGCCGACAACATCGGCCACGCGTTAGCTGCCCGGATGTAGGAATCCAGGTTGCCAACAGGGGCTAAAGCTAAACTTTGCATTTTGTCAGTCATTCAAATCCTCTCAATCGATATCTTCTGGCGCCTCAGTGGTAGCAACAACTGTGCCAGAGCTTAAGAGCAATGAGGTTATCATTCACTGTTTTATCAGACCGTGATTTTATCCACAAGTTCAATGCAACGCTGTGAATAAATTACGCACAAAATGTGACATAGAGATGAAATACCGGGAAGAGACAACGGGATGTCTTTCCCTGCTACGGAACCCATTGCAGGGAAAGAGTATAGCACGCTTTTATTATTCCGGCGTAAAATGGCGTAAATGTTGTACCGTGGCAAGCCACGCTGCCACCCAGCCAATCATCGAACACACCAGCAGCAAAAGCAGACATTCATCGAACGATAAGCCATTGATATCAAACTTCGTTCCGAAAACCTGTGCCACTTCCGCAACCGCCGATGACAAACGCAGTACCAAAATTTCTGACAAAATTAATGACAGCAATGCGCCAGAAAATCCCAGCAGTGCGCCACCATACAGGAACGGACGGAGGATGAAACCATCCGTTGCACCAATCAGTTTCTGCACGTTGATGGAGTCACGGCGGGCAAAAATGCTCAGACGCACACTGTTGCCGATGACGAGGAACACTGCCGCCACCATCAGCACACCAATCATAGCCGAAACACGCCCAACCAGCCCCGTCAGCGCGGTCAGACGGGCAAACCAGCTATCGTCCATTCGCACTTCATCAATACCGTTAATCTGGGTGATACGGTCGCGCAGTGTATTCAGTGACTCCGTCCCCTGAAAATCGAGTTTTGGGATCACCACCGCCACAGCCGGAAGCGGGTTTTCCTCCAGCATATCCAGCGCGCCGCCAAAACCAGACCAGTTACGGAACTCGCCCAGCGCGTCTTCACGAGAAAGATAGTTCACTTTCTCCACACCCTGTTCAGCCTGCAACTGTGCGACTACGCCCGCAGCGGCATCATCGTCCAGCGTTTTTTGCAGATAAACGGTGATTTGCGGTGACGGATAATATTGCGTCGCCGCATGGTTGACGTTTTTGTACACCATATAACAAACGCTTGGCAGCGTCAGGGAGATGGCGATGACCATCACGGTTAAAAACGTGGCAAACGGTTTGCTTTTTAAATCCTGCAAAGCGCCGTGGAACGCATAGCGCACCTGTTCGTTGAAAACGTTGGTTTTGCGATTTGCCGGTTTTGGCGAGGACTTCGCACGTTTCGGTGCGTTACGACCACCGTCGCCAGAGCCGCCTGCCGATTTACGGAAGCGATCAAGACGCCCGCCAAACTGCCGGATATGATTGATTGCATCGCGCTTATTCATGGCCCACGCCTCCATGCAAGTGACCATCGCTCAGGGTGAGCATGCGATAGGAACGTCGTGAAATCAGGTTGATGTCGTGTGTTGCCATCAATACTGTTACCCCAACGCGATTAAACTCTTCAAACAGACGTAAAATCCCTTCTGACAGCGCATCATCCAGGTTACCGGTCGGTTCGTCCGCCAGCAGTACCGCAGGTTTGTTCACTACCGCGCGGGCAATACCAACGCGCTGCTGTTCACCGCCAGAAAGCTGTATCGGAAAGTTTTTCGCTTTGTCCAGTAGCCCGACTTTATCCAGCGCCGCAGACACACGGCGACGAATATCGTCACCGCTGGCACCGGCGATAATCAACGGGATCGCCACGTTATCGTAGACTGTACGGTCCATCAGCAGATGGTGATCCTGGAAAATCATGCCGATCTGGCGGCGCAAAAACGGAACTTCACGGTTTTTCAGACGCGTGATGTCATGGCCGCTAAACCAGATTTTCCCGGCACTGGGCCGCTCAATCCCACAGATCAGCTTCAGGAGGGTACTTTTCCCTGCGCCGGAATGGCCGGTCAGAAACGCCATCTCACCCGGCTGCATATGAAACGTAACGCCCTGCAGCGCCTGTCTCCCACCGAGATAAGCCTTGCTGACATGTTCAAAGCGAATCATTGTTAATCCTCTCGGGTAAAAAGTGCCTCTATAAAGTCGTCCGCTTTAAACGGACGCAAATCCTCAATACGTTCGCCGACACCAATGTAGCGGATAGGAATACCAAACTGGTCAGCCACCGAGAAAATTACCCCGCCTTTCGCCGTGCCGTCCAGTTTCGTTAACGTGATGCCGGTTAAGCCAACTGCTTCGTGGAACAGTTTGGCCTGGCTTACCGCATTCTGCCCGGTGCTGGCGTCGATAGTCAGCATAACTTCATGCGGGGCTTCAACGTCGAGTTTCTTCATCACACGGACGATTTTCTTCAGCTCTTCCATCAGGTGCGATTTGTTCTGCAAGCGTCCGGCGGTATCGGCAATCAGAACGTCAACATTACGCGCCTTCGCAGCCTGAATGGCGTCAAAGATAACAGAGGCGGAATCCGCACCAGTATGCTGGGCAATCACCGGGATATTGTTGCGCTGGCCCCAGACCTGCAACTGTTCAACCGCTGCCGCACGGAAAGTATCGCCCGCCGCCAGCATGACCGATTTACCTTGTTGCTCAAACTGACGCGCCAGCTTGCCAATCGTCGTGGTTTTCCCTACGCCGTTGACGCCTACCATCAGGATCACAAACGGCGCTTTGCCTTCGACATTAAGCGGTTCATCAACTTTCGCCAGAATCTCGCCCATCTCTTCTTTCAGCAGGCCATAGAGCGCCTCAGCGTCATGAAGCTGCTTGCGGGATGCGCCTTCTGTCAGATTGGTGATGATTTTACGCGTGGTTTCCACACCCACATCGGCGATTAAAAGCTGTTCTTCCAGCTCTTCAAACAGATCATCGTCGATTTTTTTACCGCGGAACAGGCTGATAAATCCGGAACCGAGGTTTTCTTTGGTTTTTAACAGGCTGCGTTTCAGGCGCGCGAAGAAACCTTCTTTGGTCGGTTTTTCCTGCTCCTGAGCGATTTCTTCCACCGGCTGCTCTTCTTCTGCCGGAGGAACCACCATCACCGCCTCTTCTGCCGCTTCGGCGGCCAGCGCCTGTGCTTCCAGCTCTTCGTCGGTGATTTCTTCTTTAACCGCTTCTTCTTGCGCCGCTTCGACAATCTCCACGGTTTCCGTTTCTGCCTGCCATTCTTCTGGCGAAACTTCTTCGGCTTTAACGTCTTCCGGCAATGGCAGCTCTTCACGCTCAATAGCCACTGGCTCCGGCGTAACTTCAGGTTCAACTACCGGTGCTGACGATTCTTCCACTACAGGTTCTGGCTGCGCACTGACTTCCGCTTCGATAACAGCTTCAGGCTGCACTTTCTCGCTTTCGGCAACCTGTTCAGTCACTTCCACTACTTCGGCAGCAAAAGTTTCCGCCTCGGCTTCTGTATGGGCCTGCGGCAACTCCTCAACAGGTTGTTCAGCAACCTTCGCAGGCTCTTCTGCCTGGACAGTTTCTTCTACAACTGATTGATCGTTTTGGACTTCTGTCTCTTTTTCCGGGGTCTGCTCTTTTTGACCAAAGCCCAGCCAGGAAAAAAAGCCACGTTTTTTTTCTTTCGCCATCTGCGACTACACTCCTCGCTGTTGCTTCATGGCACAGCGTTAACGCTATGTACATAGCAGCTAAAAAAATGATGAAATAGTCTATCACTTAACTGAATACACATCACCGCCTGCAATTATGTGTTATCTGGCGGATTGAGCAATTTATCATGAAAAAACCGAATCATTCCGGTAGCGGCCAAATCCGCATTATTGGCGGGCAGTGGCGAGGCCGTAAACTCCCGGTTCCCGACAGCCCAGGCCTGCGCCCCACCACCGATCGCGTGCGCGAAACGTTATTTAACTGGTTGGCTCCGGTTATCGTCGATGCGCAATGCCTGGATTGCTTTGCCGGTAGCGGCGCGCTGGGGCTGGAAGCCTTGTCACGCTACGCTGCGGGCGCCACGCTGATTGAGATGGATCGCGCGGTGCATCAGCAATTAATCAAGAATCTGGCAACCCTGAAAGCAGATAATGCACGGGTGGTTAACAGCAATGCAATGTCATTCCTGGCGCAAAAAGGCACACCGCATAATATCGTGTTTGTCGATCCGCCATTCCGCCGGGGTTTGTTGGAAGAAACCATTAATTTACTGGAAGACAACGGCTGGCTAGCTGACGAAGCCTGGGTCTATGTCGAGAGCGAAGTAGAAAATGGCCTGCCTACTGTGCCAGCAAACTGGTCGTTATATCGGGAAAAAGTGGCGGGTCAAGTTGCTTATCGGTTGTATCAGCGTGAAACACAAGGAGAAAGTGATGCTGATTAATATTGGACGTTTGTTAATGCTTTTCGTATGGGGATTTTTAATCCTCAATCTTGTTCAGCCATTTCCGCGACCGCTGAATATTTTCGTTAACGTGGCGCTGATTTTTATGGTGCTGATGCATGGTTTGCAACTGGCATTACTGAAATCTACCTTGCCGAAAGATGGCCCTCAGATGACCACTGCTGAAAAGGTGCGTATTTTCCTTTTCGGCGTGTTTGAACTGCTGGTCTGGCAGAAGAAATTTAAGGTCAAAAAATAACCTGACCATTAACAAAGTGCGCTTTGTTTATGCCAGATGCAGCAAAACCGCCTTATCCGGCCTGCAAAATATTGCAAATTCAATATGCAGGCCTGATAAGCGCGGCGGTTCAGGCGATTATCGGTCCTGAAATAACCTTATTGCTGGCCAACAAAGCTGACAAATCGCGTGCCTTTATAGTTTAACGTACCTTTTTCCCCCACCGTCAGGGCATGGTATTGCTGGGCATCAAGACGAAACGTCTGCTCCAGCCCGCCGCTTTGCGGTTTGAAGCTTGCCTCATAGCGCATACTGGTGCCAGCCGGAGTCACTTCCTGCTGGCGCGAACGGCGATCGTTAATTGGTTTTTCCCGCTTGTTACTCACCACCACCAGCTTTTGCTGGAGCGGCGCCATATCATTATCAGCTTTTTCCCGCCGCTGCTGCATAAAGCGAAACGATGCGGCAACGATGATTAAGCCAATGATAACAATAAAGAAAAGAGGTGGTTTACTCATCTTTGTACCTTATCGGAAAATGCGGAAATAAGCATACCCTGCCCGTTATGGTGTTGTCATCTGTCCGCCCTCGCCACTAAACTGAATAACAAGACTGTAGGCATTCCGCTTACTAAATAATAACGAATTCAAGGAACTAAGATGCTTTGGTCGTTTATCGCTGTCTGTCTTTCCGCATGGCTATCTGTGGATGCCTCCTATCGTGGTTCAACCTGGCAACGCTGGGTGTTTAAACCGTTAACGCTTCTTCTCCTGCTATTACTGGCCTGGCAAGCGCCGATGTTCGACGCCATTAGCTATCTGGTGCTGGCGGGGCTATGTGCGTCGCTGCTGGGCGATGCGCTAACGCTATTACCACGTCAACGTCTGATGTACGCCATTGGCGCATTTTTCCTCTCTCACCTGCTGTACACCATCTATTTCGCCAGCCAGATGACGCTCTCTTTCTTCTGGCCGCTGCCACTGGTGCTGCTGGTACTGGGCGCGCTGTTGCTGGCCATTATCTGGACGCGCCTGGAAGAGTTACGTTGGCCCATTTGTACCTTTGTCGGTATGACGCTGGTGATGGTGTGGCTGGCAGGTGAACTGTGGTTCTTCCGCCCGACAGCTCCAGCCCTTTCTGCGTTTGTCGGTGCTTCGTTACTGTTTATCAGTAACTTTGTCTGGCTGGGTAGCCACTATCGCCGCCGCTTCCGGGCCGATAACGCGATTGCTGCAGCTTGTTACTTTGCCGGTCACTTCCTCATCGTCCGCTCGCTGTATCTCTGATAAAACTTGACTCTGGAGTCGACTCCAGAGTGTATCCTTCGGTTAATGAGAAAAAACTTAACCGGAGGATGCCATGTCAACTCCCGACAATCACGGCAAAAAAGCCCCTCAATTTGCCGCGTTCAAACCGCTAACCACGGCACAGAACGCCAACGACTGTTGCTGCGACGGCGCATGTTCCAGCACGCCAACACTCTCGGAAAAAGTCTCCGGCACCCGCTATAGCTGGAAAGTTAGCGGCATGGACTGCGCCGCCTGTGCGCGCAAAGTGGAAAATGCTGTGCGCCAGCTTGCAGGTGTGAATCAGGTACAGGTGTTGTTCGCTACCGAAAAACTGGTGGTGGATGCCAACAATGACATCCGTGCGCAAGTTGAATCGGCGGTGCAAAAAGCGGGCTATTCCCTGCGCGATGAACAGGCTGCCGAAGAACCGCAAGCATCACGCCTGAAGGAAAATCTGCCGCTGATTACGCTTATCGTGATGATGGCAATCAGCTGGGGACTGGAGCAATTTAATCATCCGTTCGGTCAACTGGCGTTTATCGCCACCACGCTGGTTGGGCTGTATCCGATTGCTCGCCAGGCATTACGGCTGATCAAATCCGGTAGTTACTTTGCCATTGAAACGTTAATGAGCGTGGCCGCCATTGGCGCACTGTTTATTGGCGCAACGGCTGAAGCTGCGATGGTGTTATTGCTGTTTCTGATTGGCGAACGACTGGAAGGCTGGGCTGCCAGCCGCGCACGTCAGGGCGTTAGCGCGTTGATGGCGCTGAAACCAGAAACCGCCACGCGCCTGCGTAACGGCGAGCGTGAAGAGGTGGCAATTAACAGTCTGCGCCCTGGCGATGTGATTGAAGTTGCGGCGGGTGGACGTTTGCCTGCCGACGGTAAACTACTCTCGCCATTTGCCAGTTTTGATGAAAGCGCCCTGACCGGAGAATCCATTCCGGTGGAGCGTGCAACGGGCGATAAAGTTCCAGCAGGCGCCACCAGCGTAGACCGTCTGGTTACGCTGGAAGTGTTGTCAGAACCGGGTGCCAGCGCCATTGACCGCATTCTGAAACTGATTGAAGAAGCCGAAGAGCGCCGCGCACCTATTGAGCGGTTTATTGACCGTTTCAGCCGTATTTACACGCCAGCAATTATGGCCGTCGCCCTGCTGGTGACGCTGGTGCCACCGCTGCTGTTTGCCGCCAGCTGGCAAGAGTGGATTTATAAAGGGCTGACGCTGCTGCTTATTGGCTGCCCGTGTGCGCTGGTTATCTCCACGCCCGCGGCGATTACCTCCGGGCTGGCAGCAGCGGCGCGTCGTGGAGCGCTGATTAAAGGCGGCGCGGCGCTGGAACAGCTAGGACGTGTTACCCAGGTGGCGTTTGATAAAACCGGTACGCTGACGGTCGGCAAACCGCGCGTCACCGCGATTCATCCGGCAACGGGCGTTAGCGAATCTGACCTACTGGCACTGGCTGCGGCGGTAGAACAAGGTGCGACGCATCCGCTGGCACAGGCCATTGTGCGCGAAGCGCAGGTCGCTGCACTGACCATTCCCGCCGCCGAATCACAGCGGGCGCTGGTCGGGTCTGGCATTGAAGCGCAGGTTAACGGTGAGCGCATATTGATTTGCGCTGCTGGTAAACATCCTGCTGATGCATTTGCTGGTTTGATTAATGAACTTGAAAGCGCCGGGCAAACGGTAGTGCTGGTAGTACGTAACAATGAAGTGCTTGGCGTTATTGCCCTGCAGGATACCCTGCGCGCCGACGCCGCGACGGCTATCAGTGAACTGAACGCGCTGGGCGTCAAAGGGGTGATTCTTACTGGCGATAATCCACGCGCAGCGGCGGCAATCGCCGGGGAACTGGGGCTGGAATTTAAAGCGGGCCTATTGCCGGAAGATAAAGTCAAAGCGGTGACCGCGTTGAATCAGCATGCGCCGCTGGCAATGGTCGGTGACGGTATTAACGATGCACCAGCGATGAAAGCTGCCGCAATCGGGATTGCAATGGGGAGCGGCACAGACGTGGCGCTGGAAACCGCAGATGCCGCATTAACGCATAACCACCTGCGCGGTCTGGTGCAAATGATTGAACTAGCGCGCGCCACTCACGCCAATATCCGCCAGAACATCACTATTGCGCTGGGGCTGAAAGGCGTTTTCCTCGTCACCACGCTGTTAGGGATGACCGGCCTGTGGCTGGCGGTGCTGGCAGATACGGGGGCGACGGTGCTGGTGACGGCAAATGCGTTAAGGCTGTTGCGCAGGAAATAAAGGTGTTGCCTGATAGCCAGAGGCTATCAGGCTTAATGCTGGGCCGGGAACGGCGGCATGGTCAGGAAAGCGTAATATAGTGCTAACATCAGAATGACGGAGATAACACAAAATACAGCAACCAGGCGGGACATAAATGATGGCCTTTTGAACATCAACCACAGGGCATAAGCAAGCCCGACGCCGTTGAGTAAAGGGAAAAATAGCAATAGCCAAAGCCAACCACAGGCAAGTATCCCCAACCATCCCGCCACGACGATAAAAACAGGCATCAGCCAATTGGGGGCGAACATCGCGAGCAATCCCAGCAATACCAGACAAACTGGAATTAAATAATCCATTTGTGTATTCCATTACACTTGCGTGCCAGATACGGCGTAAACACCATATCCGTCCTATAAGCAGCTGAAATTTCGATATATTAGTAGGCATGATAAGACGCGGAAGCGTCGCATCAGGCATTGCGCACCGTATCGCCGGATGCGGCGTAAACGCCTTATCCGGCCTACAAGCCGATCACAACATTGAGCGTGTTCGATGACCGTATTAACGTAGGCCTGATAAGACACGCCAGCGTCGCATCAGGCTGCCCTATCAGCTCCCTTTGCGAATCAAATAACGATAAGGCAACCCGTCCGTCTCTTTGGCCACCAGTTCATGCTCCATAAAGGTACAAAACCCAGGAATATCGCGGGTCGTGGCCGGATCATCGGCGATAATCAACAATGTTTCGCCAGGCTGCATATTGCGCACGGTTTTGCGCACCATCATCACCGGTTCCGGGCAGCGCAGGCCAAGCGCGTCGAGTGTGTGGTCAGGGCTGGAAAAGAGATCGGTCATTTTCTTCTCATCACATAAAAAAACGGCGCTAGTTTACGCCCTGTGAGTCCGTTAGCAAACCAGGTTAACGATTGCGTGAAAATTAACCATTGCATTGTCAACGTAAAGCAGTATCATGCGGCGGCTCGAAAAAAGGGTAAGCACGTTATTATCTCAACATAAAATAACGTGTTGTACGTATTGGGTTCCCTCACCCCAATGGTTAATCAAAAAGGTACAATATGAACGTTTTCTCGCAAACTCAGCGCTATAAGGCGTTGTTCTGGTTGTCGTTATTTCATCTGCTGGTGATCACCTCCAGTAACTATCTGGTTCAGCTTCCCGTCTCCATTTTTGGTTTTCATACCACCTGGGGCGCGTTTAGCTTTCCGTTTATTTTTCTTGCTACCGACCTGACTGTGCGTATTTTTGGCGCGCCGCTGGCTCGTCGCATCATCTTTGCAGTGATGATCCCCGCGTTGCTGATCTCCTACGTCATCTCATCACTGTTTTATATGGGTTCATGGCAGGGATTCGGCGCTCTCGTCCACTTCAACCTGTTCGTTGCCCGTATCGCCACCGCCAGCTTTATGGCCTACGCGCTGGGACAGATCCTCGACGTGCACGTCTTTAACCGCCTGCGCCAGAACCGCCGCTGGTGGCTGGCTCCGACGGCTTCCACACTGTTTGGTAACGTTAGCGATACGCTGGCCTTCTTCTTCATTGCTTTCTGGCGTAGCCCGGATGCCTTTATGGCCGAACACTGGATGGAAATCGCGCTGGTTGATTACTGTTTCAAAGTGTTAATCAGCATTGTTTTCTTCCTGCCAATGTATGGCGTATTACTCAATATGCTATTGAAAAGACTGGCAGATAAATCCGAAATCAACGCTTTGCAGGCCAGTTAAAGGTTCGTTATCAGACTTGTGATAAGATGGATGAATGAGCCGTTATGGCCGTTTATCGAAAGGAAGAATCAATGCGCAATCTGGTTAAATATGTCGGAATTGGCCTGCTGGTTATGGGGCTTGCGGCCTGTGATGATAAAGACACTAACGCTACAGCGGAAGGTACAGTCGCGGAAAGTAACGCTACCGCGAATCCCGTCAGCCTGCTTGATGGCAAGTTAAGCTTCTCGTTGCCAGCAGATATGACCGACCAGAGCGGTAAGCTGGGAACAGAGGCCAATAACATGCACGTCTGGTCCGATGCCACCGGGCAGAAAGCGGTGATTATTATTATGGGCGATGATCCGAAAGAAGACCTGGCTGTGCTGGCGAAGCGTCTGGAAGATCAGCAACGTAGCCGCGATCCACAGCTGCAAGTGGTGACCAACAAAGCCATTGAGCTGAAAGGTCATAAAATGCAGCAGTTAGACAGCATCATCTCCGCTAAAGGCCAGACAGCGTACTCTTCCATCATTCTGGGTAACGTGGGAAATCAAATGCTGACGATGCAAATCACACTGCCTGCTGACGATCAGCAAAAAGCGCAGACCACCGCAGAAAACATCATTAATACGCTGGTTATTCAGTAATTTTAAGATGACGAGACGGCCTCAGGTGCTTCCACCGGAGGCCGTTTTTTTAACCGCCACGTCAGCAATAACGCGATTGCTACCAGCCCCGCCGCCGCCAGATAAATCACCGGCACACCCGCCCAACTCATGACTAACCCAGCCAGCGGCCCGGTCACGCCCAGCGATAAATCCATAAACACGGTATAGGTTGCCAGCGCCGCCCCCTGATTCTGCTGCGGCACCGCTTTGACCGCCACCACGCCAAGCGCCGGGAATACCAAAGAAAAACCGGCCCCTGCCAGTAAGACGCCGATTTTCGCCATCCACGGCATGGTCGCCACGCCAACCAACAGCAGGCCGATAATCTCAACGCTAAAGCAGAGCATCGCCACATTTAAGCCGCCGATACGATTTATGCCGTTAGGGAATAACAATCGTGTACCGACAAATGCACAGCTAAACAGCGTCAGCGCAAAAGCCGCACCGTCCCAGCCTTTAGCGTCATAAAACAGTGTGATAAAGGTGGCGATAACGCCGAATCCGGCAGAAGCCAACGCCAGCGCCATGCCGTATAACCAGACGCGCCCAAGCACCGCACGAAACGGCAGAGGTTTGCCTTTGCTGGCTTTCACCGTTGGACGCGGTATTGCCAACAAAATAGCCACCAGCGCCACGCCCATGATGATTAACGCCAACGCTTGTAATCCGCCCCAGTGATAAAACAGCACGCCCAACGGCGCGCCCATCGCCATCGCCCCGTAAGTGACAATGCCGTTCCACGAAATTACCCGCCCGATATGCATTGAACCCACCACGCCAACGCCCCACAGTGTCGACCCCGTTCCGGCAAAACTTTGCCCAATCCCAAGAATCACGCGTCCCAGGCACAGTAATAACAGGCTGATGACAGGCAGGCTGGCGGTTAACCCTGCCGTCAGATACCCCAGCCCGCTCAAAAAGCAGCCACACAAACCGAAGACGACAATCTTTTTTGGCCCCAGCAAATCAGCATAACGTCCGGCATGAGGACGACTCAGCAAGGTAGCGAAATATTGCAGGCTGATAACCAGCCCCGCCCAGAAGGCGCTAAAGCCCATCACATCATGGACATAGCCAGGCAGGACGGCGAGCGGTAACCCAATGGTCAGATAGCTGGCAAAGTTAAACATGACAATGGAGACAATGCGCAAATTCAGGCGCAATCCGTTAAGCGCCGGTTCGGCAACGGGTACGGGCATGAGGATCACCACATTTTTACAACAGTGTTTCATTTTTACCACGTGGTGGCGTGAAAATCAGCAGGAAGAATCAGAATATTGCTGGCGTGACTCCCGCTACACTTAATACAAAAAGTCACAAGGAAGCCCCAATGGAAACATCTCAACCCGATAAAACGGGCATGCATATTCTACTCAAGCTGGCTTCACTGGTAGTGATCCTTGCGGGGATTCACGCAGCAGCAGATATCATTGTGCAATTGTTACTGGCGCTGTTTTTCGCCATCGTTCTCAACCCACTGGTGACCTGGTTTATTCGTCGCGGAGTACAACGCCCTGTTGCCATTACGGTTGTGGTGGTGGTGATGCTGATCGCACTTACCGCGCTGGTTGGTGTGCTGGCGGCATCGTTTAACGAATTCATCTCTATGCTGCCGAAGTTTAATAAGGAGCTGACGCGCAAGCTTTTTAAATTGCAGGAAATGCTGCCTTTTCTTAATTTGCATATGTCGCCGGAACGAATGCTGCAGCGGATGGATTCAGAAAAAGTGGTTACCTTCACCACGGCGCTAATGACCGGGCTTTCCGGGGCAATGGCGAGCGTGCTTCTGCTGGTGATGACTGTAGTTTTCATGCTGTTTGAAGTACGCCACGTCCCTTACAAAATGCGCTTTGCGTTGAATAATCCACAGATTCACATCGCCGGACTACACCGCGCATTAAAAGGCGTTTCGCACTATCTGGCATTAAAAACGCTACTCAGTTTATGGACGGGCGTGATTGTCTGGCTGGGGCTGGCGCTGATGGGTATACAGTTTGCACTGATGTGGGCGGTGCTGGCGTTTTTACTCAACTACGTCCCCAATATTGGCGCGGTGATCTCCGCCGTGCCGCCAATGATCCAGGTGTTGCTGTTTAATGGCGTTTACGAATGTATTCTGGTCGGCGCATTGTTTTTAGTTGTCCATATGATCATCGGCAATATTTTAGAACCACGGATGATGGGCCATCGTCTGGGGATGTCCACCATGGTGGTATTCCTTTCGTTGTTGATTTGGGGATGGCTGCTCGGCCCTGTCGGTATGCTGCTTTCAGTGCCATTAACCAGTGTCTGTAAAATCTGGATGGAAACCACTAAAGGCGGCAGCAAACTGGCGATTTTACTGGGACCAGGCAGACCGAAAAGTCGGTTACCGGGATGAGGCGACAAGTGATACGATACGCACTTTCCTTTTCCATTAAACGTTGGCCCTGATATGTATCGGATAGTTCTGGGGAAAGTTTCGACCTTAAGCGCAGCTCCACTGCCACCGGCTTTGCGCGATCAAGCACCGCAAGGTCCACGGCGCGAACGCTGGCTGGCGGGGCGTGCATTGCTTTCGCACACGCTTTCTCCACTACCAGACATCATCTACGGTGAACAAGGCAAACCCGCTTTCGCCCCAGAGACTCCGCTATGGTTCAACTTAAGCCATAGCGGTGACGATATCGCTCTGCTGTTGAGTGATGAAGGCGAAGTTGGCTGCGATATCGAAGTGATTCGCCCGCGCGCCAACTGGCGCTGGCTGGCGAACGCCGTGTTCAGCCTTGGGGAACACGCTGAGATGGACGCCGTCCATCCAGATCAGCAACTGGAAGTGTTCTGGCGCATCTGGACGCGCAAAGAAGCCATCGTTAAACAGCGCGGCGGCAGCGCCTGGCAAATCGTCAGCGTAGACAGCACCTATCAGTCCTCACTGTCAGTCAGCCATTGTCAGCTTGAAAATTTAAGCCTGGCGATCTGCACTCCGACTCCCTTTACGCTCACCGCCGATAGTGTGCAATGGATCGATTCGCTTAACTGATCCGCTCCTCCGACAGCCCATCTTTTGATCCAGAACAGGTAATAAGTATGACGAATACTTAAAATCGTCATACTTATTTCCGCCATTTATACTCTAAATAATTCGAGTTGCAGGACAAAACGGCAGGGGCGTTTTGAACAACGCTTGCGTTGGCCCTGAAAGGGCGAGGCCTCAGGCCGAGTAACGCGACAAGCGAGTGAATCCCCGGGAGCTTACTAAAGTAAGTGGCTGGGGTGAACGAACGTGGTCGCAGCACATGCAACTTGAAGTATGACGAGTATATTTTAATCCATTGGGGTTACCATGTTCTCCGCACTCCGCCGCACTCTATTTGCGCTGCTGACCTGTGCCACTTTTTTCGCACATGCCGCCACGCCAGATGAAATCACCACCGCCTGGCCGGTGAATGTCGGGCCACTAAACCCGCACCTTTACACGCCTAACCAGATGTTCGCCCAGAGCATGGTCTATGAACCGCTGGTGAAATATCAGGCAGATGGCTCGGTGATCCCGTGGCTGGCAAAAAGCTGGACCCATTCGGAAGATGGCAAAACCTGGACCTTCACCCTGCGCGATGACGTGAAATTCTCTAACGGTGAACCGTTTGATGCAGAGGCGGCGGCAGAAAACTTCCGCGCAGTACTCGATAACCGCCAACGTCACGCCTGGCTGGAGCTGGCAAACCAGATTGTTGATGTCAAAGTACTCAGCAAAACAGAGCTGCAAATCACCCTGAAAAGCGCCTACTATCCTTTCCTGCAAGAACTAGCCCTGCCCCGCCCTTTTCGCTTTATCGCCCCATCGCAGTTTAAAAACCATGAAACCATGAACGGGATTAAAGCGCCAATTGGCACCGGGCCGTGGGTTTTGCAGGAATCGAAACTGAATCAGTACGACGTCTTCGTCCGTAACGAAAACTACTGGGGCGAAAAGCCAGCGATTAAAAAGATTACCTTTAACGTCATCCCGGACCCGACCACCCGCGCGGTAGCGTTTGAAACCGGCGATATCGACCTGCTGTACGGTAACGAAGGACTGTTGCCACTCGATACCTTCGCCCGCTTTAGCCAGAATCCGGCTTACCATACCCAGTTGTCACAGCCGATCGAAACCGTGATGCTGGCGCTCAATACGGCCAAAGCCCCGACCAACGAGCTTGCAGTTCGTGAAGCACTCAATCACGCGGTAAACAAAAAATCGCTGATCGATAACGCGTTGTATGGCACCCAGCAGGTTGCCGACACCCTGTTTGCCCCTACAGTGCCTTACGCCAACCTTGGCCTGAAACCGCGCCAGTACGATCCGCAGAAAGCAAAAGAGTTACTGGAAAAAGCAGGCTGGACGCTGCCTGCGGGCAAAGATATCCGCGAGAAAAATGGGCAGCCGCTGCGCATTGAACTGTCGTTCATCGGCACCGATGCGTTAAGCAAATCAATGGCGGAAATCATTCAGGCTGATATGCGCCAGATTGGCGCTGATGTCTCGCTGATCGGCGAAGAAGAGAGCAGTATCTATGCCCGTCAGCGCGACGGTCGTTTTGGCATGATTTTCCACCGCACCTGGGGCGCACCCTACGATCCACACGCCTTCCTGAGTTCGATGCGCGTACCCTCACACGCTGACTTTCAGGCCCAGCAAGGTTTAGCCGACAAGCCGCTAATTGATAAAGAGATCGGAGAAGTACTGGCGACCCATGACGAAACGCAACGTCAGGCACTGTATCGCGACATTCTGACCCGTCTGCATGACGAAGCGGTATATCTGCCGATCAGCTACATCTCAATGATGGTGGTATCAAAACCGGAACTGGGTAACATCCCCTACGCGCCGATCGCCACTGAAATTCCGTTCGAACAGATTAAACCGGTGAAACCTTAATGTTGCGTTACGTATTACGCCGCTTTCTGCTGCTGATCCCGATGGTGCTCGCCGCCTCGGTGATTATTTTTCTGATGCTGCGCCTCGGCACCGGCGACCCGGCACTCGATTATCTGCGGCTCTCTAACCTGCCGCCGACGCCAGAAATGCTGGCCTCTACCCGCACCATGCTGGGACTGGATCAGCCGCTGTATGTACAGTACGGCACCTGGCTATGGAAGGCGCTGCATCTTGACTTTGGTATTTCATTCGCCAGTCAACGCCCGGTACTCGATGATATGCTGAACTTCCTGCCAGCCACGCTTGAGTTAGCGGGGGCCGCGCTGGTGCTTATCCTGCTCACCTCTGTACCGCTTGGTATCTGGGCGGCACGTCATCGCGACCGCCTGCCCGATTTCGCCGTGCGTTTTATCGCGTTTCTTGGTGTGTCGATGCCTAACTTCTGGCTGGCGTTTTTACTGGTGATGGCATTTTCGGTGTATCTGCAATGGCTTCCTGCAATGGGCTACGGCGGCTGGCAGCACATCATTTTGCCTGCGGTTTCCATCGCTTTTATGTCGCTGGCGATTAACGCGCGTCTGCTGCGCGCCAGTATGCTGGACGTCGCCGGTCAGCGTCACGTCACCTGGGCGCGGCTGCGCGGTTTGAACGACAAACAGACCGAACGCCGCCACATCCTGCGCAATGCCTCGCTGCCGATGATCACCGCAGTTGGGATGCACATTGGCGAACTGATCGGCGGGACGATGATTATCGAAAACATCTTTGCCTGGCCGGGGGTCGGGCGCTATGCGGTGTCGGCGATTTTCAACCGTGACTATCCGGTGATTCAGTGCTTTACGCTAATGATGGTGGTGGTTTTTGTGGTCTGTAATTTGATTGTCGATTTGCTCAACGCCGCGCTGGACCCGCGCATTCGTCGTCATGAAGGAGCGCACGCGTGAACTTTTTCCTCTCTTCCCGCTGGTCCGTTCGCCTGGCGCTGGTCATTATCGCCCTGCTGGCGCTGATTGCGCTCACCAGCCAGTGGTGGCTACCGTATGACCCACAGGCGATTGATTTACCTTCGCGCCTGCTTTCGCCGGATGCGCAGCACTGGCTGGGGACCGATCACTTAGGGCGCGATATCTTTTCGCGACTGATGGCGGCGACCCGCGTGTCGCTCGGCTCGGTAATGGCCTGCCTGCTGCTGGTGCTGGCATTAGGGCTGGTTATTGGCGGCAGCGCCGGGCTGATTGGCGGGCGCGTTGATCAGGCCACCATGCGCGTCGCCGATATGTTCATGACCTTCCCGACCTCGATTCTGTCATTCTTTATGGTTGGTGTGCTCGGCACCGGATTGACTAACGTAATCATCGCCATCGCCCTGTCGCACTGGGCGTGGTACGCGCGCATGGTACGCAGCCTGGTGATTTCGCTGCGCCAGCGCGAGTTTGTGCTGGCATCACGGCTTTCCGGCGCGGGCCATGTGCGAGTGTTTGTTGATCATCTGGCAGGCGCGGTGATCCCTTCGCTGCTGGTGCTGGCGACGCTGGATATCGGCCATATGATGCTTCACGTCGCGGGGATGTCCTTCCTCGGCCTCGGCGTGACCGCGCCGACCGCCGAATGGGGCGTGATGATTAACGATGCGCGCCAGTATATCTGGACCCAGCCGCTGCAAATGTTCTGGCCGGGGCTGGCGCTGTTTATCAGCGTGATGGCCTTTAACCTGGTAGGTGACGCCCTGCGCGATCATCTGGACCCTCATCTGGTGACGGAGCACGCACACTAATGCCACAACAGATTGAACTGCGCGATATCGCGCTACAGGCTGCGCAGCCGCTGGTACACGGTGTATCGTTAACCCTGCAACGCGGGCGCGTGCTGGCGTTAGTCGGCGGTAGCGGTAGCGGGAAATCATTAACCTGCGCCGCCGCGCTGGGCATTCTGCCCGCAGGCGTTCGCCAGACGGCGGGTGAAATTTTAGCCGATGGCAAACCGGTATCCCCCTGCGCCCTGCGCGGCATCAAAGTTGCCACCATCATGCAGAACCCGCGCAGCGCCTTTAATCCGCTGCACACCATGCAGACCCACGCGCGAGAAACCTGCCTGGCGTTAGGGAAACCCGCCGATGACGCCACGCTTACCGCAGCATTAGAAGCCGTGGGGCTGGAAAATGCCGCACACGTGCTGAAGCTGTACCCGTTCGAGATGAGCGGCGGCATGTTGCAGCGCATGATGATTGCGATGGCGGTGCTGTGCGAATCGCCGTTTATCATCGCCGACGAACCGACCACCGACCTTGACGTGGTGGCGCAGGCGCGCATCCTCGATCTACTGGAAAGCATTATGCAAAAACAAGCGCCGGGGATGCTGCTGGTCACTCATGATATGGGCGTGGTGGCGCGTCTGGCGGATGACGTGGCGGTAATGTCTCACGGTAAGATTGTCGAACAGGGCGATGTCGAAACGCTGTTTAATGCCCCTAAACATGCGGTGACACGCAGCCTGGTTTCGGCTCACCTCGCTCTCTACGGTATGGAGCTGGCATCATGACTTTACTTAACGTCTCCGACCTTTCCCATCACTATGCCCACGGTGGATTTAGCGGAAAACATCAACATCAGACGGTGCTGAATAACGTTTCCCTGACCCTGAAAAGCGGTGAAACCGTCGCCCTGCTGGGACGCAGCGGCTGCGGAAAAAGCACCCTCGCGCGGCTACTGGTAGGCTTAGAATTGCCCTCACAAGGGAATATTAGCTGGCGCGGCGAACCGCTGGCGAAGCTCAATCGCGCTCAACGTAAAGCCTTCCGCCGCGATATTCAGATGGTATTTCAGGACTCCATCAGCGCTGTGAATCCACGTAAAACCGTGCGCGAAATCCTGCGTGAACCGATGCGCCACCTGTTATCGCTGAAAAAATCGGAGCAACTGGCGCGCGCCAGCGAAATGCTGAAGGCGGTAGATCTCGATGACAGCGTGCTCGACAAACGCCCACCGCAGTTGAGCGGCGGCCAGCTTCAGCGCGTCTGCCTGGCGCGCGCGCTGGCGGTCGAACCGAAACTACTGATTCTGGATGAAGCCGTTTCTAACCTTGATCTCGTGCTGCAGGCGGGCGTCATTCGTCTGCTGAAAAAGCTGCAACAGCAATTTGGCACCGCCTGCCTGTTCATCACCCACGACCTACGCCTGGTGGAACGCTTTTGCCAGCGAGTGATGGTGATGGACAACGGACAAATCGTCGAAACCCAGGCGGTGGGAGATAAATTAACCTTTTCCTCTGACGCCGGACGTGTGCTACAAAACGCCGTATTACCCGCATTCCCCGTGCGCCGTCGCGCCACAGAAAAGGTTTAACGCAAATGCAACGAGTCACCATCACGCTTGATGACGATTTACTGGAGACGCTGGACAGCCTGAGCCAGCGTCGTGGTTATAACAACCGTTCCGAAGCTATCCGCGATATTCTGCGTAGCGCCCTGGCGCAGGAGGCCACTCAACAGCACGGCACACAAGGTTTCGCGGTGCTGTCGTATGTGTATGAACATGAAAAACGCGACTTAGCCAGCCGTATTGTCTCTACGCAGCATCACCACCACGATCTCTCCGTCGCCACGCTGCATGTCCATATCAACCACGACGACTGCCTGGAAATCGCCGTGCTGAAAGGTGACATGGGTGACGTGCAGCATTTTGCCGATGACGTTATCGCCCAGCGCGGCGTGCGGCACGGGCATTTGCAGTGTCTGCCGAAAGAAGATTAACGCCTACCAACGCGCCGTTATTTCCTGACGGCGCGGTAAATTCCTGCCAAATATCGACTTGCGTCACATTTTTTTGATCACGATTCGGTCCCCCAAAATGTGAGACGCTTCGATCCTCTTTTTCGCCTGTTCACCTACTATACGCTTGAAGTTGTCCATGATTGTCCATAGACAACTGTAAATGTTCAGGTGCGCGCCATGAAATCATTAAGTAAGTCGTCACAAATACCGCTCTATCAACAAGTGGTGGAATGGATAAGAGAAAGTATTTATACCGGGGATCTGGTGGAAGACGATCGCATTCCTTCGGAATACCAGATTATGGATATGCTGGAAGTGAGCCGGGGAACCGTTAAAAAAGCGGTCGCCCAACTGGCAAAAGAAGGCGTGTTGATTCAGGTCCAGGGCAAGGGAACATTTGTTAAAAAAGAGAACGTGGCATATCCATTAGGTGAAGGATTATTGTCATTTGCGGAATCTCTGGAAAGCCAGAAAATACATTTTACCACTGAAGTTATTACTTCACGTATTGAACCGGCTAATCGTTATGTGGCAGAGAAATTAAGAATAACGCCAGGTCAGGATATTCTTTACCTTGAACGTTTACGTTCGATTGGCGATGAAAAAGCGATGCTGATAGAGAATCGTATCAATATTGAGCTATGTCCCGGCATCGCGGAAATCGATTTTAATCAACACAATTTATTTCCAACAATAGAAAATTTGTCGCAAAGAAAAATTCGTTACTCGGAAAGTCGCTATGCCGCGCGATTAATTGGTAATGAGCGCGGTCATTTTTTAGATATCAGTGAAGATGCACCTGTTTTGCATCTGGAGCAGTTAGTCTTTTTTTCCCGCGAGCTGCCCGTTGAGTTTGGCAACGTCTGGTTAAAAGGCAACAAATATTATCTTGGCACCGTGCTGCAACGCCGGGAAGTGAGTTAAATACACTTTTTAATGAGGAATGAAATGCAAGGAATACAGTTTCAGGAAAATTATATTCAACAACTTCCGGCAGGGTTAAGCGTTGAACAGATCATCCGTCAGTTAGCGCAACCGTTGGTTGCCGCTGAACTGGTGGTCCCTGATTTTGCCGACCATGTGCTGAAACGTGAGGCGACGTACCCAACGGGGCTGCCCACTGAACCGCCGTGCGTCGCCATTCCGCACACGGATCATAAACATGTCAGGCGCAATGCAATTGCCGTCGGCATCCTGCCGGAACCGGTAGAATTTGCTGATATGGGCGGCGATCCTGACCCTGTACCTGTTCGGGTGATTTTTTTGCTCGCATTAAGCGAAAGCAACAAACAATTAAATGCCCTGGGATGGATTATGGAAATGATTCAGGATACGTCATTTATGCGCGCCCTGCTTACGATGGAAACAACAGAAATACACACTGTAATCTTAAACAAAATGAAAGAACGAGGTGAAATATGAGTCAAACCATTTTATTTGTCTGCGCTACGGGTATTGCCACATCTACGGCGGTAACAGAAAAAGTCATGGAATATTGCAAAGAGCACGGTCTTAACGTCAATTATTCCCAAACCAACGTTGCCTCTTTACCTGGAAATACTGACGGCGTAGCACTGGTTGTATCAACCACTAAAGTGCCTTATGAACTCGACGTCCCGGTGGTTAACGGCTTACCAATTATTACTGGTATTGGCGAAGAGAAAGTACTGGCGCAAATTGTTTCTATTCTTAAAAAGTAATTAATAATAATTAATTTCAACACACTCCATCAGGCGCTAACGCGAGGTGCGCTCTCGCCTGAAAAAGAGGTTTATTATGAACGATATCGCGCATACCCTCTATAATATTGTGCAATATATATTGGGATTTGGCCCCACGGTAATGTTACCGTTGGTGTTATTTATTCTTGCTCTCTGTTTTAAAGTAAAACCCGCTAAAGCTTTACGATCGTCATTAACGGTCGGCATTGGTTTTGTCGGTATTTATGCCATTTTCGATATTCTTACCAGCAACGTTGGGCCAGCAGCCCAGGCGATGGTTGAACGCACCGGAATTAATTTGCCGGTGGTGGATTTAGGCTGGCCACCGCTTTCCGCTATTACATGGGGTTCGCCAATTGCCCCGTTTGTTATTCCCCTGACCATTCTGATTAACGTCGCGATGCTGGCGTTAAATAAAACACGCACCGTTGACGTAGATATGTGGAACTACTGGCATTTTGCCCTTGCAGGTACGCTGGTGTATTACAGCACTGGCAGCCTGTTCTTTGGTTTGCTGGCGGCGGCGATTGCTGCGGTGGTGGTGCTGAAACTCGCCGACTGGTCTGCGCCGCTGGTACAAAAATATTTTGGTCTGGAAGGGATCTCATTGCCGACGCTCTCTTCGGTGGTGTTCTTCCCGGTCGGTCTACTGGTCGACAAAATCATCGACCATATCCCTGGCCTCAACCGTATTCATATCGATCCAGAAACTGTACAGAAAAAGTTTGGCATCTTCGGCGAACCGATGATGGTTGGCACCATTCTGGGCATTCTGCTCGGCGTGATTGCCGGATACGATTTCAAAAAAGTATTGCTTCTTGGCATCAGCATTGGCGGTGTGATGTTCATTCTGCCACGCATGGTACGCATCCTGATGGAAGGTTTATTACCGCTGTCTGAAGCCATCAAGAAGTATCTCAACGCCAAATATCCTGACCGTGACGATCTCTATATCGGCCTGGATATCGCCGTTGCCGTAGGTAACCCGGCGATTATTTCCACCGCTCTGCTGCTGACGCCAATCTCAGTCTTTATCGCTTTTGTATTGCCGGGTAATGAAGTCCTGCCGCTTGGCGACCTTGCTAACCTGGCAGTAATGGCATCAATGATAGCTTTAGCCAACCGTGGCAATATTTTCCGTACCGTTATTGCAGCAATCCCGGTGATTATTGCTGACTTGTGGATTGCCACCAAAATCGCGCCGTTTATTACCGGAATGGCAAAAGACGTTAACTTCAAATTTGCCGAAGGCTCCAGCGGCCAGGTTTCCAGTTTCCTTGATGGCGGTAACCCGTTCCGCTTCTGGCTGCTGGAAATCTTCAACGGCAATATCATCGCCATTGGTCTGGTGCCGGTTATTGCCCTGGTACTGTATGGCATTTTCCGAATGACGCGGAGCACGGTTTATGCCTGATAACAGCGCAGCTATCGTTATCGATATTGGCACCACCAATTGCAAAGTCACCTGCTTTTCCTGCCTGGACGCAACGACGTTGGGCGCGCATAAATTTGTGACGGCAAAACAGATCTCCCCACAGGGCGATGTCGATTTCGATATCGACGCCCTCTGGCAGGAGGTCCACCAGGCGATAGCGCAACTAAACGCCGCTTCGCCGCTGCCAGTCAGGCGGATCAGCATTGCCAGTTTTGGCGAGTCAGGCGTGTTCCTTGACGAGCACGGCGAGATCCTGACGCCAATGCTGGCCTGGTATGACCGTCGCGGTGAGGAGTATCTGGCAACGCTTAGTGAGACAGACAGTGCGGCACTTTATGACATCTGCGGGCTACCACTGCACAGCAATTACTCTGCCTTCAAAATGCGTTGGTTGCTGGAGCATTACCCGTTGCGTAATCGCCGCGGTCTGCGTTGGCTACATGCACCGGAAGTGCTGCTCTGGCGGCTGACCGGCGAACAACGCACAGATATCACCTTAGCCAGCCGTACGCTGTGTCTGGACGTGCGCAAAGGCGAATGGTCAGCGAAAGCGGCAGCGTTGTTACACGTTCCCTGTTCGGCATTTGCGCCATTAGTGCAACCAGGTGAACACGCCGGATGGGTCAGCGAGTCGCTCTGCAAAACGCTTGGGTTCTCGCAACCGGTCAGCGTGACGCTGGCCGGGCATGACCATATGGTGGGCGCGCGAGCGTTGCAGATGATGCCTGGCGATATCCTTAACTCGACGGGTACCACAGAAGGCATTCTGCAACTTGATACACAACCGACGCTGGATGAACAGGCCAAACGTGACAAGCTGGCAAACGGCTGTTATTCGCTTGCCAACCAGTTCACCTTGTTTGCGTCGCTGCCCGTGGGCGGCTTCGCTCTGGAGTGGCTACGTAATACGTTCCGGTTAACCGATGAGGAGATCGCTGCATCACTCACTCGCGGGCATGTGGATTATCTGGCGGGGAATTGGTTGCTCGATGATATTCCCGTCTTTATTCCACATCTTCGTGGTTCGGGTTCGCCCTATAAAAATCGCCATACTCGGGGATTATTTTATGGGCTTGGCGATACGCTAAATATCGACATGTTAATTGCCAGCGTATCACTGGGATTAACCATGGAATTTGCCAATTGCTTTGCCTGTTTTAACGTACCCGGCACCAGTGCGTTAAAAGTGATTGGCCCGGCGACCCATAATCCTCTTTGGCTGCAATTAAAGGCGGATATTTTACAGCGTCCGGTTGAAGCAATTGCATTTAACGAAGCCGTTTCTGTCGGAGCATTATTAACCGCAGCACCGGATATTCCACCGCCGCAAGCCACCATTGCCCAACGTTTGTTACCCAATCGGGCAAGGTATCATCAATTACAGCGTTATCAGCACAAGTGGAAAAGCTGGTATCAACTGAAATTACAACAAGAAGGCGTGATTCCATTACATCATCGGGAGGAACACTATGTTGAGTAAAACTGTGGAGGTCAGAAACAGTACTGGCCTGCATGCACGTCCGGCGGCCTGTCTGGCGAAGGCCGCCAAAAAATATAGCTGTAAAGTGACGCTGCACTATGAAGGTAATGATATTAATGCCACCAGCATGATGAATATTATGCGCGCCGGAATAAAAGGCGGAAAAACGGTAGAAATACGCTGCGAAGGTGATGATGAAAACGAGGCAATACAGACTCTCTCTGCCTTATTTCGTGACCGCTTCGGTGAAGCTGAATAATTAACTGATATTAAAAGATGAGGTTTTCAATATGCCATTAGTTAATGGACGGATACTGCTCGACCGAATTCAGGAAAAACGGGTATTAGCGGGCGCATTTAATACCACCAATCTGGAGACGACGATTTCAATTTTAAACGCCATTGAGCGTTCGGGATTACCCAACTTCATTCAGATTGCGCCCACCAATGCGCAACTCTCGGGATACGATTACATTTATGAAATCGTGAAACGTCACGCCGATAAAATGGATGTTCCTGTTAGTCTTCATCTGGATCACGGGAAAACTCAGGAGGATGTTAAACAGGCGGTGCGAGCGGGCTTTACCTCCGTCATGATTGACGGCGCCGCATTCTCTTTTGAAGAGAATATTGCTTTCACTCAGGAAGCTGTCGATTTCTGTAAATCCTATGGCGTACCGGTTGAAGCAGAGCTGGGGGCCATTCTCGGTAAAGAAGACGATCACGTCAGCGAAGCCGATTGCAAAACGGAGCCGGAAAAGGTGAAAACCTTTGTCGAGCGTACCGGTTGCGACATGTTAGCGGTTTCCATTGGCAACGTTCATGGTCTGGACGATATACCGCGTATCGATATTCCCCTGCTGAAACGCATTGCCGAAGTCTGCCCGGTGCCGCTGGTGATTCACGGCGGTTCCGGTATCGCCCCGGAGATATTACGCAGTTTCGTTAATTATCGCGTCACTAAAGTAAATATCGCCAGCGATCTGCGCAAAGCGTTTATCACCGCCGTCGGCAAAGCGTATGTGAATAATCACAACGAGGCGAATCTGGCACGGGTGATGGCATCAGCAAAAAATGCCGTCGAGGAAGATGTGTATAGCAAAATCCTGATGATGAATGAGGGTCATCGGTTGATGAAGTAATTTCTCGCCGGATGCGGCGTAAACGCCTTATCCGGCCCACAAAACCAATAAAATTCAATAAATTGCACCAACACGTAGGCCCGATAAGCTTACGCATCGGGCAACTTTATTTACGCCATTGTCCCAATCGTCTTCCTGAATCGCAGCAGCGCGATGGTGAAAAACACGCTGCCTATCGCCATCAGCGTCAGGAACTGCGGCCAGACGATTTCGAATCCGGCACCACGGTAGAGTATGGCCTGCGCGAGGCTGACAAAGTGTGTCGTCGGCATGGTCAGCATAATGTCCTGCACCATCTGCGGCATACTTTCACGCGGCGTGGAACCACCGGAAAGCATTTGTAACGGTAGCAATACCAGAATCACCAGCAGCCCCAGTTGCGGCATTGAACGCGCTATCGTCCCCATAAAAATGCCGATTGACGTGGTGGCAAACAGACTGAGCGCCACGCCCAGCATAAACAGCGGGATCGAGCCTTCAATCGGTACACCCAGCACGCCTTTCACCATCAGCACCAGCGATAATCCCGATACCACCAGCACCACCAGCCCCATCGACCAGACCTTCGCCATCATGATCTCAAACGGCGTTATCGGCATCACCAGCAGGTGTTCCACCGTGCCGTGTTCACGCTCGCGGATCAGCGCCGATCCGGTCAATACAATCGCCAGCATGGTAATGTTGTTGATGATCGCCATCACCCCGCCAAACCACGCGGGATCGAGGTTCGGGTTAAAGCGCATCCGCGTTTCCAGCGATACCAACGGTTCGCTGTTATCACGGTAGCGCGAGACAAAGCTGTTCACTTCACCGTTGATAATATTCTGGATATACCCGTTGCCGGTAAACGCCTGGCTCATGCGCGTGGCATCAACGTTCACCTGAATATCCGGCTGGCGTCCGGCGAGGACATCACGCTGAAAATTCGGCGGAATATTTATCGCGAAGGTATAGCGCCCGGCGTCCAGTCCGGTATCCATCTCATCGGCGGTGATCATCTCTGGTGGCAAAAACCACGGGCGGTAAAAACTGTTAACGATCCGGTTCGATAACTGCGATTGATCCATATCGGCAATGGCGATCGGCGCGAGGTTCAACGATCCTGGCGTGACAGTCGCCGAGGAGTACACCGACACCGTAAACGAGAAGACAATCAGCGTCAGCATCGCTTTATCGCCGAGCAGACTGCGCAACTCTTTGATGCCCAGATTAAAAATATTGCGTAAATGGCGCATCATCCCTCCTGTTTTTTCAGCAGCAGGATGCTTAAGCCCATCACCAGCGGGATGGCTATCAGCAACGGGATAAAAAGTTGCCACAAATCAGTCAGATCAAGCGCCTTCGAGAACGTCCCGCGGGCGATAGTCAGAAAATGACTGGTGGGGTAAACCTCGCCGATCCAACGTCCTGGCCCTTCCAGCGAAGCTACCGGATCGATCATCCCGGAAAACTGCGTCGCCGGAATCAACGTGATAATCGCCGTACCGAAAATGGCGGCAATCTGGCTTTTCATAAAGGTAGAGATCAGCAGCCCCATTCCGGTGGCGATGATGATATACAACAGCGCCGCCAGGGTGAGCGTCAGGAAACTGCCTTTATGCGGTACGCCAAATACAAACACCGACAGGGCGCAGAGCAGGAAAAAGTTCAGCATTCCAAGCCCGATGTACGGTAGCTGTTTGCCGAGTAAAAATTCGCTGCGGGTGGTGGGGGTAACGTAAAGGTTGATAATCGACCCCAACTCTTTTTCCCGCACCACGCTAAGGGCGCTTAACATCGACGGAATCATCATCAACAACAGCGGGATCACCGCCGGAACAATCGCTGGCAGGCTTTTTACGTCCGGGTTATAGCGATAGCGCGTCTCAATGTTCATCAGTCCGCTTTGGCTGACGGGCGTGGATTGTCGGCTCGCCACATCCTGTAGCCAGCTCTGGTGCATGGCCTGCACGTAACCTTTTACCGTTTCGGCGCGACTCGGCATCGCACCGTCGATCCAGACACCGAGTTCCACGGGCCTACCACGCGCGATATCTCGCCCGAAATTGGGTGGGATCTCAATCGCCACAGTGATATCGCCCGCACGCATCCGGCGATCAAGTTCGTCATAACTGGTAAGTGGCGACTGTTCGATAAAGTAACGGGAACCGGAGAGGTTGAGCGTCCACGCCTGGCTGCTGACGGTCTGGTCGCGGTCGAGCACCGCAAAGCGCAGGTTTTCCACATCCATACTGATGCCGTAACCCATTATCAGCATCAGGATCACCGTTCCCATCAGCGCCAGCGTCGAGCGTACCGGATCGCGGCGCAGTTCCAGTGCTTCGCGGCGGCTGTAGCTAAACAGACGGCGCAGGCTAAATCCCTGGCGCGGCGCGTGTGTAGCGTCGTGTACCACGGGCGGCGCTTCGGCTTCGTTGCTCTGCCCTGCCGCTTCCTGCAAACAGGCGATAAATGCCTCTTCCAGACTGGTGGCTCCGCGTTTCTCAACCAGCTCCTGCGGTGTACCGCTGGCGAGCACTTTTCCTGCGTGCATTAGCGAGATACGGTCGCAGCGTTCCGCTTCGTTCATAAAGTGGGTGGAGATGAAAATGGTCACTTTGTCCTGCCGCGAGAGATCCACCATCAACTGCCAGAACATATCCCTCGCCACCGGATCGACGCCAGAAGTAGGCTCATCAAGGATTAACATCTCTGGACGATGAATCACCGCCACCGCCAGCGAAAGCCGCTGGCGAATGCCGAGCGGTAATGACTCCGGCAGAACATCTTCAACGTCGTTGAGCTTAAAACGCTCGCTCATTTCAGCCACTCGCGCGGGGATTTCCGCTTCCGGGATGTGAAACAAACGGGCATGTAACTCAAGGTTTTGCCGCACGGTGAGTTCGTTATAGAGCGAAAACGCCTGCGACATATAGCCCACCCGGCGACGGGTATCGATATCTTTTGGATCAACCGGTTGCCCAAACAGCCACGCCTCACCTTCGCTGGCGGGCAGCAGTCCGGTGAGCATTTTCATGGTGGTGGATTTACCACAGCCGTTCGAACCGAGGAAACCAAAAATCTCCCCGCGTGGAATGCGGAAATTGACGTGATCAACGGCAACGAAGGAACCAAAACGCATGGTCAGATCGCGCGCTTCGATGGCAATCTCTGCGTTTTCAGGTTGATACGGCGGGATCACTACCGCCTGATGCGCCAGGCGTTGCGCTTCTGGTAACAAAGCGATAAACGCTTCTTCCAGCGTGGCGCTTTGCGTTTGCTGGCGCAGTTCTTCGGCGCTGCCGGTCGCCAGCACTTCTCCGGCATTCATCGCCACCAGCCAGTCGAAGCGTTCGGCCTCTTCCATGTAGGCGGTGGCGACCAGCACGCTCATATTACTCTGCCGCTGGCGAATGCTGTCGATCAGATCCCAGAACTGGGCGCGGGAAAGTGGATCAACCCCCGTCGTTGGCTCATCAAGAATCAACAGTTCCGGGTCGTGGATTAACGCACAGCACAGCCCAAGCTTTTGCTTCATCCCGCCGGAGAGTTTCCCCGCCGGGCGATCGCGAAACGGGGCTAACCCGGTGCTGGTCAGCAGCTCATTAATTCGTACTTCCCGTTCCGCTTTGTCGTGGCCAAACAGGCGGGCGAAAAAATCGACGTTTTCATACACCGATAGAGTGTGGTAAAGATTTTTGCCCAGCCCCTGCGGCATCCAGGCGATGCGCGGGCAGACGTCTCGGCGATGCTTCGGGTCACGCATATCGCCACCCAGTACCATCACATTGCCCTGCTCAATGACACGAGCACCAGAAATCAACGACAACAAACTCGACTTACCGACGCCGTCCGGGCCAATCAGCCCGACCATGCAGCGGGCCGGGATATCGAGAGTGATATTATTCAGCGCAACGGTTTTTCCATAATGCTGGCTCACGCCCGCCAGTTGCGCGACAGGCGGAACGGGAACCAGTTCCAGATGCGTCATTGCGGCAACCTCACCGCCAGGTCTTCAGGCCACGGAAGTTCTTCATTCACCCGCACCCACGCCACGCCCGGCAAACCGGTTTTGACATATTCCAGATGCTGCTGGAGTAATTCCGGTGGGATCCGCGCTTTGACACGGAACATCAGTTTCAGCCGTTCATCGCTGGTTTCGACGGTTTTTGGCGTGAACTGGGCAACGCTGGCAACAAAGCTGATGGTTGCGGGAATACGCAGGTCTGGCGCGGCGTCGAGGATCAGACGTGCTTCCCCGCCCAGTTTCAACGTGCCAGCCTGTTCAGTTGGCAGGAAGAAAGTCATGTAGACATCGCTCAAATCGACCATATTCAGCACCCGACCGCCTGCCGCCAGCACTTCTCCAGGTTCGGCGACCCGATACTGCACGCGTCCGTCACGCGGGGCTTTCAGTTCGCTGTCATCGATATCTGCCGCAATACGCCGTTCGGTGGCTTGTGCCGCTTCGACGCGCGTTTGCGCCTGAATGATATTGGTACGTGCCGCTTCTATAGCGGCTTTAGAAGCCGAAACCTGGGCTTTTGCCGATTCCAGCGCAGCACGGGCGCTTTCGGCGGCGGCGCGATCGTCATCCAGTTGTTGCGCAGAAATAGCCCCACTATGGGCGAGCGAGCAGGAACGCGTATGACGTTTGGCTACGGAGTCCAGTTCTGCCTGGCGTTGATTGACCAGCGACTGCGCGGCACGAGTTTCACTTTGCCGCTGTTCCAGCAAAGCCTGCGCGGCGGCAACGGCACTTTGCGCCTCTTTGATTTGTGCGATGGCTTCCAGCCGTTGCTCCTGCAACACGCGGGTATCCATCTTCGCCAGCACTTCCCCCTCGCGGACGAACTGACCTTCCTTCACCAGAATGGTGTCGATACGTCCGGCAATTTTACTGGCGATATCCACTTCCGTCGCTTCAATGCGACCATTACTGACAGCAAAGCCCTCCGGTACACCTGCCGGACGCAATAACCACCACGCCACGACAGCAGCAACCGCCAGTAACCCTACAACCCACCACGCCAGATGGCGCTTAATATTATCCATAATCGACCCGCCATAATCCCTGTAAGCAAACGACGCGTGTTACAACTGCCGCCGAACAACGTTCAGCGAATTATTCCATCCGGGATAAGAAGGAAACGGCAAAGGCGGCCTGGGCGCAGCAAACTGAGCGCCGACGGGGAAAGCTTAGTGAAAACGGGTAGTAATGTTGTCATCATCAGCATTCCTGGCCGTAAATGAAACACGCATACTCATAAGTGAAATCAATTAAATACTAACAGTTATATTCATGTTGTCTATTTGATTACCATCAGCTTGTGATACATCGCGATGTTCAACATTTCGATTACGTTTTTAACCAAAAATATTTTTAATATTATTGGTGACTATCACATATCGTTATTATTGTCTTATGTGCAAATATCTTAACGAAGGGTAATACGGTATTTTTGCAAAAAGAGGGTAGATGAGAAAAAACTGCGTCTTAAGCAACGAGGAAAAATAAGGAAAAGATATTCATTCAGAATTAGCCGTAGGATAAATATTTATTTACCAGCATTAACTCACCTATAAAACTCAATACTCAGAACAATAAATCCGGCTATAGTAAAGTTACTTTTTACAATTAGTGGTATCTCATTGTTATATTTAATTGACAAAAAATACTACTTACACGCTTTCTGACATTAGCGGAAACGCATATGGAGATTGAGATGAACATATATATCGGATTGTTGTTTAAATTAATCCCTTTGATAATGGGCATAATATGCATTGCATTAGGTGAGTTTGTATTAGCAGGTTCTGGACAAAGTGAATATTTCGTTGCAGGGCATGTTCTGATTTCTCTCTCTGCAATTTGTCTGGCATTGTTCACGACCGCATTTATTATTATCTCTCAATTAAATCATGGCGTGAATAAACTCTACAACACATTATTTCCTGTTATTGGTTACGCTGGCTCCATTGCAACTATGATTTGGGGATGGTCGTTTCTGTCCAGCGAAAATGTGATGGCAGATGAATTTGTCGCCGGGCATGTTATTTTTGGTGTTGGTATGATTGCTGCTTGCGTATCAACTGTGGCGGCGTCTTCCGGACATTTCCTGCTGATCCCCAAAAACGCCTCGGGCAGTAAGAGTGATGGCACACCGTTGCAGGCTTATTCTTCAACAATCGGTAATTGCTTAATTGCCGTTCCCGTTCTGCTTACTCTCTTTGGTTTCATTTGGTCAGTCGCGCTGTTACGTAGTGCAACTATCACACCACATTATGTTGCTGGTCACGTACTGCTGGGGTTAACGGCAATTTGCGCTTGCCTTATTGGTCTTGTCGCCACTATTGTCCATCAAACGCGGAATACGTTCTCAGTGAAAGAGCATTGGCTGTGGTGCTATTGGGTTATTTTGCTCGGATCACTTACCGTTATTCAGGGCATCTACGTATTAATCAGTTCAGATGCAAACGCCCGTCTGGCACCCGGCATTATTCTCATTTGTCTGGGGATGATCTGCTACAGTATTTTCTCTAAAGTGTGGTTATTGGCGCTGGTATGGCGACGCACCTGTTCGTTAGCCAACAGAATACCCATGATTCCGGTATTTACCTGTCTGTTTTGCCTGTTCCTCGCGGCGTTCCTTGCTGAAATTGCGCAAACCGATATGGGTTATTTTATTCCTTCGCGAGTTCTGGTTGGCTTAGGTGCGGTATGTTTTACACTGTTTTCCATCGTGTCTATTTTAGAAGCAGGTTCAGCAAAAAAATAATAGAAAAGGCTTCAGATAAGGCGTTGAGCGTCTTATCTGGGCTTTATTCAGGTTAATCCCCCTGGTTACACCGCGAAACGAGGGGGTATTTTGCTTCTTATTCTGCCGCCAAATCCTGCGCACAAGCCCACGCACTGGACCACGCCCACTGGAAGTTATATCCCCCCAGCCAGCCGGTAACATCCATCACTTCACCGATAAAATACAAGCCCGGCACTTTGCGCGCTTCCATCGTCCGTGAAGAGAGTTCGTTGGTGTCCACGCCGCCGAGCGTCACCTCCGCGGTGCGATAGCCTTCGGTGCCGTTGGGTTGTACGCGCCAGTCGGTTAATGTGCTTATCAGTGTCTGTTGGTCACGCACGTTAAGCTGTTTTAGCGAGAGATCCGGAATTTGCCCGAGTTGTTGTAACCGTTCAACCAACCGTTTCGGCAGATGAACTGCCAACGTGTTTTTCAGGCTCTGATTCGAATGCGCGTTACGCTGTTCATTAAGAAAGGCTTCCAGGTCGACATCAGGTAGCAGGTTGATGCTGACAAATTCCCCCGGTTGCCAGTAGCTGGAAATCTGCAATACCGCAGGGCCAGACAAGCCGCGGTGGGTGAAGAGTAAGTTCTCGCGGAATACGGTGCCGTTTTCAGCGGTGATCACTGAAGGCACCGCCACGCCCGCCAGCACCTGTAACTCTTCCAGCAACGGTTTATGCAGGGTGAATGGCACCAGGCCTGCGCGGGTTGGCAACACGTTCAGCCCGAATTGTTCGGCAATCTTATAACCAAATGGTGACGCGCCAAGGCCAGGCATCGAGAGGCCACCCGTCGCGATGACCAGTTTATCGCAACCTACGGTCATGCCATTCAGTTCAAGCGTGAATCCCGCGTCATCCTTCGCCACGCTCAACACTTCGCTACGTAATCTGAAGGTCACATTGCCCTTCTCGCACTCATCCACCAGCATGTCGACAATCTGCTGCGCAGAGTCATCACAGAAGAGTTGCCCTAACGTTTTCTCGTGCCAGGCGATGCCGTGTTTATTGACCAGATCAATGAAATCCCACTGGGTAAAACGCGCGAGCGCAGACTTACAAAAATGCGGATTCTGGCTCAGATAGGCACCAGGTTCGACATAAAGGTTGGTAAAATTGCAGCGCCCACCGCCAGACATGAGGATTTTGCGCCCTGGTTTTTTACCATTATCGATCAGCAGAACCCGGCGTCCTGCCTGACCTGCCAGCGCAGAACAGAACATACCCGCCGCACCAGCGCCTATAATAATGGCATCAAACCTTTCCACGTTGCGCTCCTCTTAGAAAAAATGGGCGTGAATTGTAAAGATTCCTCAGTGGCCGCACCAGCATCAATATTACTTAGGGGAAGTATTTACCTGAATTATATAAGATAATTATTTTTTGAGTGAAATTCATACAGGAGGCAAATCAAAAAAATCTATATTTCACTTTGCCCGCGCCGCGAAAGTCACTGATAATGCGCCGCGTTCATGTCCTCAAAATGGCGTAACGTCCTATGCTACATTTGTTTGCTGGCCTGGATTTGCATACCGGGCTGTTATTATTGCTTGCACTGGCTTTTGTGCTGTTCTACGAAGCCATCAATGGTTTCCATGACACAGCCAACGCCGTGGCAACTGTCATCTATACCCGCGCGATGCGTTCTCAGCTCGCTGTGGTTATGGCGGCAGTGTTCAACTTCCTGGGTGTTTTGCTGGGTGGTCTTAGTGTTGCCTATGCCATTGTGCATATGCTGCCGACAGATCTGCTGCTTAATATGGGGTCGTCCCATGGTCTTGCCATGGTGTTCTCTATGTTGCTGGCAGCGATTATCTGGAACCTGGGTACCTGGTACTTTGGTTTACCTGCATCCAGCTCCCATACGCTGATTGGCGCGATCATTGGTATTGGTTTAACCAATGCGTTGATGACTGGTACGTCAGTGGTGGATGCACTCAATATCCCGAAAGTATTAAGTATTTTCGCATCTCTGATCGTTTCCCCTATTGTCGGCCTGGTGTTTGCCGGCGGTCTGATTTTCTTGCTGCGTCGCTACTGGAGTGGCACCAAGAAACGCGCCCGTATCCACCTGACCCCAGCGGAGCGTGAAAAGAAAGACGGCAAGAAAAAGCCGCCGTTCTGGACGCGTATCGCGCTGATCCTTTCCGCTGTCGGCGTGGCGTTTTCTCACGGCGCGAACGATGGTCAGAAAGGCATTGGTCTGGTTATGTTGGTGCTGATTGGCGTCGCACCAGCGGGCTTCGTGGTGAATATGAATGCCACTGGCTACGAAATCACCCGTACCCGTGATGCCATCAACAATGTGGAAGCTTACTTTGAGCAGCACCCTGCACTGCTGAAACAGGCGACCGGTGATGATAAGTTAGTGCCGGCTCCGGAAGCAGGCGCAACACAACCTGCGGAGTTCCACTGCCATCCGTCAAATACCATTAACGCGCTCAATCGCCTGAAAGGCATGTTGACTGCTGACGTGGAAAGCTACGACAAGCTGTCGCTTGACCAACGTAGCCAGATGCGCCGCATTATGCTGTGCGTTTCTGACACCATCGACAAAGTGGTGAAAATGCCTGGCGTAAATGCTGACGATCAGCGTCTGTTGAAGAAACTGAAGTCCGATATGCTAAGTACTATCGAGTATGCTCCGGTATGGATCATCATGGCGGTCGCGCTGGCGTTAGGTATCGGTACGATGATTGGCTGGCGTCGTGTGGCGACCACTATCGGTGAGAAAATCGGTAAGAAAGGCATGACCTACGCTCAGGGGATGTCTGCTCAGATGACGGCAGCAGTGTCTATCGGCCTGGCGAGTTATACCGGGATGCCCGTTTCCACCACTCACGTACTCTCCTCTTCCGTAGCGGGGACGATGGTGGTTGACGGCGGCGGCTTACAGCGTAAAACCGTGACCAGCATTCTGATGGCCTGGGTATTTACCCTCCCGGCTGCGGTACTGCTCTCTGGCGGGCTGTACTGGATCTCCTTGCAGTTCCTGTAATCGCACGTACAAAAAAAAGCGGGTCAGTTTTCTGACCCGCTTTTTTTATGCGTTATTGCTGTGGTACTTAATGCCAAATCATCAACGCAATCAGGCTTACCACCACCAGGCCACACAATGCGCTGGTCAGAATAAACTGACGGCGCAGGCGCTCGCAGCGACGGATGAACTCATCATCGTGATGATCGCGATAACGTTGGGCATAGATATACCAAACGAGACGCACCTGTTTGTTGGGTTGGCCATGTGAGGTAAAAAAGCCCCCTCCATCAACATATTGATAGAGCAATGGATCGCAATTACGCAGTACTACTAACAACGCGCGTAGTGATGAGAAATAGCGCGCCATGTTAACAATGCAAACGACACATAAAGCCCAAAATAATGCGACGGTGCTTATCATACCCCCTCCCCGGCGACCTGCCCGCGGAGTTCCCCTCCGGGGCTACCGCTCCCGATACGCTGCCAATCAGTTAACACCAGGTCCTGGAGAAACCGCTTTTGTGGTGACCAACATCCGAGCGGCTCTATAGATAGTGTAGGAGATCAGGTTGTTTTTTTTCCATAAGGTTAACCACTATCAATATATTCATGTAGAAAATTTGATTATCTGATTGGTAAGCAAGGCGGATTGACGGATCATCCAGGTCGCTATAAGGTAAGGATGGTCTTTTCACTGAATCTTTACGGCTGGGTTAGCCCCGCGCACGTAGTTCGCAGGACGCGGGTGACGTAACGGCACAAGAAACGCTAGCTGGCCAGTCATCGACAACTTTATGGAAGGAGTAACACTATGGCTTATAAACACATTCTCATCGCGGTCGATCTCTCCCCGGAAAGCAAAGTTCTGGTAGAGAAAGCAGTCTCTATGGCTCGCCCCTACAATGCGAAAGTTTCTCTGATACACGTAGATGTAAACTACTCTGACCTATACACCGGACTTATTGATGTAAATCTGGGTGACATGCAGAAACGCATTTCCGAAGAGACTCACCATGCATTAACCGAACTCTCCACCAACGCAGGATACCCAATCACTGAAACCCTGAGCGGCAGCGGCGATTTGGGTCAGGTTCTGGTTGATGCGATCAAGAAATACGACATGGACCTGGTTGTCTGTGGTCACCACCAGGACTTCTGGAGCAAACTGATGTCTTCCGCGCGTCAGCTGATCAACACCGTTCACGTTGATATGCTGATTGTTCCGCTGCGCGACGAAGAAGAATAATCATCTCCCCCACTTGCTCCTGAACGCCCGCTTATGCGGGCGTTCTGCTTTTTGTGTTGTACCCGAATGCGACGTGCGGGTACAAACACGAGAGCGCTCAATCAGGCCTGTGTTCATCTGCGCTCAGAAACTTCAACTACGCATCGAATAATTCAAATTTACACTCCAATAAAACAGCATTTAACGCCATCATATTTCAAACCATCAGCATTATTAGCTGGTTATTTTTTGATGTGATAGTGCATTAATGCATTCATTACATCAATATTAAGAATTTTAGACATGTGTAAACTCTTTCGCGCGCAATCACTTACGCGTTCATACTTTTCATGATGGTATTGAAAGGCTAAAAATTATGAATACAACAACCCCCACGGGAATGCTGCAACAACCTCGCCCATTCTTCATGATCTTTTTTGTCGAGCTATGGGAGCGATTCGGTTACTACGGCGTGCAAGGCGTCCTGGCCGTTTTCTTCGTTAAACAGCTCGGTTTCTCACAAGAGCAGGCTTTTGTCACCTTTGGTGCCTTTGCTGCGCTGGTCTATGGCCTTATCTCGATCGGTGGTTATGTTGGCGACCATCTGTTAGGGACTAAACGCACCATTGTCCTTGGGGCAATTGTTCTGGCGATAGGCTACTTCATGACTGGGATGTCGCTACTCAAGCCTGACCTGATCTTCATCGCGCTGGGAACCATCGCCGTCGGCAACGGCCTGTTTAAAGCCAACCCGGCAAGCCTGCTTTCGAAATGCTATCCACCGAAAGATCCACGTCTCGACGGTGCTTTCACCCTGTTCTATATGTCGATCAATATCGGCTCTCTGATTGCACTGTCGCTAGCACCGGTTATCGCTGACCGATTTGGCTATTCCGTCACCTATAACTTATGCGGGGCAGGTTTGATTGTCGCGCTACTGGTCTACATCGCCTGTCGCGGGATGGTGCAAGATATTGGTTCAGATCCAGACTTCCGGCCACTGAACTTCGGCAAACTGTTGTACGTGCTGATGGGCAGCGTGGTGATGATCTTCGTCTGCGCATGGCTGATGCACAACGTGGAAGTTGCCAATCTGGTACTGATTGCTCTCTCTATCGTTGTGACCATTATCTTCTTCCGTCAGGCATTCAAGCTGGATAAAACCGGGCGCAATAAGATGTTTGTCGCCTTTGTGCTGATGCTTGAAGCGGTGGTGTTTTACATCCTCTACGCCCAGATGCCAACGTCGCTGAACTTCTTTGCCATCAACAACGTGCATCATGAAATTCTCGGTTTTTCCATTAACCCGGTGAGCTTCCAGGCGCTTAACCCGTTCTGGGTGGTGCTCGCCAGCCCAGTACTGGCAGGTATTTACACGCATCTGGGGAATAAAGGCAAAGACCTCTCCATGCCGATGAAATTTACCCTTGGTATGTTTATGTGCTCGCTGGGCTTTTTGACAGCCGCTGCTGCAGGAATGTGGTTTGCGGATGCCCAGGGGCTGACATCGCCGTGGTTTATCGTGCTGGTTTACTTATTTCAGAGCTTAGGTGAACTGTTTATTAGCGCCCTGGGCCTGGCAATGATTGCCGCTCTGGTGCCGCAGCATTTGATGGGCTTTATTCTCGGGATGTGGTTCCTGACGCAGGCCGCCGCATTCTTGCTGGGCGGCTATGTGGCAACATTTACTGCGGTGCCGGACAACATTACCGATCCACTTGAGACGCTGCCTGTTTACACTAACGTGTTTGGTAAGATTGGTCTGGTCACGCTGGCCGTTGCTGTAGTGATGCTGTTGATGGTGCCGTGGCTAAAACGGATGATTGAGACGCCGGAAAGCCATTAATTATTTTTGCAGAAAACAGGGTAGCGATAACGCTACCCTGTTTTACTTTTACACCGGCGTTCCGGCATAAATATCAAACCGATGCCCTTTGGTGACAACCGCGTTTGGCGTAGCAACATTCGCCAGCGGTGGCGCGTAGTCCGGGCGCTTTACCACCACGCGTTTGGTCGCCAGCAGCCGCGCAGGCTCCAGCAACCCATCGGCGTCGAGGTCCGGCCCCACCAGCGACTGAAACACGCGCATCTCTTTCTTCACCAGCGCGCTTTTCTGCTTATGCGGGAACATCGGGTCGAGATAGACCACCTGCGGGCGTGGGGTAATATCGGTCAGCGCCGTCAGGCTGGAAGCGTGAATCAACTGCAAACGCTCCTGCAACCAGCCGCCGATTTCCGCATCCGCATAACCACGCGCCAGGCCGTCGTCGAGCAATGCGGCAACCACCGGATTACGCTCCAGCATCCGCACGCGGCAGCCGACCGACGCCAGCACAAAGGCATCGCGCCCCAGTCCTGCGGTAGCGTCTACTACGTCCGGCAGATAATCGCCTTTAATGCCTACCGCTTTCGCCACTGCCTCACCGCGTCCGCCGCCAAATTTGCGGCGGTGCGCCATCGCGCCGCCAACAAAATCAACGAAAATACCGCCAAGTTTCGGCTCATCGCGCTTGCGCAGTTCCAGATGCGCTGTAGTTAACACCAGCGCCATCAGGTTGTCTTCATCATGCTCCAGCCCCCAGCGGGCCGCCAGAACAGATAAGGCGCCGTCTCCGGCGCCTGTTTCATCAATTAAGCAGATTTTCACTGAATGATCAGCCCTTAATGCCGTAATGCTCCAGCATCGCATCCAGTTGCGGTTCACGACCACGGAAGCGTTTGAACAGCTCCATCGGCTCTTCTGAACCACCACGGCTCAGAATGTTGTCGAGGAACGACTGCCCGGTATCACGGTTGAAAATGCCTTCTTCTTCGAAGCGTGAGAATGCATCCGCCGCCAGCACGTCGGCCCACAGGTAGCTGTAGTAGCCTGCCGCATAACCACCGGCAAAAATGTGGCTGAAAGCATGCGGGAAACGGCCCCAGGACGGAGACGGCACCACGGCAACCAGTTTCTTGATTTCTGCCAGGGTTTCGAGGATTTTAGCCCCCTGATCCGGGCGGAATTCTGCATGAAGGCGGAAATCGAACAGACCGAACTCCAGCTGACGCAGAATAAACAGCGCCGCCTGGTAGTTTTTCGCCGCCAGCATTTTATCCAGCAGCTCTTTCGGCAGCGGTTCACCGGTTTCGTAGTGACCAGAGATAAACGCCAGCGCCTCCGGCTCCCAGCACCAGTTTTCCATAAACTGGCTCGGCAGTTCGACCGCATCCCACGGCACCCCGCTGATACCAGATACACCAGCGGTTTCAATGCGGGTCAGCATATGGTGCAGGCCGTGACCGAACTCATGGAACAGAGTGATCACTTCGTCGTGGGTAAACAGCGCCGGTTTACCATTCACCGGGCGGTTGAAGTTACAGGTCAGATACGCAACCGGTTTTTGCAGCGAACCGTCGGCTTTGCGCATCTGACCTACGCAGTCATCCATCCACGCCCCGCCGCGCTTGTTCTCACGGGCGTACAGGTCGAGGTAGAAGCTGCCGCGCAGTTCGTTGTTTTCGTCATAAAGTTCGAAGAAACGGACATCCGGATGCCAGACATCGACATCTTTACGTTCTTTGGCGGTGATGCCGTAAATACGTTTCACCACTTCAAACAGGCCGTTAACCGCTTTGTTTTCCGGGAAGTACGGACGCAGTTGTTCGTCGCTGATGCTGTAGAGATGCTGTTTCTGTTTTTCGCTGTAGTACGCGATATCCCACGGCTGCAGCTCATCGACGCCAAATTCGGCTTTGGCGAAGGCGCGCAGCTGTGCCAGCTCTTTTTCGCCTTGCGGACGCGCACGTTTGGCCAGATCGGTTAAGAAATCAAGTACCTGCTGCGGGTTCTCCGCCATTTTGGTGGCGAGTGATTTAAACGCGTAGTTTTCAAAGCCCAGCAGTTGCGCCAATTCGTGACGCAAGGTGAGGATCTCTTCCATCACCTTGCTGTTATCCCACTTACCGGCATTCGGACCTTGATCTGAAGCGCGAGTGCTGTAAGCACGGTACATCTCTTCACGTAGAGCCTGGTTATCGCAGTAGGTCATCACCGGCAGGTAGCTTGGGATATCCAGCGTCAGCAGATAGCCTTCCAGTTCTTTCGCTTCGGCCTGGGCTTTTGCCGCAGCCAGTGCGCTTTCTGGCATCCCCGCCAGTTCCGCTTCGTCGGTAACAAGTTTGGTCCAGCCCATCGTCGCATCAAGGACGTTGTTGCTGTACTGGTTGCCCAGCTCGGAAAGACGAGTAGCAATTTCGCCGTAGCGCTGCTGTTTCTCTTTCGGCAGACCAATGCCAGACAGTTCAAAATCACGCAGTGCGTTATCAACCGCTTTCTTCTGCGCCGTGTTCAGCGTGGCGTAGTAATCACCATCACGCAGATCGCGGTATGCTTTGTACAGCCCTTCGTGTTGCCCTACCCAGGTGCTGTATTCTGACAACAGCGGCAGGGTTTGTTCGTACGCTTCGCGCAGCTCCGGGCTATTTTTCACCGAGTTCAGGTGGCTGACCGGGGAGAAAATTCGCCCCAGCACATCGTCCACTTCTGCCAGCGGCTGGCAGAGATTTTCCCAGGTGTACGGTGCACCCTGTGCGACTACGCGCTCCACATTTTCGCGGCAGTCATTCAGCGCCTTAGTAACGGCAGGAACCACATGTTCCGGGAGGATTTTAGAAAAAGGCGGGAGTTCAAAGGGAGTCAGTAACGGATTCGTCATTAGCGCAGTCCTGGTTAAAGAGGTTAAGGAAGCGCTCAACAGGCGCTTTACATAATGTTTGTAGCATGGGGTTAAGTGTAGTGAATTTCAATGAGAAACGTTACGCTTTCGCGGCGACAGCCTCTTTTCGGTATACTGTCCTGATATGCTTTTGTGCGCCCCGAATACGGGCCGATTTTTACTTACCGGAACACCTTTACCCATGCTCAGTTATCGCCACAGCTTTCACGCTGGCAACCACGCCGACGTCCTTAAACATACCGTTCAGAGCCTGATCATCGAGTCGCTGAAAGAGAAGGATAAACCGTTTCTCTATCTCGATACCCACGCGGGTGCCGGGCGTTATCAGTTAAGCAGCGAACACGCCGAGCGCACTGGCGAATATCTCGAAGGTATCGCCCGTATCTGGCAGCAGGACGATTTGCCCGCAGAACTGGAGCCATATATCAATGTGGTAAAACACTTCAACCGTAGCGGACAGTTGCGTTACTACCCTGGCTCGCCGTTGATTGCCCGTCAGTTACTGCGTGAACAAGATAGCCTGCAACTGACCGAGCTACACCCGAGCGATTACCCGTTGCTACGTTCTGAATTTCAGAAAGATGGCCGTGCGCGCGTAGAAAAAGCCGACGGTTTCCAGCAGCTTAAGGCCAAACTGCCGCCAGTTTCCCGCCGTGGTTTAATCCTTATCGACCCGCCGTATGAAATGAAAACAGATTATCAGGCGGTGGTCAGCGGGATAGCAGAAGGCTACAAACGTTTCGCCACTGGCACTTACGCATTATGGTATCCGGTGGTGCTGCGTCAGCAAATTAAGCGCATGATCCACGACCTGGAAGCGACGGGTATTCGCAAAATTCTGCAAATTGAACTGGCGGTACTGCCAGACAGCGATCGCCGTGGCATGACCGCTTCCGGCATGATTGTGATTAACCCGCCGTGGAAGCTGGAACAACAGATGAATAACGTGCTGCCGTGGCTGCACAGCAAACTGGTTCCGGCAGGCACCGGGCATGCCACCGTAAGCTGGATCGTGCCAGAGTAATTGCAGCCATCGCTGGCACCTATTACATCTCGCGCTACAATCGCGGTAATCAACGATAAGGACAATATGTCATGACTAAACACTATGATTACATCGCCATCGGCGGCGGCAGCGGCGGTATCGCCTCCATCAACCGCGCGGCTATGTACGGCCAGAAATGCGCGCTGATTGAAGCCAAAGAGCTGGGCGGCACCTGCGTGAACGTCGGCTGCGTACCTAAAAAAGTGATGTGGCACGCGGCGCAAATCCGTGAAGCGATCCACATGTACGGCCCGGATTATGGCTTTGATACCACCATCAACAAATTCAACTGGGAAACGTTGATCGCCAGCCGTACCGCCTATATCGACCGTATTCATACCTCCTATGAAAACGTACTCGGTAAAAATAACGTTGATGTAATCAAGGGCTTTGCCCGCTTCGTTGATGCCAAAACGCTGGAAGTTAACGGTGAAACTATCACGGCCGACCATATTCTGATCGCCACCGGCGGTCGTCCGAGCCACCCGGATATTCCGGGCGTGGAATACGGCATTGATTCCGATGGTTTCTTCGCTCTCCCAGCGTTGCCAGAGCGCGTGGCGGTTGTTGGTGCGGGTTACATCGCCGTTGAACTGGCGGGCGTGATTAACGGCCTCGGCGCGAAGACGCATCTGTTTGTGCGTAAACACGCGCCGCTGCGCAGCTTCGACCCGATGATCACTGAAACACTGGTCGAAGTGATGAACGCCGAAGGCCCGCAGTTGCATACCAACGCAATTCCGAAAGCGGTAGTAAAAAATGCCGATGGCAGCCTGACGCTGGAGCTGGAAGATGGTCGCAGTGAAACGGTGGATTGCCTGATTTGGGCGATTGGTCGTGAGCCTGCCAATGACAACATCAACCTCGAAGCAGCTGGCGTGAAAACCAACGAAAAAGGCTATATCGTCGTCGATAAATATCAAAATACCAACGTTGAAGGTATTTACGCGGTGGGCGATAACACGGGGGCAGTGGAACTAACGCCAGTCGCAGTTGCAGCGGGTCGTCGTCTCTCTGAACGCCTGTTTAATAACAAGCCGGATGAGCATCTGGATTACAGCAACATTCCGACCGTGGTCTTCAGCCATCCGCCGATTGGTACTGTTGGTTTAACGGAACCGCAGGCGCGCGAGCAGTACGGCGACGACCAGGTGAAAGTGTATAAATCCTCTTTCACCGCGATGTATACCGCCGTCACCACACACCGCCAACCGTGCCGCATGAAACTGGTATGCGTTGGAGCGGAAGAGAAGATTGTCGGTATTCACGGCATTGGTTTTGGTATGGATGAAATGTTGCAGGGCTTCGCGGTGGCGCTGAAGATGGGCGCAACCAAGAAAGACTTCGACAATACCGTCGCCATTCACCCAACGGCGGCAGAAGAGTTCGTTACCATGCGTTAAATGTTAAAGGGCTAAGAGTAGTGTGCTCTTAGCCCTTAGCTACGTTTCCGCTATCAGTTCAAAAGCTGAAGCAGGAAGCGGATCAGTTCCAGCAGCGCAATTAACGCCCCAAGAACGATGATTGCTTTATCAATCACCCGTTTTCTCCATGCGATGGAGTGAGAATGCATCCGCTTACTCATCCATTGCCTGTCACGGCGCATGTCCCATTGTTAGATGACGACTATCTCACTCCGGCCAGAGCATCAGTTAACGGCACCACCCGTACTTCTGACCAGGACTTTGAAAGCGTTTATGCGCATTGCCAGAGTGAAAATGCCTCAGAGCTAACTGGATAATCATACAGTACGTGTAGGTGATAAAACCAGCACGTCCTTGCAATAGTTTCAGTATGGTATTAGCATTGATGCGTTAGATGATGGCTATCTCACTCCAGCCAGAGCTACCAACTCAGGGCTGAAAAGTAAAAAACCGACGACAAGTCGGTTTTTTTACGTCCTGATTCGGACAAGGCTTAATACGGCGATGACCCGGTGAAAGTATATAAATCGTCTTTCACTGCGATATATACCGAAGAGCCCCCTCCGCCAGCTGAAGAAATCGCTAACGCTTGCAATGTTAGCCACTGGCTAATAGTATTGAGCTGTTAGATGATGGCATTCTCACTCCGGCCAGAGCCACCAACTCGGGGCTGGAAAGTAAAAAACCGACGCAAAGTCGGTTTTTTTACGTCCTGATTCGGGTCATTTTTTCAAATGAATACCCAACTCAAAATTCACACCTATTACCATCCTCTGTACCTACGCATTCGTTAAACCATATATGTTTTTGACTTATCCGCTTCAAAGATAGACACTACCTGCAACAATCAGGAGCGCAATATGTCATTTCTGCTACCCATCCAACTCTTCAAAATTCTTGCCGATGAAACGCGTCTGGGCATCGTTTTACTGCTCAGTGAGATGGGTGAGTTATGCGTCTGTGATCTCTGTACAGCCCTGAATCAGTCGCAGCCCAAGATCTCACGCCACCTGGCATTGCTGCGTGAAAGCGGGTTATTGCTGGATCGCAAGCAAGGTAAGTGGGTTCATTACCGCTTATCACCGCATATTCCTTCCTGGGCGGCGAAAATTATTGAGCAGGCCTGGCGATGTGAACAGGAAAAAGTTCAGGCTATTGTCCGTAATCTGGCCCGACAAAATTGTTCCGCAGACAGTAAGAACATTTGCAGTTAAAAAATTTATCTAAAGACATATGGATTATCGAATGTGTTTTATCAGGGAGGCATTATGTTACTGGCAGGCGCTATATTTGTCCTGACCATCGTATTGGTTATCTGGCAACCGAAAGGTTTAGGCATCGGCTGGAGTGCGACATTAGGCGCAGTACTGGCGTTAGTTACGGGAGTGGTCCATCCACACGATATTCCAGTGGTATGGAATATTGTCTGGAACGCAACTGCCGCATTTATTGCCGTTATTATTATTAGTCTGCTGCTGGATGAGTCCGGCTTTTTTGAATGGGCGGCGCTGCACGTTTCACGCTGGGGCAATGGACGCGGTCGCTTGCTGTTTACCTGGATTGTCCTGCTCGGTGCCGCCGTTGCCGCCCTGTTTGCCAATGATGGTGCGGCGCTTATTTTGACGCCGATTGTCATCGCCATGCTGCTGGCTTTAGGGTTCAGTAAAGGCACTACGCTTGCGTTCGTGATGGCTGCCGGATTCATTGCCGATACCGCCAGCCTGCCACTTATTGTCTCCAACCTGGTGAATATCGTTTCGGCAGATTTCTTTGGCCTCGGTTTTCGCGAATATGCCTCGGTGATGGTGCCTGTTGATATCGCCGCGATTGTTGCCACTCTGGTGATGTTACATCTCTATTTTCGCAAAGACATTCCGCAAAACTACGATATGGCGCGGCTGAAATCTCCCGCAGAAGCGATTAAAGATCCCGCTACCTTCAAAACTGGCTGGGTTGTTTTACTGCTTCTGCTGGTAGGATTTTTCGTCCTTGAACCACTCGGTATTCCGGTGAGCGCCATTGCAGCGGTAGGTGCGCTGATTTTGTTTGTGGTCGCTAAACGCGGTCATGCGATTAATACGGGTAAGGTGCTACGCGGTGCGCCCTGGCAGATTGTCATCTTCTCGCTCGGCATGTATCTGGTGGTTTATGGCCTGCGCAATGCCGGACTTACGGAATCTCTTTCTGGCGTACTCAACGTGCTGGCGAATCACGGCCTGTGGGCCGCGACGCTCGGTACTGGATTCCTCACCGCTTTCCTCTCTTCTATTATGAACAATATGCCAACGGTACTGGTTGGCGCATTGTCCATTGATGGCAGCACGGCATCTGGCGTTATCAAAGAAGCGATGATTTACGCCAACGTGATTGGCTGCGATTTGGGGCCAAAAATTACACCGATTGGTAGCCTGGCGACGCTGCTCTGGCTGCATGTACTTTCGCAGAAGAATATGACAATCAGCTGGGGATATTACTTCCGTACAGGGATTATCATGACCCTGCCTGTGCTGTTTGTAACGCTGGCCGCGCTGGCGCTACGCCTCTCTTTCACTTTGCAATGAGATACTGAAATGAGCAACATTACCATTTATCACAACCCGGCCTGCGGCACGTCGCGTAACACGCTGGAGATGATCCGTAACAGTGGTACAGAACCGACCATTATCCATTATCTGGAAACACCACCGACGCGTGATGAGCTGGTAAAACTCATTGCCGATATGGGGATTTCCGTTCGTGCGCTGCTACGTAAGAACGTTGAACCTTATGAAGCGCTAAACCTTGAAGAAGATGATTTAACTGACGCTCAGTTAATCGACTTTATGCTGCAACATCCCATCCTCATTAACCGCCCGATTGTTGTGACGCCTCTGGGTACGCGATTGTGCCGCCCTTCAGAAGTCGTGCTGGAAATTCTGCCAGATGCGCAAAAAAGCGCATTCACCAAGGAAGACGGCGAGAAAGTGGTTGATGAGGCGGGTAAACGCCTGAAATGACTAAAGGGGGATATGCCCCCTTATTTGTTCTCCGCGGCTCCTTCGCCATCTGTTTTGCTGTTTACACAGCACTCCTCGCGTAAGAATTCAATTATCGCTTCCAGCATTGCGTATTGCGAAACACACATCAGCGTCCGGCTCTCACGGTTTTGCTTAACCAGCCCTACGGATACCAGTGCGGAAATGTGGTGGCTGAGTGTCGAGCCCGGGATCCCAAGCTGCTTTTGCAAATCACCGACAGGTAAACCTTGTTCCCCGGCTTTGACAAGATGTTTAAATATGAACAAACGGGTCGGGTGACCTAGCTCTTTCAGCGCTTTAGCAACTTCTTCCAACTGCATGTGACCCCCTCTGTCTGGTTGACATTTCGATAATACCAGAAATATCTTGATCTGAATTTTATTTCGATTATTCTGGAAATATAGATTTATCCAATGAGGTTACATATGAGTAGTTGGCTTGCGATGCTGCAAGATGCCGCAGAGATGTTTGTGTTTCTCGCCGTCGAGCTTTCTTTACTGTTTATAGTGATTAGTGCCGGTGTCAGTCTGATAAGACAAAAGGTGCCTGACCATAAAATCCAGCAGATGATGGGGGCAAGAAAAGGGAAAGGCTACCTTCTGGCAGCTCTATTAGGGGCCGTTACCCCTTTCTGTAGTTGCTCGACAATACCTATGTTACGTGGATTGTTATCGGCAAAAGCCGGGTTTGGTCCGACCCTCACTTTTTTATTTGTCTCACCGCTACTTAATCCCATTATCGTCGGGCTAATGTGGGTGACCTTTGGCTGGAAAGTCACATTGTTGTACGCAATTATCGCTGCCGGTGTCTCAGTCCTCGCCAGTATTGTCCTGGATTCTCTGGGATTTGAACGCCATATCATTGCCAATAAAAGCTCATCAGCAAGTTGTTGTACTCCGTCCAAAGCTTCGACAACAACTGCGCCAGAGACAACATATACGCCGCTCAAAGTGAGTTGCTGTAGTTCAGCCGCAAACCCCATCATTAACATACAGACAATACGAAACGAGCAGTACGTATCAGGGTGCTGCCCTGCTAACCCCATTGAGAAATCCACAGTAAACTGTTGCAGTGCCGAAGCTGAGGTAAGTATTAATCCCATAAAATTAGCTATGAATGATGCATTGCAGCAGTTTAAAGACGTACTGCCCTATCTTTTGTTAGGCGTTTTAATAGGCGCTTTTATTTATGGTTTTATCCCTTCAGAATGGATTGCCACTCATGCAGGAGCAGATAATCCCTTCGCCATTCCGCTAAGTGCAATTGTCGGTATTCCGCTGTATATCAGGGCTGAGGCAGTGATACCGCTTGCATCCGTTCTGATGACGAAAGGAATGGGTCTGGGAGCATTAATGGCCCTGATTATCGGTAGTGCCGGAGCAAGCCTGACAGAAGTAATATTGCTTAAATCAATGTTCAGAATGCCGATGATAATCGCATTTTTGACGGTTATTTTAAGTATGGCTATCTTGATGGGTTATTTGACTCAAGTGCTGTTTTAAAAAAGTCTAATATAATGTTATAGATAGAATTGTTAGTTCCTAATCAATCTAAGTAGAAAATCATGGATTCAACATCAATTAAAAATCACAATAATCTTAATTAACGAATTGACTAAAAAATTGATAGTCCCATCAACAAGAAAAGGACAATCGTGCTTCTCTGACTTCTTGTCAGAGAAGCAATATATCTTTCTAACTGTTTTGCTCATTTTTAAAGAAGAGACTTTAATAACTAATACAGCACGATTTCAAATAATTTAAACATGCATCCATGGTCTGATGTAAAAGACACTAAACATAGATTGAAAATCGATATTCTAAGTGGTGAAAAAGCATACAAAATTTCATCTGAATGTGTTATCATCGCGTTGAAGATTAACACTCTATAGTCATCAAATGAATAATATGATTTTTGTGATTTTAAAATAAATAGATTATGTTCCATACCACATATAATAATATCACCCCCAATATTTCCCGCATTGAACTAAACGCAAGCCATATAAATATCAGACAGTTTTTCACTACTATCAGGCATATCACTTAAGAATCAGATGAAAACCATAAATAAATATCTATTATGGTTTTAACATTTGTTGATAAGGATAGTAACATGAACAAGTCAAAAGGTGCTCTCATCGTCAGCCTTGCATTATTGCTTGCCGCGTGTAGTTCTATTCCACAAAATATCAAAGGTAACAACCAGCCTGATATTCAGAAAAGTTTTGTTGCTGTACATAACCAACCCAATTTATACGTTGGTCAGCAGGCTCGTTTTGGCGGTAAAGTGCTTAACGTCATTAATGGTAAAACAGATACACTGTTAGAAATCGCAGTATTACCGCTGGATAGCTATGCAAAACCGGAGATTGAAGCAAATTATCAGGGCCGGCTTCTTGCCAGACAAAGTGGTTTCCTCGACCCAGTAAACTACCGTAACCACTATGTCACCATCCTCGGAACCATTCAGGGCGAACAACCTGGCTTTATCAATAAAGTCCCATATAACTTCGTTGAAGTGAATATGCAGGGAATTCAGGTGTGGCATTTACGAGAAGTAGTGAACACCACCTACAACCTGTGGGATTACGGCTACGGCGCATTCTGGCCAGAACCCGGCTGGGGCGGCACACCTTACTATACCGATGCGGTTAGCCAGGTAACGCCAGAACTGGTCAAATAACATTACTTGAAGATGCGGATATTGATGAAGTATCTGCATCTTCGAACACATCCAATTAATGCACAGCAAGCTCATTAGTATAATTATAAGCACTGTCCTGTTAATTACTTTTGGCAGCCTGATTATAAAGTTAATGTCCGCAACAGGAGTCGGTTATGTTTCTTATAATTACCAGGGATATGATGTTCTTCACCGCGATGAAAAGCATCCTGAATAAAGGTAATGTCGTCCATATACAGACCGAAGAAGAAATCGACTTAACGTTGCACCAAAATTCCTTAGTCATTATTGATACATTAATGAATAATGTATTTCATTCAACATTGCTCAATAAAATTAAACGATTGAATCCCATTCATGTAATCATTTTCTCACCGTTTAATATAAAACGTTGTCTGGGGAAAATACCGGTGACGTTTGTTCAGCGGGCCATCACGATCATCGACTTTATCGCGCTCATCAATGGCAGTTACTGCTCTGCGCCAGAAGCTGATGTTTCACTCTCATGCAAACAGCATCAGGTTCTTACCTGCATTGCCAATCAAATGACGACGGAAGATATTCTGGAACAACTAAAAATATCATTAAAAACGTTTTACTGTCATAAGCACAATATCATGATGATCCTCAACCTTAAGCGGATCAATGAACTGGTGCGCCATCAACATATTGATTATCTGGTCTGAGTTGTGAGCGGTACGGCAAACCAGGCTTCCCTGCCGCACACATTAACTTATCGAGACACCTATCACGCCTGCCATTCCCTTCAATAACCGCAATAGATTTTCAATTGATGTCATAGCCCGAAGCTGAATATCAATAGCAACTACTTCATGATCTTCATTTTCTTGTAATGAGACTAAGTCAGCTTTGATTTTTTGCTGCTTAAACCAATCGAGCATCGACACCGTATGACCGTTCACCAACGTAAGCTGTAAATGGTAATTTTTATTCATCAAGCGGTAGGTTAATTGATGAAAAACTTCCAGCACCAGCAAAGCCATTATTGAACCATAGATACCCAGTTCATACATACCACTGCCAATCACCATGCCGATGGCTGCCGTTACCCAGATATCCGCTGCAGTGGTGAGGCCGACAATATTTTGATTACGAACGAGGATGTTACCCGCACCGATAAAACCGACGCCAGTGACAACCTGAGCGGCGATACGGCTGGGGTCCAGTCCGACATGATCCAGCGCCAGTACGTCAGCAAACCCATATTTCGACACAATCATAAACAGGGCGCTACCCATACCGATTAAGACATGTGTACGAAGCCCAGCCCCTTTGCCGCGCATTTGCCTTTCCATGCCAATAGCACCACAGGCAATAGCGGCCAGGATGAGACGAATAATAAATTCTGCAGTCATATAAAAATGCAAAAAGGAGCAGCAAGATGGCTCAACTTGCTACTCCTTTTTGCTTTATTCCTGTTAATTTGGCAGGACATTTGCCAATTTATCTTTAAAGGTATACAAATTTTTCTGCGGATTTTTCTTACAGTATTCAATCACTTTAGGGATCTGAGTCAGGTCAGTTTCATTTAAGGTTACAGTATCGCCACCTTTATAAACCGTTTCTTCATGCAGCATCCACCATGCAACAGGTGTCATCGCTTTCGGATTCAGGTCAATAAATTCCTGACAAGTCATATCTTTAGCCGATTCATTGGCAGCCAGTGCAGATTGCGCATTAACCAGTGATAGTGCCGCTACAGCGCCAACGAAAACAATGGCTTTACGTAGAGATGCAATATTCATTTTACAACCCATTCAATAAATAATTTATATATAAACAGGAGGATTACCTGCTTTAAAAGCAATATATTCCGGCCTGTTCAATATTTAAGGAAATACGATGTAACGCATTCCCGTAATTACATATCTTTCTTAATTTTGTCCCATTCGCCTTTAACTTTATCTTTAAAGCTGGCTTTTTTATCCTGAGTACAAGCCTGAACGATAGCCGGGGTTACGGTTGCAATACCCTGAACATCTAAAACCGCATCTTCTGGTTTATCTTTGTTATTCAGTGCTTCAGCAAAACCGACTGCAGTCGGCTGGAAGGATTCGTCCACAGCCAGGAAATCTTCACAGGTCCAGGTGTTGACAGGTTTTTTATTGTCAGCTGCTTTTTGTGCATCCGCTGCATTGCTCACAACAGGCAGGAGAAGCAGACCACCAAGAATTACACCTAATACTTTTTTCATCGCAATGTCCTCAACTATAAAGTGAAAGAGCCGTCACGCATCAATTTCGACATTGAGGTTATAACCTGGTTTTTGGGGAATGTCATGTTGAGATAAAATATCAAAATCAGATATTTTTATTTAAATACAACATGTTACATAGGTATCAGACGCATTAATTAGGAAATTTTTATTAAATCACATGCATTCCTGGATGCATTTTTGGCATAGATTGATAGTAGGGGTTTTTCTTCTTAAATTTATAGGGTGGTTCTATGTTGTATATAGATAAGGCAACAATTTTGAAATTTGATCTGGATATGCTTAAGAAGCATCGGAGAGCAATCCAGTTTATTGCTGTGCTACTGTTTATTGTCGGTTTGCTGTGTATAAGCTTTCCGTTTGTCTCTGGCGATATCCTTAGCACGGTCGTTGGTGCATTATTAATCTGCTCAGGCATTGCGCTTATTGTCGGTTTATTCAGCAACCGGAGTCATAATTTCTGGCCTGTATTATCCGGTTTCCTTGTCGCTGTCGCCTATTTATTGATCGGCTATTTCTTCATCCGCGCACCGGAACTGGGAATATTTGCTATTGCAGCGTTTATCGCTGGCTTGTTCTGTGTCGCTGGGGTTATTCGCTTGATGAGTTGGTATCGCCAGCGTTCAATGAAAGGCAGCTGGCTACAGCTAGTCATTGGTATCCTGGATATTGTCATCGCATGGTTATTCCTGGGTGCAACGCCAATGGTTTCTGTAACACTAGTTTCTACACTGGTGGGGATAGAACTAATATTCAGCGCTGCCAGCTTGTTTAGCTTCGCTAGTTTATTCGTTAAAAAATAATCAGTACCAGACCGTCGGCACAGTATTTTCCACACTGCCTCATAATCACTCATAGTGACTATGAGGCATATAACACTCCAGCTTCATATAGCCACCATGGCAAAACATAAACCATCTTTGAAATAATTATCGTGCGATTCATTAAACAACTCTCTGAAACCTTTGTGTTTTTGTTTATTCCACAGCAAATTAGCCATTTCAAACATTATCATGGCTGATATTTTCTGTAGTCAGGTTTAATGTTTAAAAGTGCTGTGGGAAAATGAAATCAAGATTCAGCAAGCATTGACTCAACGAGCGGGGAATTAATGTAGTTAATGTTAATTTTCTAAGAAATTTAAAAAGAAAGCTGGCAATCCAATTGCCAGCTTAAGTAGAAACAAGGAGACTCGATATTTAAATCGGATTACTTTTTTATTCTAGTTTTATTATTTAGAAATCACAAACTTTAAATTGATAACTTATTCTTGGTAAAAAAATGGAAGATGTTAATTTCATGTTAGCACCAACAAATTTATAACAACCAGGAATGTTACCTAGGATCAATATATGGAGTGTGTGATGGATAATTTTCAAGTTTTGATTAGTGTTAATAGACGTATTAGTTCACGAAGGGCAACGTTCTTATAGGCGTTTACTATATTGAACAACGAATTCGGACATGGATGTAAATAATGAAAAGGATGACATGTTCGAAACAATAACGGCTAAGGAGCAAGTTATGATTTTTCTCATGACGAAGGATTCTTTTCTTTTACAGGGCTTTTTGCAGTTGAAAGATAATCACGAAATGATAAAAATCAATTCCCTGTCAGAGATCAAAAGCATAGGCAACAAACCATTCAAGGTGATCATTGATACCTATCATAATCATATCCTTGATGAAGAAGCGATTAAGTTTCTTGAGAAATTAGATGCCGAAAGAATCATTGTTCTGGCACCTTACCACATCAGTAAACTTAAAAGTCAGTCGCCTATCTTTTTTATCAGCCGTAAAGAAAGCATTAAAAATCTGATTGATATTACTTATGGAAAACACTTACCCCATAAGAATTCTCAATTATGTTTCTCGCATAATCAATTCAAAATTATGCAATTAATCCTGAAAAATAAAAATGAAAGTAATATCACGTCAACGCTGAAAATTTCGCAGCAGACATTAAAGATCCAGAAATTCAATATTATGTACAAGCTGAAACTTAGACGTATGAGCGACATCGTGACTCTGGGGATCTCTTCTTATTTTTAAGAAGGAGTTGATGTGGCCCGGCAATAAGTGCCTGAAATTGACGGCTGGCATGACGAGGGATGCAAATGCTGACTCCATTACTCCCGGTGATAACCAAAGGAGAAGCGAAAACGAACTTATTCCCCTGGTTTATGTATCCACCAGTAGAAACCTTCGTTGCCCGGATGCAGACAGAGACTGTCGGCAGAACGGCAACATTTTTTTTGCCATCTAAATCGCCACATTGGTCACTCGACCTGCTCGCACCATCACAGGCATACATCCCCATGACCTGCACTATGTCGCTGGTCTGTAAATCCCTCATACCTCTCCCCGCACGCAATTCAAAGAACCGTTATTTCTCACGAGTTTTCAGGGACTAAAATGAACAGAAAAAGAATACTGTTAATACCGTTGTTATTCTGCGGCGTAATACTCACCGCCTGCGATGACAAATCAGCGCAAAATGCAGCTTCCATGACGCCAGAAGTGGGCGTGGTGACGCTCTCCCCCGGCTCAATCAATGTCATGAGTGAACTGCCCGGCAGAACTGTTCCTTATGAAGTTGCTGAGATTCGCCCGCAGGTGGGCGGCATCATCATTAAACGCAATTTTATCGAAGGCGATAAAGTTAACCAGGGCGATTCGTTGTATCAGATTGACCCTGCTCCGTTACAAGCAGAATTAAACTCTGCCAAAGGTTCGCTGGCTAAAGCTCTCTCCACCGCCAGCAATGCCCGCATTACCTTTAACCGCCAGGCATCGTTGCTGAAAACCAACTACGTCAGCCGCCAGGACTATGACACGGCGCGAACTCAACTCAATGAAGCTGAAGCGAATGTCACCGTCGCCAAAGCTGCCGTTGAGCAGGCGACCATCAATCTGCAATACGCTAATGTCACCTCGCCTATTACTGGCGTCAGCGGGAAATCGTCGGTGACCGTCGGCGCATTAGTCACCGCTAATCAGGGAGACTCTCTGGTAACCGTGCAGCGTCTGGACCCGATTTATGTCGATCTCACCCAGTCAGTGCAGGATTTTTTGCGCATGAAAGAGGAAGTCGCCAGTGGGCAAATCAAACAGGTTCAGGGCAGTACGCCAGTACAGCTTAACCTGGAAAATGGCAAACGTTACAGCCAGACCGGCACGCTGAAATTTTCTGACCCGACGGTAGATGAAACCACAGGTTCCGTCACGTTGCGTGCAATTTTCCCCAACCCGAATGGCGACTTGCTGCCTGGTATGTACGTTACGGCTTTAGTGGATGAAGGTAGCCGCCAGAATGTGTTGTTAGTACCGCAAGAAGGCGTCACCCACAACTCCCAGGGCAAAGCGACGGCGCTCATTCTGGATAAAGACGATGTCGTGCAGTTACGCGAAATTGACGCTACCAAAGCTATCGGAAATCAGTGGGTTGTTACCTCTGGTTTGCAGGCTGGCGATCGGGTGATCGTTTCCGGTTTGCAACGCATTCGTCCGGGTATCAAGGCACGCGCAATTTCCTCCAGCCAGGAAAACGCCAGCACCGAATCGAAACAATAACGTTGCAGGCTTAAGGGGACTTTCATGGCTAACTATTTTATTGATCGCCCAGTTTTTGCCTGGGTACTTGCCATTATTATGATGCTCGCGGGCGGACTGGCGATCATGAACCTACCCGTTGCGCAATATCCACAAATCGCGCCGCCAACAATTACCATCAGCGCAACCTATCCAGGTGCCGATGCGCAAACGGTAGAAGACTCGGTCACTCAGGTGATTGAGCAAAATATGAATGGGCTGGATGGCTTGATGTATATGTCATCAACCAGCGATGCGGCAGGTAATGCCTCCATCACCCTGACCTTTGAAACGGGAACATCGCCCGATATCGCGCAGGTTCAGGTACAAAATAAACTGCAACTCGCGATGCCTTCATTACCAGAAGCGGTGCAGCAACAAGGGATTAGCGTTAATAAGTCGAGCAGCAACATCCTGATGGTAGCGGCGTTTATCTCTGATAACGGCAGCCTCAACCAGTACGACATCGCGGACTATGTGGCTTCTAATATTAAAGACCCACTCAGCCGTACCGCAGGTGTCGGTAGCGTACAGCTCTTTGGTTCAGAGTACGCCATGCGTATCTGGCTGGACCCGCAAAAACTCAATAAATACAATCTCGTTCCTTCTGATGTTATTTCCCAAATCAAGGTACAGAACAACCAGATTTCCGGCGGTCAACTGGGGGGGATGCCACAGGCGGCAGACCAGCAACTGAACGCCTCAATCATTGTGCAGACGCGCCTACAAACGCCGGAAGAATTTGGCAAAATCCTGCTGAAAGTTCAGCAAGATGGTTCGCAAGTATTGCTGCGCGACGTCGCTCGCGTCGAGCTGGGGGCAGAAGATTATTCCACCGTGGCGCGCTATAACGGCAAACCTGCCGCCGGTATCGCCATCAAACTGGCGACCGGGGCAAATGCGCTGGATACCTCGCGGGCGGTAAAAGCAGAGCTCAACCGCTTATCAGCGTACTTCCCCGCCAGCCTGAAGACGGTTTATCCTTACGACACTACACCGTTTATCCAAATTTCAATTCAGGAAGTTTTCAAAACGCTGGTTGAGGCGATCATCCTCGTCTTCCTGGTCATGTACCTGTTTTTACAAAACATTCGCGCTACGATTATCCCGACTATCGCCGTTCCGGTGGTTATTCTCGGCACATTTGCGATTTTGTCGGCGGTCGGTTTTACCATCAACACTCTCACGATGTTCGGGATGGTGCTGGCAATAGGGTTGCTGGTTGATGATGCCATCGTGGTGGTAGAAAACGTCGAACGTGTGATAGCGGAAGATAAACTGCCGCCGCAAGAAGCGACGCATAAATCGATGGGGCAAATCCAACGCGCGCTGGTCGGGATTGCCGTTGTTCTGTCTGCGGTGTTTATGCCGATGGCCTTTATGAGTGGCGCTACGGGCGAGATTTACCGCCAGTTCTCCATCACGCTGATCTCATCCATGTTGCTTTCGGTGTTTGTGGCAATGAGTCTGACCCCTGCCCTTTGCGCCACCATTCTGAAAGCCGCGCCGGAAGGCGGTCACAAACCGAATGCTTTATTTGCTCGTTTTAACCATCTGTTTGAAAAATCGACCCAGCACTATACCGACAGCACCCGCTCGCTTCTGCGCTGCACGGGCCGCTATATGGTGGTTTACCTGCTGATTTGTGCCGGGATGGCGGTGCTGTTCCTGCGTACGCCGACTTCTTTCTTACCAGAAGAGGATCAGGGGGTCTTTATGACCACCGCGCAGTTACCGTCAGGTTCCACAATGGTTAACACCACGAAAGTGCTGCAACAGGTAACTGATTACTATCTGACAAAAGAGAAAAATAATGTCCAGTCAGTGTTCACCGTTGGTGGCTTCGGTTTTAGCGGCCAGGGGCAAAACAACGGCCTGGCGTTTATCAGCCTGAAGCCGTGGTCTGAACGCGTCGGCGAGGAAAACTCGGTGACCGCAATCATTCAGCGGGCGATGGCGGCTCTGGGCCGCATCAATAAAGCAGTCATTTTCCCGTTCAACTTACCGGCGGTAGCAGAACTGGGGACAGCGTCAGGTTTTGATATGGAACTGCTGGACAACGGCAACCTGGGGCATGAAAAGTTGACCCAGGCGAGAAACGAATTGCTGTCACTGGCAGCACAATCGCCTGACCAGGTAACCGCGGTTCGCCCGAACGGCCTGGAAGATACGCCAATGTTCAAAGTGAACGTCAACGCCGCAAAAGCCGAAGCGATGGGCGTGGAGCTGTCTGATATCAACCAGACCCTCTCTACCGCCTTCGGCAGTAGCTACGTCAACGACTTCCTCAACCAGGGACGGGTGAAAAAAGTGTATGTCCAGGCCGGAACGCCGTTCCGTATGCTACCGGACAACATCAACCAATGGTATGTACGCAACGCCTCCGGCACGATGGCGCCGCTTTCTGCTTATTCTTCAACAGAATGGACCTACGGCTCACCACGTCTGGAACGCTACAACGGTATTCCATCAATGGAGATTTTAGGTGAAGCGGCGGCAGGAAAAAGTACTGGTGACGCAATGAAATTTATGGCGGATCTGGTCGCAAAACTTCCGGCTGGCGTTGGCTACTCATGGACAGGGCTGTCATATCAGGAAGCGTTATCTTCCAACCAGGCACCGGCACTATATGCCATCTCGCTGGTCGTGGTGTTCCTTGCCCTCGCCGCACTTTATGAAAGCTGGTCGATTCCGTTCTCGGTAATGCTGGTCGTACCGCTTGGGGTAATTGGCGCGTTACTGGCTACAGACCTGCGTGGTTTAAGCAATGACGTCTACTTCCAGGTTGGTTTGCTGACCACCATTGGGCTTTCCGCCAAGAACGCCATCCTGATTGTCGAGTTTGCGGTTGAGATGATGCAAAAAGAAGGAAAGTCACCGATGGAAGCGATTATCGAAGCGGCACGGATGCGCTTACGCCCAATCCTGATGACTTCTCTGGCCTTTATTCTCGGCGTGCTGCCACTGGTTATCAGTCATGGCGCAGGTTCCGGTGCGCAAAACGCAGTAGGTACAGGTGTTATGGGGGGGATGTTTGCAGCAACTGTGCTGGCGATTTACTTCGTTCCGGTCTTTTTCGTTGTGGTGGAACATCTCTTTGCCCGCTTTAAAAAAGCGTAACGCGTAAACGAGAGTAAGGTTGAACGTGAGGGTTCAGCCTTACTCTTTTCCGCTAACCACTCGCCACTCAACAACCAGCTTACTGCCAGGAACACCAGACTCAGTAAACAGCATTGAAAGTAGAAGCCGCTCCAACCGTTGGTGATCAATTTAAACAACACGACACTGACCAGAATTCCCGTAATCGTATGAATTGCAAACTTAATAATCCTGAACATGCCGCGTCTTTTCCTCCTGAAAATACGTTTACTGTTTTGCAAACTGCGAAAGCAAACTTGCCGATGGCCCGGCAGAGTTAATGAGGAAAGATTTTCACATGAAGTGTGAGGGAGATCCTGACCGACTTTCGAATGAGAAATCCAGTCAGGAAAAGGTCCCTGTTGACTGTTGTGCAAACTGGTGTGGCGTTATGCCATAATACTGGCGGAAAGTATTAATAAAGTACGACGTACTGCTATAGCCACATTTTTCTGCGATCATCGGCAACGGGATTTGTCGTAACTCGAGTAGTCGCCTGGCCATCGACATTCGTGAAGCCAATAAAATTTTGCTAAAGCAGGTTTTTTCATCCTGCAATTTTTTCTTGATTAAGCTTTCACTGGTATACATTTTTTCGGCGATATCACGCAGATACCAGCGTCTGGCAATATCAAAGCCAATAATGCGTTCAACTTTACCTGAAACAGTACTAATGCTATTAAAAAGGAAGGGAATAAGTTCTTTATTCCGTGAAAACATTGAAAGGCAGGAAAAGTAAAGCATATTACTTAATGTTTTGGACGCAATATCTTCTTGAGCAAAACTATCAAATATCGCAGTGACCAGCGGCATCGGTGGTGTTGGGTTAACTAACAACCGTTTTTTACTATGCAGCCCTAAACACCGACCAGAAGGACGGATATTGTGCAAATAATGGCTAATGACCCTTTCATCGATATCTAGTCTGCGGACGAGGGATTCATCAAAAGGAAAATTCTCCACCATATTTTTGCCCATCAAAAGAATACTCTCTTTTTGTAAAGAGATTTTTTGCTGCTCATGATATATATCAAATGAACAGCGGGTGAGGATCACCGAGCAAACGTGTGCCATGACAAGCCCTTATATTCCATTACTACAACCATTACAATTTCAGTATACAAATGAAATGATGTATGACTCCTGTAAAAAATCAAAACTGCCAAAATTGGTAGGACCAAAAGTAATCACATACATAAGCGCACATATCAGCTAAACCATAAAAAGTAAATGCCTGTGTGATATATCTTAAATTTGTGTATAGCTTATATTTATAAAAAATTGGCTGATCTTATCTCCAGTAAAAGTTATATTTAAACCACTGAGAGCACAAAGTTTCCCGTGCCAACATGGAGTGTTATAACGGCTTATTAGTCTGGAGACGGCAGACTATCCTCTTCCCGGTCCCCTATGCCGGGTTTTTTTTAACTTCAAAAAGCAATTATAACCTTACTATCCTTTCATGGTGACAACACTTTTCTGGTACACAAACATGCATCATCAGATGGTTATCCCCTCCTCTTTCAGCTATTCGTTCATGATACTCTGTCGGTGTCATGCCATAATAATTGCGAAAAACATAAATAAAATACGACACGCTGTTATAGCCACACAACACGGCCACTCTCTTTATAGAAACATTATGTATTACAATGAGTTGTATCGCTCGCCGCATTCTGCATTCGGTAAGCAGTTGTGAATAAGACGTCTCTTCTTCGCGCAATTTTTTCTTTAACAAACTTGGACTCATCAATAACTCGCTGGCTATTTTCGCCAATGACCATTCATGAGCGATATTACGGTTAATGACCGTACAAACCCGCGTTCGCATATTGGGCTGTAAGATATTCATGAGTAGCGGTATAAATTGTTCATCTTCAAGAAAAACCGAAAATATCGCGAATATTAATGCCCTGTTACGTAAAACCTCACCATAGTGGAGATTTTTACTCTGCGAAAGCTGTACAACTTCCTGAAAAACAGGTATATCTCGGGTACAGTGATGAACGATTAACGAAGGAACTTTTTTATAGGCATGAAGATTTAATGCCTCCACCTTGAGCATCGGGAGAAATAATGAAAGTGTTTCCCTCGTGACAAAGACTACGTTCTCTGCACATTTATCAACTAAAATCTGGTTTGCATCCGCAAAAACCAAATCACCACTGTTAAAACAGCGACATTCACCACTCTGCATGGTGAGAATATATTTATGCTTTGCGTACGCAATTAAACAAGTTCCATGTAGTGATTGCATCATTAATACACTATAACAAAAACATATTATTGTATTTAATGTAGCACGCAAACACCCTAAGTCAAATCGATACTTAAACAAAGCTTAACCGAAAAAAAGAATAGCATCCTAAGTGGCTAGAAGCATTGTTCCAGAACACTTATTTTTCAATCTATTAGAGCAAAAATGAACAATAATAACGGATATGAATAATAGCTCATGCATCCAGCTATAATTCGCACAGATTTTAATTTACATTTCAAATTATTCAATTATATGAATTCCCCAAAAACAAAAAAAATGATCAGAATTAGCATTCTGATCATTACGCCACGGCTCTTATTTATAGGATATATTTCTTTACCATGAAGGCATTAAGCCTGCATGCTCAGAGCATGCAGGTGACATCCTGTTATCAGGTATGTTTAAAGCTGTTCTGCTGGGCAATACCCTGCAGTTTCGGGTGATCGCTGAGATATTTCAGGGAGGCTTTGTAGTCTTCCAGTAACAGTTCAGCGAAGTCCATTTCGAAGCCGCGACGGCACATAATGCGCATTACCACGATGTCGGTGGCTTCACCGCCGAGGGTAAATGCCGGCACCTGCCAGCCGCGCAGGCGCAGACGTTCAGAGAGGTCATACAGGGTGTATCCTGGATTTTCCCCGTCTTTCAGTTTGAAGCACACCGCCGGGATACCTTCATCCGGGCGCCCCGTACAGATGAACTCATACGGCCCCAGTTTGGCGATTTCATCCGCCAGATAAGTGGCGACCTGGTAAGAGGCGTTCTGTACTTTGGTATAACCTTCACGACCGAGGCGCAGGAATTCATAGTACTGTGCAATCACCTGGCCCGCCGGGCGGGAGAAGTTGATGGCGAAAGTACCAATCTGACCGCCGAGATAGTCAACGTTGAATACCAGTTCTTTCGGCAGCGCCTCTTCGTCACGCCAGATAACCCAGCCGCAGCCCAGCGGAGCCAGACCGAATTTATGGCCTGAAGCACTGATGGATTTCACGCGCGGCAGGCGGAAGTCCCAGACAATATCCGGTGCCACGAATGGCGCAAGGAAGCCACCACTGGCGGCGTCGATGTGCATGTCGATGTCGATACCGGTATCCGCCTGGAATTTATCCAGCGCATCGTGTAGCGGTTGCGGGAACTCATAGTTACCCGTGTAGGTCACGCCGAAAGTCGGCACCACGCCGATGGTGTTTTCGTCGCAGGCCTCAATCATGCGTTTCGGATCCATAAATAGCTGGCCGGGGCGCATAGGGATCTCGCGCAGCTCAACATCCCAGTAGCGGGCGAATTTATGCCAGCAGATTTGCACCGGCCCACAGACCAGGTTTGGTTTATTGGTCGGCTTACCTGCGGCTTCCATTCGTTTGCGCCAACGCCATTTCATCGCCATCCCGCCGAGCATACAGGCCTCGGAAGAACCAATGGTGTTGGTGCCAACGGCCTGGCCGTTTTTCGGTGCAGGCGCATGCCACAGGTCAGCAACCATGTTTACACAGCGCAGGTCGATAGCTGCGGATTGTGGATATTCTTCTTTGTCGATCCAGTTTTTATTGATCGACAGGTCCATCAATTTATGGACATTTTCGTCGTCCCAGGTCTGGCAAAAAGTTGCCAGGTTCTGACGAGCGTTACCGTCGAGAAATAATTCATCATTGATAATTTGAAATGCGACATCATCGCGCATTTCATGCAGCGGAAAACGTTTAGATTCCGCGATAGTAGAAATTGCCTTTGCGCCAAAACGCGAGTCGAGTAGTTCTGAGCGGAAATCCGTTAACAGCTTCTGGTCCATTTCGAACTCCTTAATTTTATTTGAAGGCAATAAAAAAGTAGGATTTATCTGGAATGGGTGCAAGGAGTTACGGGTATAATTTAAATAACAAAATCCTAAGCATAAATTGATTTATTTATATAATAAGAAAACACCAATAATATTAATACCAGAAATCACCGGATTAAGTTTAAATATATAATCAAGTAATTCCTGTTATTTATTTTAATTACCGAAAAGGATTTACTTCCTTCGGTATTTTTCCACAGATAACCGTTACTCGTATTTGTAACAACAACGATGCTCTTGCTTTTATCATGAAGTGCGTGAATATTCCGAAAATGAAAATTTGCAGAAAAACGTTTATCACTCATTCTCCTTATATATTAACGAGTTATATTTTTGACACATTAATAAACGTGATCTGCCGCACACTTTGCCCCCATCGACCGCAGCGAATGACTACTCTTAAAGGAAAGCCCGATAATTAGAGACGAATTTCGGAGGTCGGATCCTTATGCTCAATCAGAAAATTCAAAACATTAATCCAGATGAACTGATGATCGAAGTCGATCTCTGCTATGAGCTGGATCCGTATGAATTAAAACTGGATGAGATGATGGAGGCAGAGCCAGAACCCGAGATGATTGAGGGGCTACCCGCCTCTGATGCGCTGACCCCTGCCGATCGTTATCTCGAACTGTTCGAGCATGTCCAGTCGGCGAAAATTTTCCCTGACAGCAAAACCTTCCCCGACTGCGCCCCCAAAATGGACCCGCTGGATATCTTAATCCGCTATCGTAAAGTGCGCCGTCATCGCGATTTCGACTTACGCCAGTTTGTTGAAAAGCACTTCTGGCTGCCGGAAGTCTGCTCCAGCGAGTATGTATCAGACCCGCAAAACTCACTGAAAGAGCATATCGACCAACTATGGCCGGTGTTAACCCGCGAACCCCAGGATCATATCCCCTGGTCCTCTCTGCTGGCGCTGCCGCAATCGTACATTGTACCGGGGGGCCGTTTTAGCGAAACCTACTACTGGGATTCCTATTTCACCATGTTGGGGCTGGCGGAGAGCGGGCGTGAGGATTTACTGAAATGCATGGCCGATAACTTCGCCTGGATGATAGAAAACTATGGTCACATCCCCAACGGCAACCGCACCTATTATTTGAGCCGCTCACAGCCACCGGTTTTTGCGTTGATGGTGGAGCTGTTTGAAGAAGATGGTGTGCGCGGCGTGCGCCGTTACCTTGATCATCTAAAAATGGAATATGCCTTCTGGATGGACGGCTCGGAATCACTGATTCCGAATCAGGCCTATCGCCATGTGGTGCGGATGCCGGACGGCGCCCTGCTAAACCGTTATTGGGATGACCGCGACACGCCGCGTGATGAATCCTGGCTGGAAGATGTGGAAACCGCGAAGCACTCCGGTCGTCCGCCTAACGAGGTGTATCGCGATTTACGCGCAGGTGCCGCTTCTGGCTGGGATTACTCATCACGCTGGCTACGTGACGCGGGCCGTCTGGCAAGCATTCGCACGACCCAATTCATCCCCATCGACCTTAATGCTTTCCTGTTTAAACTGGAGAGCGCCATTGCCAACATCTCAGCACTGAAAGGTGAGAAAGAGACGGAAACGCTGTTCCGTCAGAAAGCCAACGCCCGTCGCGATGCAGTCAACCGCTATCTCTGGGATGATGAAAACGGCATCTACCGTGATTACGACTGGCGGCGCGAGCAGTTAGCCCTCTTTTCCGCTGCCGCTATTGTGCCGTTATACGTGGGCATGGCGAATCACGAACAGGCAGACCGCCTGGCAAACGCCGTACGTAGCCGTTTACTGACGCCGGGTGGAATTCTGGCGAGCGAGTATGAAACCGGAGAACAGTGGGATAAACCCAACGGCTGGGCGCCATTGCAATGGATGGCGATTCAGGGATTTAAAATGTACGGCGATGACCATCTGGGTGATGAAATCGCGCGTAGCTGGCTGAAGACAGTGAACCAGTTTTACCTGGAGCACCACAAACTGATCGAGAAATACCATATTGCCGATGGCATTTCCCGTGAGGGCGGCGGGGGCGAATATCCGCTGCAGGATGGATTTGGCTGGACCAACGGTGTGGTACGGCGCCTGATTGGTTTGTACGGCGAACCGTAATATTTTACAGCCAGCCACTAACAACCTGCTGGCTATAAAATTACCCTCTTCAGGAGGCGATATTTAACATCATCGCCGCCTGAGTGCGGTTTTTCACTTCCAGACGGCGGTAAAGCGATTCCAGATGCGCTTTAACCGTTCCGGTACTGATATTTAACGCCCTGCCGATCTCTTTATTTGATTCACCTGCCGCCAGCATAGTTAAAATTTCCCGCTGGCGGGCACTTAGCGATTTGAGGTCTTTTGTGTCTTTTTCCGGTGTAGTTCGCCAGTCTCCGGGCAGAAACATCATTCCCATCGCCGCGCTATTTACCGCCAACGCAAACGTCTCTACGGCTGAATCACGCGGTACAATTGCCATCACATTAAAATGGATAACTTCCTGTAACCATCGTTTGCTGCAATCTGTCGCCGTTATCAACACTTTAACATCAGGAAATTGCACTACGGTTTTTTGCAGTAACCAATAGCAAAACTCACCATCCTGATCACCATCAAGCATGACTAAGGCTTCAGGGGAGCTTTCCAGCTTTTGCCACAGTTCATCTGCCTGATCGACGCCCTGAATACTCACTCCAGGAATACGCTGCTGTAAGCTGATTTTCATTCCGTGAATAAATATTGACTGCCTGTCAAACATGATTATATGCATTACTGAATCTCCACCTGGATACGTTAAAACTCTTAAGTAGGGGAAGGGTATTACCCGAGAGGCAAAATAAGAATTCGCCATTTGGCGGTGGCCATTCTACAGATATGCAATGTGGAAAATAGTTACCGATATAAATAGTTACAGCTGACGGCCTGAAATTACATGTCGAGGGCATTATTTAAAACATTTTTGAGGATATCCTTATATCTTCGTCTGCCAGGCATTCAAATAAACCATGATTTTCGCGAGAGCTGGCTAAATACCTGACCGCAAAACGATTAAATTGCGCACGAATAGCCAATACTACATTTACTATTTTGCAGGAAATTGCTGAAAAGACAGTCTTTCAAACGTTAATTTTCCTTTTCCATGCAGCTAATCAGACATTTCCTTCTAAAAAATACCTGTATTAATCATTACTACATTGTGAAACCTTGCATTAGATGCTAGAAAAAACAATAAATAATGCGATATACGCGCTACTGTTTCGCTGTGAACAACAATCGGCCAAAGAAATGGATAAAATTCACGCAATGCAGTTGTTCATTAAGGTCGCAGAGCTGGAAAGTTTTTCCCGCGCAGCGGATTTCTTTGCTCTGCCAAAGGGAAGTGTTTCACGCCAGATACAGGCGCTGGAACATCAGCTTGGCACCCAGTTGCTGCAGCGCACTACGCGGCGGGTCAAACTTACCCCCGACGGCATGACCTATTACCAACGAGCGAAAGATGTGTTGAGTAATCTCAACGAACTGGACGGCCTGTTTCAGCAGGATACCACCAGCATCAGCGGCAAATTACGCGTCGATATCCCGCTCGGAATTGCGAAAAACCTGTTGCTGCCGCGCCTGCCAGAATTTCTTCATCAGTACCCAGGGATTGAACTGGAATTAACTAGCAGTGACCGGGCGATTGATATTCTTCGTGATGGCTATGATTGCGTGATACGCACGGGCTCGTTGCACGACGAGGGTATTATTACCCGCCCCCTCGGCAAACTGACGATGATCAACTGTGCCAGCCCGCACTATCTGACGCGTTTTGGTTATCCGCAAAGTGTGGACGATCTGACTTCGCACGCGGTGGTGCATTACACGCCGCATTTGGGCGCGCATCCATTAGGTTTTGAGGTTGCCACCAGTAATGGCGTCCAGTGGTTTAAGTCCGGTGGCATGTTGACGGTAAACAGTAGCGAAACCTATCTCGCCGCTGGCCTGGCGGGTCTGGGAATCATTCAGATCCCCCGCGTCGCCGTACGCGAAGCCCTACGCGCCGGGCGGCTTATTGAAGTGTTGCCCAACTACCGCGCCGAGCCGCTATCCATTTCTCTGGTTTATCCCCAGCGTCGGGAGCTTTCCCGCCGTGTAAATCTGTTTATGCAGTGGCTGGCTGGCGTAATAAAAGAGCACCTGGACTGACCGACTATACTTTTAAAGACAGACAACGACAGAAGGACTAAAGAGCGGATGACGCAGGAAAACGAGATCAAACGTCCCACCCAGGAACTGGAACACGAGCCGATTAAACATCTGGATAATAGCGATAAAGGCAGCAAAGTCAGTCAGGCACTGGAAACCGTCACCACCACTGCCGAGAAAATCCAACGTCAACCAATCATCGCGCACCTGATACGCGCGACAGAACGCTTTAACGATCGGCTGGGTAACCAGTTTGGTGCGGCTATCACCTATTTCTCGTTTTTATCGATGATCCCGATTTTAATGGTGTCATTTGCCGCAGGGGGTTTCGTGCTGGCATCCCATCCCATGCTATTGCAGGATATCTTCGACAAAATTCTGCAAAACATCAGCGATCCGACGCTGGCGGCCACATTGAAAAACACCATCAACACCGCCGTTCAACAGCGTACTACCGTAGGGCTTGTCGGCCTGGCGGTGGCGCTTTATTCCGGGATTAACTGGATGGGAAATTTGCGTGAAGCAATTCGCGCCCAATCGCGCGATGTCTGGGAACGTTCGCCGCAAGATCAAGAGAAGTTCTGGGTTAAATATCTGCGTGACTTTATTTCGCTGATTGGTTTGTTGATTGCGCTGATTGTGACGCTCTCGATCACCTCCGTTGCCGGTTCTGCGCAACAAATGATTATTAGCGCGCTGCACCTTAATAGCATTGAGTGGCTGAAACCAACGTGGCGGTTGATTGGCCTGGGAATTTCTATCTTTGCCAACTATCTGCTTTTCTTCTGGATCTTCTGGCGGTTGCCGCGCCACCGCCCGCGTAGAAAGGCGCTGATTCGCGGGACATTCCTTGCGGCGATTGGTTTTGAAGTGATTAAAATCGTGATGACGTATACCCTGCCGTCGTTGATGAAATCCCCCTCTGGCGCGGCATTTGGTTCCGTACTGGGGCTGATGGCGTTTTTTTACTTCTTTGCCCGTCTGGCGCTGTTTTGTGCGGCGTGGATTGCCACCGCCGAATATAAAGACGACCCGCGAATGCCGGGGAAAACACAGCATTAAAATATGCCGCATGCGGCGTAAACGCCTTGTCCGGCCTACGAATTTATTCGACCTGGCTCCCCCTGGCCGGATAAGCCCCTGTAGGTCGGATAAGACGCGCAAGCGTCGCATCCGACACCGGCATCAAAACCATCAACCGGGTATTTTACTACCCCTCCTTACCATATCAGCATATAAATCCAGTTAGTAACTTTTATTTAACCTTAAACCAGTTTTATTCACCATTTATGAAATTGTGTGAAGCATTTCATAGAAGAAAAATCACTGGCCTAAACATTATCCCCTTTTTGCCTGGTTTTTGAACATTTCCGCGATTTGTTACACATTGAAATATCACTTTTGCTGTGCGTAATATGGCTATTCGTTAGCCAAAAAATAAGAAAAGATTATGCAAGCAACAGCCACAACACTCGACAACGAGCAAGAATACACGCCGATAAACTCGCGTAATAAAGTCCTCGTCGCCTCCCTCATTGGCACGGCCATTGAGTTCTTCGACTTCTACATTTACGCCACTGCGGCCGTTATTGTGTTCCCGCATATCTTCTTCCCGCAGGGCGATCCCGCAGCGGCGACCCTACAATCGCTTGCCACCTTCGCCATTGCCTTCGTCGCGCGCCCCATCGGCTCTGCCGTATTTGGTCATTTCGGCGATCGCGTTGGGCGTAAAGCGACGCTGGTCGCCTCTTTGCTAACGATGGGGATTTCGACGGTGGTGATTGGTCTGCTGCCGGGCTATGCCACGATTGGTATTTTCGCCCCGCTGCTGCTGGCGCTGGCTCGATTTGGTCAGGGTCTGGGATTAGGCGGTGAATGGGGTGGCGCAGCGCTGCTGGCAACCGAGAACGCACCACCGCGTAAACGTGCCCTGTATGGTTCCTTCCCACAACTGGGCGCACCGATAGGCTTCTTCTTTGCCAACGGCACTTTTCTGCTGCTTTCCTGGCTGCTGACCGACGAGCAGTTTATGAGCTGGGGCTGGCGCGTGCCGTTTATCTTCTCGGCGGTGCTGGTAATTATCGGTCTGTATGTTCGCGTGTCGCTGCATGAGTCGCCAGTGTTTGAAAAAGTCGCAAAAGCGAAAAAGCAGGTGAAGATCCCGCTGGGTACGCTGCTGACCAAACACGTACGCGTCACGGTACTGGGCACCTTTATCATGCTGGCGACCTACACGCTGTTTTACATCATGACTGTCTACTCAATGACCTTCAGTACCGCCGCCGCGCCAGTTGGGCTTGGCCTGCCGCGTAATGAAGTGCTGTGGATGCTGATGATGGCCGTGATTGGTTTTGGCGTGATGGTGCCGGTAGCCGGATTGCTGGCTGATGCCTTTGGGCGTCGTAAAAGCATGGTGATCATCACGACGCTTATCATCCTGTTCGCGCTGTTCGCCTTTAATCCACTGCTTGGTTCTGGCAATCCGATTCTGGTTTTTGCTTTCCTGCTGCTGGGGTTAAGCCTGATGGGGCTGACCTTTGGACCGATGGGCGCACTGCTGCCAGAGCTGTTCCCGACAGAAGTACGTTATACCGGGGCGTCGTTCTCTTATAACGTATCGTCGATTCTCGGAGCTTCCGTTGCGCCATATATCGCGGCCTGGTTGCAGACTAACTACGGGTTAGGTGCGGTAGGGTTATATCTGGCGGCAATGGCTGGCTTGACGTTAATCGCCCTGCTGCTGACCCATGAGACGCGACATCAGTCGTTGTAATCTGTTTAATTGCCGGATGCCAGATATCCGGCAATTTCCATCACTTCTTCATCTGCGACAAAATGGTCCGGCACTGATTAGCCTCCCCTTCGGAAGGCGAGATCAGCGCCAGTAACGCCGCCGCAGGCGTCACCAGCGTTGCCAGTGCCGCCGCAACAGCACCTCGGGCAATCAACGGCCCAGCTTTCACCCCAGCCTGCGGATTTTTAAACGTCCCACGCACATACAGTGGCGAACGCAGCGTGATTATCCGAATCCCTTTACTCTCAGGATCAATAGTCAAATCCAGCTGTTCCGAAGCAAAACTTGCCGTGCCGGTAACATTAATCAACGCGTTCTCAGTATCAAAAGCAAAAATCTGCGGACGCGCCACGCCGTTAGCAATATTCAGATTTGCTGCCGCGCAGTTCACCCGCACCTCATCATCACCGAAAATCGCACCGACAATGTAGTTACCAACATTCAGCCCGACAATCTCCATCAGGTTACGGCTCACCAGCCCGTCATTCATCAACAGTTTCAGGTTACCGTTACTGTTCCCCAAAAGCGCCGCCACTGAGTTACCGCTACCACGTAGTTCCGCGTCACCGTTCATTTCCCCCAGCGTTTTTTGCATCAGTTCCACATCTGGCATCAGCTCTTTCAGTTTCAGCCGACGGGCCTGAATATCTGCCCGCCCCTGCATCGGTTTTTTATCGCCGTCCAGGTGGATGTTCGCTGCAATGCTGCCGCCCGCCATACCAAATTTCAGCGGTTGCAGACGCAGGTCAGCGTTTTTGAGGATGATATGGGTTGAAAGATCACTAATCGGCAGGCTGCTGCCATGCTCGATACGACGGCCTTTGAATCGAACATCAGCATCCATGACGTCCCATTTATCGGTTTCGAAGCGGTCATACGGCAGCACTTTTCCCGCAGGCTGAACGTTTTTCTCGCCCTTCTTCTGTTCAGACCGTTTCGACTTTTCCGCCCCTTTCCCGGAATCAACGCCAATCAACGGCCCTAAATCTGCCAACCGCAATTGCCGCGACTCGACGTCACCTTCCAGTTTTGGCCGTGGCTTGCCGGTGGTATAGACCAGAGAACCGTGAATGTCGCTATCACCAATACGCCCGTTAAAGCCACGATAATCAAAGACCGACGATTTTTCCGTGTCGATTTTCGCAACCAGCCGACCATCGGTTTCAAACGGTGGGGTATCGGGCAGCAGAACGCCTGTCAGTTCATAGAGTTCACCCAACGAATCACCGGAAAATTTAAGCCGTAAATCGACGCCCCCCATTTTCATAGGGTCATTCACTACGCCATCAAAGGCGATACGAGTATTACCGGAACGAAAATCAGCTTGCACCGGAAACGGTGTCCCTTCGCCACGCAGCGCCAGCATACCGCCAATTTTACCCGTGCCAGTGAGCGATTCACCGTTATAGCGCCCCTGCGCCTTCAGGCCAAAAACGTAATCGCCCACCTTTTCTTTCTCGTTCTTACCTTTCGATCCGCTGACTTCACTGAACGGTAACGGCTTGCCTAATGGATCAACAAAAATTTCCAGATCCGCTTTGCTGATTTTGTCATCAATGGCGATCCGCCCTTGATCGAACAGAATATTATCCAGCCGAAACGACCACGCCGACGGCTTTGCATCCGCGTCTTTGTTGTCATCGCTGGCGAGATTAAACGTCCAGTTGTTGTTCTTTTCTGAGAGGCGAATGAGGCGTGCGTCGGGCTTTTCCAGTTTGATCCACGGCAGCCAGACCGTTTTGGTCAGTAGCGCCAGAGGGGCCAGCGTTGCTTCTACCCGTGGCAAATGCACCATTGTGACTTCGGGAATGTCTGGCGGGTTGCCGAGAATGATGTCCTCTGCATGTACATGGGGCCACGGTACCCAGTTGCGCCAGCCGGTTTCCTGTTTCTGCCGCTCCCACACCACGCCCAGATCGCCACGAATAGCGAACGGACGATTCAGCTCCGCAGAGACTTTCTGATTGATGGTCGGTTTGAGTCGATTCCAGTCAAAAGTCGCAATCAAAATGATCGCCACGACGAGCAACAACAAGAAAGCCCCTGAAATCGCGGCGGTTATTTTGCCTGCCTTGCTCATAGTTCGCTTCCTCATATTCTTCCTGGGCCAGTCCTAAAGATAGTCCAGCCAGGCGGAAAATGAGGCGGCTACACCACCAGAGCCACCGTATCCAGCGTTTCTATCGGTGCCGGACGCGAAAGAAACCAGCCTTGTGCGGCGAATGCGGGAGAGTTCTGTACATCACGCCACTCCTCCTGCGTTTCTACACCTTCGACGATTACTCCGCGACAATAGCGATTCATCAAATGCAAAAGCTGCGAAAAGAGCGTACGGCCTTCCGGCGACTGGCGCAGCATCACAAACAGTTCGCGAGCGATTTTAATGTAGTCATAACGGACTTCACTTAGCGCGGAGAAATTTGCCATCCCGGTGCCAAAATCATCAAGCCATAGCGGACCAAATTCGCACATCGAGGCAAAGGTTGAATCTTTCGGCAGGCGGATATGTTCTACCAGTTCAAAACGCAGCCAGGGAAGGCGGTCAATCTGGCGCAAAATTTCCGGCTGCTGACGTAGGGCGAGAAGTGTCGGACCATCAATATTAACCGATGCCAGCAGGCCATGTTCAACAAAGAACACGGCTTTTTGCGCCAGCAAATCAATCTGTTCTTTCACCACATCCATACGATGTCTGATAGTGATTTCAGCAAAATAACGATCCGGCGGCAGTCGTTGCGAAGGGGCCTCAGGATGAGTAACGACCGTTAATAGCTCCACGGCCATCAACCGACCGGATGTCTGATAAATCGGTTGCCAGGTGTAAGCACGTTCACACTGCAACCAAAAGCGTCGTTCCTGCAAGCTTTCAATACTTGCTTCAGGATGGCTTATTCGCTGAATAACCTGCCTTATCATCGAAGATGTCCTGTATTTAAAAGTGATGCTGCCCGGACTCGACAAATGTTATCGGCGCACAACGCCAGAACTTTACCGCCCGAAGCGGCTAAATTTGCCCGTCCTGTGGCGAAATCTTCCAGGAATACGTTCTGGCTCAAAAAAATAATGGAACAGTGTTTTAATATAGTTGACCAGCAAACCACCACAGCGCAAACTAACGCTAATTTTTTACAGATCAGGTTCACGACTATGTCCAAAAAGATTGCCGTGATTGGCGAATGCATGATTGAGCTTTCCGAGAAAGGCGCAGACGTTAAGCGCGGTTTCGGCGGCGATACCCTGAACACCTCCGTTTACATCGCCCGTCAGGTCGACTCTACGGCATTAACAGTTCATTACGTGACTGCGCTGGGAACGGACAGTTTTAGTCAGCAGATGTTGGACGCCTGGCACGGCGAGAACGTCGATACGTCCCTGACCCAACGGATGGAAAACCGCCTGCCGGGTCTTTACTACATTGAAACCGATGACACTGGCGAACGTACATTTTACTACTGGCGTAACGAAGCAGCGGCCAAATTCTGGCTGGAGAGCGAGCAGTCAGCGGCGATTTGTGCAGAGCTGGCGAAATTCGATTATCTCTACCTTAGCGGGATTAGCCTGGCGATTTTAAGCCCAACCAGCCGCGAGAAGCTGCTTGCTCTGCTGCGCGAATGCCGCGCCAATGGCGGAAAAGTGATTTTCGACAATAACTACCGTCCGCGCCTGTGGGCCAGCAAAGAAGAGACGCAGCAGGTGTATCAGCGAATGCTGGAATGCACAGATATCGCCTTCCTGACGCTGGACGATGAAGACGCACTGTGGGGTCAACAGCCGGTGGAAGACGTTATTGCGCGTACCCATAAAGCGGGCGTGAAAGAAGTGGTGGTAAAACGCGGGGCGGATTCTTGCCTGGTTTCTATTGAAGGCGAAGGGTTAGTGGATGTCCCAGCGGTGAAACTGCCGAAAGAAAAAGTGATCGACACCACCGCTGCGGGTGACTCTTTCAGCGCCGGTTATCTGGCGGTACGCCTGACCGGGGGAAGTGCAGAAGAAGCGGCAAAACGCGGACATTTGACTGCAAGTACCGTTATTCAGTATCGCGGCGCGATTATCCCGCGTGAGGCGATGCCAGCGTAAAAACGGCCTATGAAAAAAGCTGGATAGCGTGTTAGTCCTCTATCCAGCTCTTCCATAACGCCTGATGATTGTGCTAACTCATCACCATCAGGCAGATCACGTTATTACTGCGCGGGTGGAATATCCGAAACTTCAGGATGCACGTCATCCGTGGCGACAGACGTCGCTGCAGCTGCAGTCGATGGGGCCATGATTTGATCCCATGCGGCCTGCAACTCTTTCATGTTAAATTCCGGCTCGCCTTTCGGCTGTAGCAGAATTAACGCCATGTCGTTCGACAACTGCTGACGCAGATCCTGATTTAACATCTCCACCGTCAGGCTGTTGAGGAAATCCTGACGCAGTTTCTGATATTGTTCCGGCGCGATATCGACAACCTGATTTTGCAACGAACGCATCCGCTGGCCCATCAGAATATCGGTATCAGCTCGCGCATAAGCAGCAAACAATTTCTGCAATTCCAGTTTCTTTTGCGCCACTAATGCATTGAACTCTTCTTCCGGCAGACCTTTATCACGAACTTTCGCCAGTTCACGCGCCACCAGATTTAGATTGCTGTTCAGTTTGTCGTTTGGCGACTCGATGTTGATGGCACATTGCGCACGCTGATACAGCACGCGGCAGTCAAAACCAAGACCGATATCTTTGCTGTTATTGGCGCTTAATGCTTGCTGAACATGCCAGAACAGCGCCTCACGGGCCAGGTCCGCACGCCAGTAGCGCAGGAGTGCCGCTGACTCACGAATCGGCTGCCACGGCGTATCCCACATGATGGATAACCGGTCCTGGCGCACCGCGTCGGTCATAATGCTCACCGCTTCCGCGCGCAGCGGAGAAAGCGTCGGCACCGGAGCTGGCGTTTCACGTTTGCCTTTCAGTTCGCCAAACGTTTTGTTGATTTGGTCGACGACTGAACGCGCATCCACGTTCCCCACCACCAGCAGCGTCATTGCATCCGGGGTGTACCATTTCTGGTAGAAGTCTTTAATCTTTTCTGCTTCAACGGGTTGTTTCAGCGGATCGGCAGGATCATGACCTAACAAGGTTGATCCTTTCAGACGATAACGCCACCAGCCTTCTTTGGTATCGGCAGGCCAGGTTGCCACCATGTCCTGACTTTGCAACGCATGGTTAACCGTTTCTGGTGTGATGGTCAGCTTGCCGGTTGTATTCGCCAGATAAGAGAGCGCTTCTTTCAGCAGATCGTTACGGTTATTTGGCAAACTAAGATTAAATAGCGTGGTGTCGTAAGAGACGATCACCGGCGGCATCGGGCGCTTAGGGTCGATCCCCTGTTGCCACAATGAACGTGCCTGTGTTGCATCCAGACCACCGCTTTGTGTCAGCGCGATGCGGGGAATAGCATGACTGTAACCGCTCTGTTGGGTACTTTCGGCGAGCGAACCGGTATTAACCAGCAGGCGAATTTCAACACGATCGCTGGGACGCTGGGGCGTGGTCAGCACTTGCCACTGTAAACCGTTGGAGAGCGTCCCCTGTTGCCATGCTGGATCAGGCTGGAGCGCATCTGCCTGCACATAGCCAGCAGTGGCCATCACCAGCAAACCGCCCGCTAAAAGTCGAATTTTTGTGCCCTGCATGTGAACCCCTGATCAACTATCCTGGTAATAAAAAACTGCCCGTTGTCGGTCAGTCTAAATGACATTAAAAACACTTCGTGTTAGACCGCAAGAATATGAAAATGTCACGGAAGAAGTGAAATAAACCTGAACTCACCCAGGTGGTAAGTTCAGGCACAGGGGTCAATTATGCGCAAACACCCGCACTCGGGGAAGGGAGTGCGGGTATAAGTGGTGAGATTAAGAGGATAATTCGTGCGTTTTGCCTTCCGGCGCACGATTATTCAGCACATCGTCCAGTTTTTTGTGGTCCAGTTCTTTAACCCACTTAGCGACCACGATGGTTGCTACGCCGTTACCGACCAGGTTAGTCAGCGCACGAGCTTCCGACATGAAGCGGTCAATACCGAGGATCAGCGCTAGCCCCGCCACCGGCAAATGGCCTACGGCTGAAAGTGTCGCCGCCAGCACGATAAAGCCACTGCCCGTTACCCCAGCCGCCCCTTTTGAAGAAAGCAGCAACACGACTAACAGCGTGATTTGGTGGACAATATCCATCTGACTGTTGGTAGCCTGGGCGATAAATACCGCCGCCATCGTCAGGTATATCGATGTGCCATCAAGGTTAAACGAGTAGCCTGTCGGGATGACCAACCCCACCACCGATTTCCGGCAGCCGAGTTTTTCCATCTTGTCGAGCATACGTGGCAGCGCCGATTCGGAAGACGATGTTCCCAACACAATCAGCAGTTCTTCGCGGATGTAGCGGATAAATTTGAAGATACTGAAACCGGTCGCTTTAGCGATCGAACCCAGTACCAGCACTACAAACAGGATACAGGTGATATAGAAGCAGATAATAAGCTGCCCCAGCTGCACCAGTGTTCCGACGCCGTATTTGCCGATGGTAAACGCCATCGCCCCGAACGCCCCAATCGGTGCCAGGCGCATGATCATATTAATGATACCGAAGATGACCTGCGAGAAACTTTCGATAACGTTAAAAATCAGCTGGCCTTTGCTGCCCAGACGGTGAAGCGCAAAACCAAACAGTACGGCAAACAGCAGCACCTGCAGGATGTTACCGCTGGCAAAGGCACCAATGACGCTCGCCGGGATGACATCCATAATGAAAGCGACAATGCCCTGGTCTTTCGCTTGCGCGGCGTAAACGGCTACCGCTTTCGCATCCAGACTCGCCGGATCGACGTTCATTCCAGCACCTGGCTGTACAACGTTAACGATAATAAGACCAATAATCAGCGCAATGGTACTAACAACTTCAAAGTAAAGCAGTGCGACTGCGCCGGTACGACCGACCGCCTTCATGCTTTCCATGCCCGCAATGCCAGTGACGACGGTACAAAAGATGACAGGAGCGATGATCATCTTAATGAGCTTAACGAAGCCGTCGCCAAGCGGTTTCATTTGCTCGCCTATTTCAGGGTAGAAATGGCCAAGGAGAATACCAATGGCTATCGCTGTCAGGACCTGAAAGTAAAGGCTTTTAAACAGAGAGGTTTTCATAGGGTGTCCTTTAGTAAAACCACAGGTCTTGTAAGGTTATGGGGTACCTGCGGCCTTAAAATAACACCCAGACAACATCACAGAAATGTACCTGGATCATAATTGAAACAAAAAGGTTAAAAAATTTGAGCTGGCTCGCACAAACCAGCACTTTTTAAAGTTTTGTAATCAGTTTGGGGTAGCTACTTTTCTTCCAGGTAATTCTCTTCGAAGATTTCGATGGGGAGTGGACGGGCAAAAAGGAAGCCCTGGGCAATACCAACGCCCGCTTTTGCCAGCCAGTCGCGCTGCGCTTCTGTCTCCACGCCTTCGGCAATGATTTGCAGATTCAGGCTTTTCGCCAGCATGATAATCGCGGCAATCATGCTGCTATCTTCCGGCAAACCATCAATGAACATTTTGTCGATTTTCAATACGTCCACCGGGAGAGATTTCATGTGCTGCAACTGACGCAGCCCTGAATAGCCCATACCGAAATCATCCAGTGCCACTTGTACTCCGGCATTACGCAGCGGACGAAGGATTGCCACCGCCGCGTGAGGGTCATCAATGCGTCGGCTTTCTGTCACTTCCAGAATCAACGTTCCTGGCTGGACACGATAGCGCGTTAGCAGTTCCAGCATATCCGCCACCATATTCGGGTGCATCAACTGCAGAGCTGAGATGTTTACTGATAATGGCAGCATAATGCCGCGCTCCTGCCAGGCGGCAAGCAGTCGGCATGACTCTTCCAGCACCCAGTGACCGACGGTAACCATCAGTCCACAAGACTCAATACGATCAATTAACCCATCCGGTAGGTCCCAACTCCCATCCGGTTGCTGGATACGCAGTAACACTTCCGCGCTGACTAATTTGCCGCTGGTCATCTCAACTTGTGGTTGTAACCAAATCGCAAATTGATGATTTTCAAGCGCATTAAGGATATCGCTCTCTTCCGTCAGCCGCTGTTGAGCGGCTTCCATCTGCTGCGGATCATAGAACTGAATCTGATTCTTCCCTTTATGACGAGCAGTAAACGCTGCAGAAATAGCACGACCATAAAGTTGTTCGGCGGTGATATCACCATAGAACATCGCCACGCCGATGTTACAGTGTGGGCGCAGTTGAATGCGATCAATCGGCAAACGCTCGCTCATGATAGTGAGCACTTGCTGACCTAAAGTAATAGCGTGCCACGGTTCCTGCACACCGTTGGCGATAACAGCGAAGTCATAGCCACTGACCTGCGCGAGGATCATGCGCGGCGACAGCACCGACTTGAGTTTTTCCACCAGCGTCAGTAGCAGGATTTCCCGCTGTGCCTCTTTCAGCACTCCGGCGGTGTCACGCAGGGTTTCGCAGGTGATAATCATCAGCGCAGTAGTCTGTTTACGCGTCACCACCTGTTCCAGCATCTCCATCAGCAAGGCTTTATTTGGCAAGTCCGATACCGGGAAGCGCATCGCGTTTTCGATCTGCTCTTCATAATGGCGCTGCAACAATTGCTGGTTAAGGTTATAACTACGCACCAGCATGCCTATTTCATCGTCCTGATGCAGACGCGGCAACGCCAGTTGATGGCCGACAATCTCCTGCGGCGGAATGGCGTTAAGCTCACGGGCGATATTACGTAAAGGGTGCAAAATCAGCCGATTAATACACCAGCTAATCGCCACTGTCAGGATGAGCGACAAAAGTAAGTAAATGGTCACTAACGTGGAGAGCGTGCTCATCACGAACTTATACATGCGGAAGGAGTCCGCCTGTAACACCAGATAAGCAATCGGTTGTGGGTTTGCCGGGCGCTCCAGCGAGTAGACGCCCAGCGAGATTTGTACCGGTAGTTCGAGCAGCCGGGTAACCATTACCGGCACCGGGCGTTCAGGAATAAAACTTTTACGCAGCGCCTGGAACTGGTTAGGCAGCACCACATCTGCGCGGCTGACCACGCCCGCAGGTTTAATGCTGGAAAGAATGGCCTCCGCCTGGGGAATATCCCCCTTGAGGATAGCTGAGGACAAAGGTTCGCGGACAGAACGAGCAATGCTTTCCAGTTGCGTAGCCGTGTTATAGCGATTCTGCTGTACCAGGTGGAACAGCAAAACGGTGCAAAAAACAAAGACAAACACCAGGACAACGGCCGCCACCATTGCCATCTGTTTGATTGTTAACGAACGACTAACGCGCAAATTATCTCTCCCCCGGAAATCCAAGACTGCCGCCCGAGTATACCCGATCGCAGCGGCATTAAGAGAGGCGCTATCTGAAAACTTACCAGTCGGCGTAAGGTATCAGCGGCTGTGGCGGTAAATCCATATCGCCCTGCCATCCGGCGGCAGAATACCGCACATAGAGCAGGAAATGGCTTGGCGCATAATCTTTCGCCTGTTGGATATCAATCGCCGTGCCGACAAACCAGTTGGATGTGACGCGCCGTTCAAGTAACGCTCGCGCCGTATAACCAAAGCCCTGGCTGCTGCCACCACCGTTGGTCTGGTCAGCGGCGTCGTCTTTCCAGTCGTTCGGGATCAGGTTCATCAGCGGATAACGCGGCATGGTTTTGGTGCGCGAATGCGACCACGAGCCAGACGCGCCCAGCTCCCATGACCAGTTTTCCGTGCGCTCACGCCACATCACCGGTACGGCAAACGACAGATATTCCTGCGGGCTGTAGTAGCCGCCCTGCCCAAGTGAGTACCCACTCAGGTCTTTGTCGTAATGCCAGATCATGTTGTTAAGACCGATAGTGACGCGACGATTATTCTGGTTGATGACTTTATAGTAATAGCCCGTCATCCAGCGCACACGCCAGTTATCTTCGACATTTTTGCCGGTTAACTGGTCGCCGCTAAGTGATGCCCAGACGCCGTTTGCCTCGCCTTTATCATAGCTCAGGCTTAACCCCACACCATCGGCACGCACACCGCCCCATTTTTTCCCGGTATTGCTCGGAGAGTCTTTTTGCCCGCCGAAGGCCAGTAATGAACTGGAAATAGGTCGGCGATGGGCGTTAACGGTGTAACCAAGCGGCCCGATATCGTCGCTGTAACTGATGCCACCGACCACATCCACCACGTTGAAGCCCATCGGCGTGGTGCCGATATCCCAGCTCCAGTCGTCATTTCGCCAGCCGACCGCCACGCTTGCGCCGGAATCCGACTGGCTGCGGTTGCCGCTACAGTCCTGTAACGTACAGGTACCCCAGTTGTTATCCCATTTACCCTCAGCGTCGGCGGAAAAACTGCCGACATTCATATTGACGAAATCACTGCGAAAGAACATCCGTCCGTCAGAATACGGTGCATCCACCTGCAACATAGTGGTGTGCGCTTTCAGATCAGAGTAACCGCCAGTGCCGCTCGATCCCCAGTAATCATGCTCCAGGGTGACGTTAAGATCCTGCTGACGGTAGAGATCCGCCGCGTCGCTGCGCACACCACGTTTCAGCCAGTCATCTTTCTCATCATTGCGCGTAAGACGAGTGAAGGTGTCGTTATCCTGCGGACGCGTCGTGGTCACACCGGATGCGACCATCGCGTCTTTGTAGGTTTCCAGCGCCTGCTGCGGATCGCCCGCCTGCGCTTCAAACTTCGCACCATCACGCAGTACCATCGCGCTTTCCATCGACGGCGGCTGAGATTTTGCCTGCGGGATCAGCTTGTTAAACGTCTGCTGCGCCGCTGCGGTATCGCCAAGCTGCGTCTGTACCAGCGCCACGCGCCGCTGGGTATTCAGCGAAGCATTGTCCGTTGCCGGGAGTTTCGCCAACTGGCTACGCGCCGCAGCTTTATCGTCTGCAGCAATGTCCACTTCCGTCAGCCCAAGAATGGCGTCGACGTTAGTTGGCTCGCGCGTCAGGACGTTCTGATACGCCGCGCGGGCGGTGGTGTAATCGCGCCGTTGCTGCGCCCAGTCGGCCAGGGTGAGGTCAATGCGCGTGGAAGGCGGTTGCTGGCGCAGCATCGCTTCCGCTTCGGCTTCTTTGCCGCTTTCACGTAGGCGATTAGCTGTTTCCAGCACCTGATCGCTTTGCAGCCGGTTCACCAGTTCATGAATATTGCTGTTCCACTGCGCGCGCGGCAGGCTGTTGATATGCGCCAGTGCCGCCCGGTCTTGATCATGGCCGGAGAGATACAGCCCGTAGGCGTAAACCTGCTCCGGGTCGTTCGGCTTCTGTTGCGCCAGATTGCGCATCAGAGTATCAGCCTGACTGCGTTGTCCAGCCTGCCAGAGATCCTGCGAAAGTCGGTAAGTAATCCACACACTGCCGGGGTCCAGCGCCAGCCGTTGCCGCTGAAGTTCTGCCGCCTGCGCCCATTTGCCCTGTTTTTCCAGCGCTTCGGCCTGCTGTGACAAACGGTCGTTTTGCAGGCTGCGTTCAATGTCGTCAACGCTGCGCCGCTGGCTGGCAGAGAGCGAGGCAATAAATGCTTCGGCCTTTTCCGGCGATTGCTGGCGATAGAGATTCGCCAGACCGCGCACGGCGTTGGTGTTGCCGCTATCCATCCGCAGCGTCTGTTGATAATAACGTTCGGCTGCGGGGTAATCTTTCCGCGCCATCGCCACATCACCCAGCCCCAGCACCGCATAGCTGTCGGTGTTATCGACACTGCGCGCCTGCTGGAACAACCGTTCCGCCTGATCAGGATTGTTCGCTTTAAGCGCGGCATCGCCCTGCTGGATCGCCAGCCAGTAGCGGTTCACTTTCAGCAGGCTGTTCCACTTATCGTTGTTGCTACTGTTCGGGTCCAGCGCGAGGGCTTTCTCCAGATTAGCCACCGCATTCGCGCGATCGCCTTTCTGGGAATACGCCTGGCCCAGCGCCCCAAGGGCTTCACTGTCTTTCGGGTTAGCGCGCACTGCCTGTTGCAGTTCAGGAATGGCTTTACCTGCCATGCCAGAGTCCACTGCCGCTAAACCTTGCGCACGAGCGCGGAAATTAGGATCGGCCAGTTGTTTTTGTTGTTCTGCCAGTTGCGATTGCGCCAGAGCCACACTATCGCCATCGCTAAAAATTGAGAGATATTTTTTCAGCGCCTGCACGCTGGCATCACTGACAGGCATGTCTTTTATCTGTGCGTACCAGATTTTAGCGGCCCCATCACGCCCGGCGTTGGATTTCGCCATCTGCTCCAGGACGGCAAAACCTTCGTCACGGCGATCGCTGCTAAACAGCAATAACGCCAGATTGTTTTGCAAGCCCGTATTGCCCGGCGTATCCGCATTGATGCGTTTTAGCTGATTAATCGCTTCGCCACGGCGCGCCGGAATTTTCGCCACTGTACTCCAGTACTCGACGGCAATATCTCCTTCCGGCGGCGCCCCGTTGAACAGTTTGTTGTAACCTGCTACGGCTTCTTCCGCATGCCCGGTGGTGGCTTGCAATCGTGCCTGTTGCAGTGCCTGACGACCATCCGGCGTGGAAAGCAACATCGTAGTCCGCGACGATTTGTAAGCGTTCGAACTCGGCGCTAATTGCGACAATCGGTCGAGTTGTTTTTGCGCCCCATCAACATCCCCCTGCCGTAACAGAGAGCGAAAGCGGGCAGCAACGACGTCCGGGTTATTCGGATCAATAAGTTCCAGACGATACAGCGACTGCTGCACCAGGTCTTCGCGATGAGTCGCTTCGCCAACTCGTACCTGCTCCAGTAATTGTTGCTGGGCGGTTGGCGCCGCCTCGACCATCGACATCACAGCCAGACCGAGAGAAAGTGTGAGGATATTTAGTGTGAATTTGCGCATTCCTGGCCCCAGTCCGGTAATAACTCACCTTTTGTCGAGAAGCGGAAACGGTGCTGATCCCAGCCTTGTCCGAACAGGGTCAGCACATAATTGTAATAGGCATCGCTGCCAGGAAAGTTATCTGCCACACGCTGGCGCTGTACAGCCTGCGCGTCACGGTCCTGAAGAAACGGCAACATAGCCGCAGAAAAACCTACCGGCCCTTTACCCTGAGCTTTACCCGTAGCGACATCAACTTTCTCCGGCGGATAGCCGTTCTTCTCAGTAAATGTTGCCATCGGTTTAAAACGGTTGAGCATCCGCGCTTTTTGCGGATCGCTGTCGGGCATCATGCCAACCCACATATAAACGCGAATGGCGTCATAGCTGCTGATCAGCGTTTTTTCAGCTTTCAGCTGCCAGCCTTTATCTTTTTCATAACGCACCCAGTCAGGCGAAAAACCTTTCGGGGCAGTCTCCAGCAGCAAACGTTGATTCGTTTCGCGCAGCGTAGTCCAGGGCGTGCCAAAGCGGGTGAAATACTGTGCCAGCGTCGGTGGTAGATAACTCGGATTCAAACGCCAGGTATTATTTTCGGCAAAGCCGACTTTTCCCGGTAACAACATGGAGCCCAGCCCCGGCACCGTCACCACTTCCTCTTGCGCAATGCGCTTTAACAATGCGCTGCCGATGTCGGTATAACGTTGCTCTTTCCACAATCGGCCCGCCTCAAGCAACGACCAGGCCATCCAGATATCACCATCAGAGGCCGAATTGCTGTCCAGCACTTCCCACTTACTGCTCTCTTTTTTGCCCCACAGCCAGGCAGGCAAATGTTCGTTTAAGGACCCCTGAGCAAGATTGTTCTGGGTCCAGTCAAGTAGGTTGTCAAATGTCGCACGATCATTAGCCGCCAGGGCAAAGAACATGCCGTAGCTTTGCCCTTCAGAAGTGGTAATTTTGCGTGCGTCACTGGGGTCAATGACACGCCCTTCCTGACTGATGTAATCCTTTTTGAACTGCTCCCAGGCAGGCCAGTTGCAGGCTGCCTGAACACTGAAGGCAGCCAACAGCAGCATCGTCACGATCCCACTACGCAAAACTTTCATCATCTATTACTCGTTATCCGGATTAAGACGACGACGGCTGATGATGCGCAGCAGACGCCACAGTACCCAGGCCAGCAGCACCACGCTGATTGCCGCCAGTATCGCCAGCAGAATCGGATGGTTCGCCAGTGCGTACCATAAACGTTCAAACCACGGCAGATGACCGACGTAATAGACGTCACCAACGCGCAGGCTGTTAACACCGGACTCGCGAATCACCGCTACGGAACCAAACATAGTGGCGCGTTTACCGCTGTCGTTCACCGCATCGTTGAGCATCTCGTAACCGCGTGGACTATCCGCCAGTAACGCAATTACGCTGCGCTGGTCGTTATACGGTGACTGGAAGCCAATCACCGCCGCCATCGCGCCAGAAGAGGTCAGTGTGGACTGCGTTTCTGCTGCGCGGTCGTTTTCATCAGGCACAATGCCGGGGAACGGAGTCTGTCGCATCGGCGTTTTCACCCAACTTTCGGTAGCCTGCACCAGCAGATCGATCTGCTTGTCATCTTTTAATTTGTCCGGAATACCGCCGATTATCATGATATCGGCGTCTTTCCCCTGAATGGTGCTGCCGTCATCGGTCACCGTCAGGTTGATCGCCGGGAAGCCCGTCTGTGCGCCAATAAAGCCCACGGTATTAAGCAGCGTTTCCATCTGTGCTTCGTTTGGCGTTTTTGGCATCACGGTGATGGTTTGCGACAAATCCGCCATCCGGCTGAACGGGAAGCCCGCATTGGCAAACGCGCGCAGGTCCGGCATCGGAATGAAGTGGTAATACTTCGAGAAGTCGATGGTGGAGTCGTCGCCAATCACCACATGGTTCTGCACCGGCTGGAAGGTAATACAGTTATCCACCGAACCGCCCGGCATCGGATTCATATACTCAAAATCGAAACGCAACTGGTTGGTCGCCCCCAGTTTCAGCGCCGGAATGGAGACATCGGTTTTACCATCCAGCAAACCTTGCAACACTGGAATCCGCAGCAGCAGGCGGTTCGCCTCCTGTTTACTGCTCAGGTTAAAAGATTGCAGGAACTGGTTGTTCAGGCTGATATCCATCCGCGAGCTGTCTTTTACCGGCGGCATGGTGTAGCGATAGTTGATATCCATATCGATACCGGTGCTGCGCATCAGGTAGAGGTCTGGCGGCAAGTTCAGCGAGATATTAATCGCTGCCGGCTCCAGCCCGCTGGACTGCAACTGTTCTTCATAGGTTTTCAGCTCACCAAAGGTGACCGGACGATCGGTTCGCACCCAGTTCGGCGCATCGTACGGTTTACGCGGCAGCAGCGGTTTAACATCGTTCACCACTACGCTGTCGCCACGGAACAAAATATTGCCCTGAGCAATGCCTTTCGCCGCCTGCAATAGATCTTTGTCGTCACGCCCAAAGACCACCAGCAGTTTGACGTAAGGATTTTCCGGATGGTTGATCATCTCAATCACCGGGGCTTTTACTGCCGGATGATCGCGCAGGAAGTCCGGGCGTTTGTCGTTAGTCGCAAAAACAATCGCATTGCGGTCCGGAAGCTGATTATAGAGTACCGGGAAGTTCTGCCCACGCCAGCCAGAACGGGAGCCAAACCACGACGCAACAATCGCCGAAGCCTGTTGCAGACCAACATCCGGCGCACCCGCAAAGACCATCGGCAAGATGTTGGCACGGTTATCTCGCGGGTCAAAGAACGGGATCGGGAAGTGTGACAGGTCATTTTTCACATTCAGTGATTGATACGTCAGATCCAGTCCACTACTGCGTCCAACATCCAGCCAAAGCGTGGTGCTGGCTGGGTTTTCACACACATCCTGATAATGACCGACAAACTCCAGCCGCACACGGTTGAAGTCGGTAATAAACAGTGGGTTAATTGGCATTTGCGCCAGCGTCTTTTTACCCAACTGTTCTTTGGTCACTGGCAGCACGCCCATCAGTTCATCATTGAGATAAACCTTTAACTGCGACTGGACAGGCAGTAACGATGGGGATGGCGTGTATTCGAGGTTGAGCATCGCCTTCGTCACCACTTCATCGCTGCGCATACCAAACTCAATGCTGCCGTTCGGGTTGATACCACGCAGCACCATGCTGCCCGGCGGCGGCGCGATTTGCGCAAAGGTCAGCTTCACATCGCGTGAAGGACCATTCTGCGCCACAATGGGCGCGTCCGCGCCCTGCACGCCTGGCATCACCTGTCCGACCCGCGGATTTTGCTCCGCCTGGGCAGGCACAGTTGACTCAGCATTGATCAGTGGTTGCGTTGCTGGCGTCGCCTGCGTCATGAAGGAGGGGAATACGCTCATCCCCATAGCCACTGCACAAATCCAGGATAGTTTTCTTTTCATCGCGTTATCATCATTGTTGAGCCAAAGCCTGATCCGATGGTTGTACCGTTTCACTCCGTTCCGGTCGACGCGGAATGAACGAAACAACCCAGGAAACCAGAGAAGTCAGTACGCGGAAAATGCCCTTCACCGAAGAAGGCGCAAACTCCGCCAGATGGCGGTAGCCACGGAAGCCGAGCTTCAAAATATCCAGCAGACTTTCCAGCGGCTTATCTTCCGGGTAGCTGTCCTGCCAGAGCGCCCATGTATCCGCACGGGCAAACGTACACTGCACAAAATCGATATGTTGCTGGGTAGTGAGCGGCATCAATTGCAGCCCCACTTCGTTACCCATCACACGCGCAACCTGAGTCGGGAAGGCATACTCTTGCTGACCGCGTTTGAGCAGCAGGCTTACTTTCTGTCCTTCCAGAATCTGCGCCTGACCGTTGATCTTGATCCCCAGACCGCCGTCAGAGAAGTCCTGAACGGTGCAGGAGAAAAGATGCCCATCTTCCCGGGCAATCGCCGCTGGCATGGTCATCTCAACACGATGCGAACGACGAACCTGTTTACTTTCAACCGATACTGCTACTGCGCCGCCGAGAATAATCAGGTTGTAGAACACCCAAACCATACTAACGACCACGGTGAGCATTTCGGTCGGCGGGCCGTAGAAGTAACGCCAGATACCGACAGCAACACCGACCAGGTTGAGTAATACGAGGAAGATATACGGTCGCGAGATCACCCAGTCGACGTACTCTTCCTCCACCAAACCACCTTTGGCGGTGACGTTAAATTTGCCTTTGTGCGGGTTAATCAGCGCCACCAGCGTCGGCGGGGCGATATACCAGGCGAGTACCGTCTCGTAGATTTCGCTCCAGAAGGAGTGGCGATATTTACCCTGAATCTTCGAGTTGGTCAGGCTGGCGTGAATCATATGCGGCAGCACAAACAGGGCTATCATCAACGCAGGCGCGTAAATGATGTAGGCGTGCAGCAGCAGAAACGCCAGCGGCGCGGTCAGGAAGATCAGCCGTGGGATACCCGACAAGAAGTGGAACATAGCGTTGACGTAGCACAGCCGCTGGGCGAACTTCAGCCCTTTACCAGTAAGCGGGTTATCAAGACGGAAGATTTGCACCATCCCGCGCGCCCAACGGATACGCTGCCCAATGTGCGCCGAAAGGCTTTCAGTCGCCAGCCCCGCAGCCTGGGGAATACGCATATAAGCGGAAGTGTAGCCACGACGGTGTAAACGCAGAGAAGTATGTGCATCTTCAGTAACGGTTTCGACGGCGATGCCGCCAATCTCGTCCAACGGCTTACGACGAATCACTGCACAGGAACCGCAGAAGAAAGTGGCATCCCACATGTCATTACCGTCCTGCACCAGACCGTAGAACAGCGTGCCTTCGTTCGGCGTTTTACGAAAACGCCCCAGGTTGCGTTCGAACGGATCTGGCGAGAAGAAGTGGTGAGGCGTCTGCATCATCGCCAACTGCTTTTCTTTCAGGAACCAGCCCATGGTCATTTGCAGGAACGAGCGTGTGGGAACGTGGTCGCAGTCGAAAATCGACACGAACTCGCCTTTGGCATATTTCAGCGCATTGTTGATGTTGCCTGCTTTCGCATGTTCATGCGTCGTTCGGGCGATATATTTCACCCCAACGTTTTGCGCAAACTGGCGGAACTCTTCCCTGCCACCGTCATCAAGGATCCAGATGTTGAGTTTGTCTTTCGGCCAGTCGATACCCAGCGAGGCATAAATGGTGTTTTTCACCACGCTGAGATCTTCGTTGTAGGTTGGTACAAAGATATCCACCGACGGCCATTGCGACATGTCTTTCGGCAGTGGTACTGGCTGACGATTCAGCGGCCACACCACCTGGAAGTAGCCAAGCACCAGCACAATCCACGCATACGTTTCCGCAAATAGCAGGATTAAGCCACATACCAGACTGACCGGATCGTCCCAGTTCAGTGTGGAGGTGTAGCGCCACCAGATATAGCGACACGAGACAGTCAGCGACAGCACAATCAACATCAGCGCCGAGAAGCGCCCTGGCATACGCCGCACCATTAGCGCCACGCCCCACAGCAACATCAGGAAGATAAATTGCGACAACGGATTAAAAGGTTGAGTGACGCAAATCAGCGCCAGAATCAGCGAGAAAGTCACAATGACGCCAAGAATAAAACGCCGTGCTCCAGTGCTCAGATGGCCCAGTTCTTTTTTCTCATCAAGATGTTGCGTGTTCTGGCTGACACGTTCTGGCAGTTCGTCCATCCATTGATGGTAACGCTCACGGATATTCTGCAAGCCAGAAAATGCTCGCCAGCGTGGTTTTGGCGTCTCTCTGCGTGAAGCACCGATCAGCAACCAGCAAGTCTGAATGACATAGCGGACCGGATCCAACGGGCGCGGACGCGAAGCGTTGATATGTGGGTAAAGGTTTTTATGTTCTGCGCGGATACGCTGCCAGCGCGGGTGTTCAAGCGGAATGAACACCCAGGCCAGGATCAGCCAAAAGCAGCCAAGCGTCGCGCTGAAAGCCGATGCGCCGTGACGGCGGTAATCCCGATAACGCCCGATAAGACGCGCGTTGACCGGCGGGATAAGCAACCACCGGGTCAAGATACTCATGACGTGCTCCCGACTGGCGTTTTCAGCCCGGAATAGTTCAACAGGCACCAGTTTGCCAGCGTCAGAATTTCCTCCGCCGCCAGCGCATCACTGCGGTATTCACCTAGCGGCTGTTTCGCCGCCAGGCATTCAGCCATCGCTTCATCGCGATGAATCAACATTGGCAGTAACCGGCGCTGGCTTTGTAACCACAACTGGTAAATATCTTCCTGAACCTGGCTGCCAATGCGGAAATCATTAATCAATATATGCGCGCCAGCAGGCAGTGCTTGCTGATGCAGCCGAATATGGCAGTTGGCATCCACTTTGACGATTGCCAGCAAGTGATCGCACAGGCTCAGAATTTGATGCGTTATAGGCGAGGCGTCATGCGGTAAGTCAATCAAAATCCATTGATAACGCCCACTGGCCTGCAGTTGCTGTAGGCCTGTGCAAATTGCCCCCAACTGAGTTTGCCAGTGCTGGGGATTCTCTTGCTCTTCAATGGTTAACTGTCCAAAAGGCAGCAGATCGAGCTGCGAGGTATAGCGCATCCCGGCATCTCGCCAGTCCTGACCATCCAGTATGGCTCTGGCCCAGCCCTGACGATGGGTAAAATCAACGTTGAACGACAAGCGCAACAAATTGTCCGGGCAGGCATCAACAACCAGAACATTTTCTCCCAACATTTGCAATGACCAGGCCAACGCGGCGGTGATGGTTGTCGTACCCACACCTCCCCGAACCCCCTGCAATCCCAGTACGGCCATTCATTACTCCCCTACTTCTGTTGCGCAAACTCAGCCAACAATGGCCAGCGTTTTAACGCCGCTGCCAACTGCTCACGCTGAGAAATATCGGCATAATCGATATCAGGCAGTGAAAACGCCTGCTTTAACGCCAAAATATCATTCTGAAAGATATAGCCTATCGCGGGATCAGGCAGAGTATCCTGTTCGTTGTTATTCATTATGCTTAATCTCGATAAAATATACTCGCCACGCATCAGTCAATTCTAATCGACAGAATTTTGCCCGTATAATGCCAGACGGCAATACGCCATCCGTTCATTTTTTAACTTTCATGTATGCAACTAAAGAAAGTAAAAAACGAAAAGACTGATATCATAAGGCTTCCAGCCTGCTAAATTGATTCACATGCTAAATCTGATAAGTTTTAATTTCAATGGTAGGTTTATTTCTTAGCTTTCGCTAGTAAACTGATAATCAGACAAAATGGTGACTTGAGGGACATTGTGGACCCTGTATTCTCTATCGGTATCTCATCATTGTGGGATGAGTTGCGGCATATGCCAGCAGGCGGCGTCTGGTGGTTTAACGTCGATCGTCAAGAAGATGCTATCAGCCTTGTGAATCAAACGATAGCTTCTCAAGCTGAAACCGCGAAAGTCGCGGTCATTAGCATGGATGGCGATCCCGGAAAAACCTTCAAATTAGATGATTCTCACGGACCGGAAAAAATAAAATTATTTTCAATGCTAAATCATGAAAAGGGGCTATACTATTTGCCCCGTGATTTACAATGTTCTATTGATCCCGAAAATTATCTTTTTATTCTTGTTTGCACCAATAACGCATGGCAAAACATTCCAACTGAGCGGCTTCGTTCATGGCTGGATAAAATGAACAAGTGGAGTAGATTATACCATTGTTCACTGCTGGTAATTAATCCAGGAAATAATAACGATAAACAATTTTCATTGTTGCTTGAAGAGTACCGTTCTCTTTTTGGCCTCGCCAGTTTGCGTTTTCAGGGCGAGCAACATCTGCTGGATATCGCCTTCTGGTGCAACGAAAAAGGGGTTAGCGCCCGTCAGCAACTCATCGTTCAGCAGCAAGAGGGGAGCTGGACGTTAGTTCAGCGCGAAGAAGCGGAGATCCAACCACGCAGCGATGAAAAACGCATTCTTAGCAATATTGCTGTGCTGGAAGGCGCCCCCCCGCTATCAGAACACTGGCAACTGTTCGACAACAACGAAGCCCTGTTCAATGAAGCCCGTACCGCTCAGGCGGCAACGGTGGTATTTTCTTTACAGCAAAATGCGCAAATTGAGCCACTGGCCCGCAGCATTCATACCCTGCGTCGCCAGCGCGGTAGTGCGTTCAAAATCCTCGTACGGGAAAATATCGCCAGCCTGCGCGCCACGGATGAACGTTTGTTGTTGGCCTGCGGTGCGAATATGGTGATTCCGTGGAATGCTCCGCTCTCCCGTTGTCTGACGATGATTGAAAGCGTGCAAGGGCAGAAGTTCAGCCGCTATGTTCCGGAAGATATCGCGACCTTGCTGTCCATGACCCAACCACTGAAACTGCGCGGTTTTCAAAAGTGGGATGTGTTCTGTAACGCAGTAAATAATATGATGAACAACACGTTGCTGCCTGCACATGGTAAAGGGGTGCTGGTAGCACTGCGCCCGGTTCCTGGCATTCGTGTTGAGCAAGCCCTGACACTATGCCGTCCAAATCGCACTGGCGACATTATGACCGTTGGTGGCAATCGGCTGGTCCTGTTCCTCTCATTCTGCCGGATCAACGATCTGGATACTGCGTTGAATCACATTTTCCCGTTGCCTACCGGCGATATTTTCTCTAACCGTATGGTCTGGTTTGAAGATGACCAAATCAGCGCCGAGCTGGTGCAAATGCGTCTGCTGGCCCCGGAACAGTGGGGGGTACCACTGCCTTTAACTCAGGCCTCCATGCCGGTAATCAATGCCGAGCATGATGGGCGTAACTGGCGACGAATACCGGAACCGCTGCGACTGTTGAGTGATCCTGTGGAGCATTCTTCATGATGACCATCAGCGATATCATTGAAATCATTGTCGTTTGTGCGCTTGTTTTTTTCCCGCTGGGCTATCTGGCGCGCCATTCCCTACGGCGCATTCGTGACACCCTGCGTTTGTTATTTGCGAAACCTCGTTATGTAAAACCGACCGGTACGTTACGCCGTGCAGAAAAAGCCAGGGCTACCAAAAAATGACTCAATTTACCCAAAATACCACTATGCCTTCTTCCCTCTGGCAATACTGGCGCGGCCTTTCTGGCTGGAACTTTTATTTTCTGGTTAAGTTCGGCCTGTTGTGGGCGGGCTACCTTAACTTCCATCCGCTACTCAATCTGGTGTTTGCCGCATTCTTGCTAATGCCGATTCCGCGCTACAGCCTGCATCGCCTGCGCCACTGGATCGCCCTGCCGATCGGCTTTGCCCTCTTCTGGCATGATACCTGGCTACCTGGCCCGGAAAGTATTATGAGTCAGGGGTCACAGGTGGCAGGCTTTAGTACCGATTATTTAATCGACCTGGTCACGCGCTTTATTAACTGGCAGATGATTGGTGCTGTCTTTGTTTTGCTAGTGGCCTGGTTATTCCTTTCGCAATGGATTCGCATCACCGTTTTTGTGGTCGCCATTCTGGTGTGGCTGAACGTACTTACGCTGGCTGGCCCAAGTTTCTCCCTGTGGCCAGCCGGTCAACCGACTACCACGGTAACAACGACGGGCGGTAACGCAGCGGCAACTGTCGCGGCAACCGGTGGCACGCCAGTAGTTGGAGATATGCCAGCGCAAACTGCACCGCCGACAACCGCAAACCTCAATGCCTGGCTGAACAATTTCTATAACGCCGAGGCGAAACGTAAATCGGCCTTCCCATCCGCGCTGCCAGCGGATGCGCAACCATTTGAGCTTCTGGTGATTAATATCTGCTCGCTTTCATGGTCGGATATTGAAGCTGCCGGATTAATGTCACATCCGTTGTGGTCGCATTTCGATATTGAGTTCAAGAATTTTAACTCTGCAACCTCATACAGCGGTCCGGCGGCGATTCGTCTGCTGCGCGCCAGCTGCGGCCAGCCATCGCACACCAATCTGTATCAACCGGCAAATAATGACTGCTATCTGTTCGATAACTTGTCAAAACTGGGCTTTACCCAGCACCTGATGATGGGACATAACGGCCAGTTTGGCGGCTTCCTGAAAGAAGTTCGCGAAAATGGCGGTATGCAAACGGAGTTAATGGATCAAACAAATCTTCCCGTCATTTTGCTGGGCTTTGATGGCTCACCGGTTTATGACGATACCGCCGTGCTTAATCGCTGGCTGGACGTTACCGAAAAAGATAAAAACACTCGTAGCGCTACGTTCTACAACACGCTTCCACTGCATGATGGCAACCATTATCCGGGAGTCAGCAAAACAGCAGACTACAAAGCGCGGGCGCAGAAATTCTTTGATGAACTGGATGCGTTCTTTACCGAGCTGGAGAAATCTGGCCGTAAAGTGATGGTGGTCGTAGTGCCGGAACACGGTGGCGCGTTGAAAGGTGACAGAATGCAAGTGTCTGGTTTGCGTGATATTCCTAGTCCGGCAATCACTGATGTACCGGTTGGCGTGAAATTCTTCGGCATGAAAACACCACATCAGGGAGCGCCAATTGTCATCGACCAACCAAGCAGCTTCCTGGCAATCTCTGATTTGGTGGTTCGCGTTCTCGATGGCAAGATTTTCACCGAAGACAATGTTGACTGGAAAAAACTTACCAGTGGATTACCGCAGACGGCGCCTGTTTCCGAGAACTCGAATGCGGTGGTCATTCAATATCAAAATAAACCGTATGTTCGCCTGAACGGTGGCGACTGGGTGCCTTATCCGCAGTAATTACGAAAAAGGCCGCAGAGTTTCACCCCTGCGGCCTGGTCCGGGCGCAAATTGCCATTACGGCAGCCTGACGCCCGCATGGCATGTTACTTCCGCTTATTCAGCCAGCTCACGATCAGGCTGGCGAGAATGCCAGCAATGGCCGGAGCCGCTAAATCATGCCAGAAGGCCATGCTCAACTCTGCGAGCGTCATATAGCCGCCTCTGTTGTAATGACAACGTTTCGCGGCTATTCTTGAGTGGTCTAGGTTCAAGATTAGCCCCCGTGATGTTGTCAGGTGCATACCTGCAACGTGCGGGGGTTTTCTCTCTCCAGCAACCAATGCCACCAGGGATAAAGCCCCCGCAACATTGCGCCTCACCGGAACTCTTCCGGCTTGCCGCTGATTCTACGACTGTTTTTGTGCTGCGGAATCCGTCACTTCTTCACTCTGTGCTGCGCGTTCCGCAGAATATTACCGGCTTGCAACCGTTACATTTTTCTTACGAAAAAGGCCGCAGAGTTTCACCCCTGCGGCCTGGTCCGGGCGCAAATTGCCATTACGGCAGCCTGACGCCCGCATGACACGTTACTTCCGCTTATTCAGCCAGCTCACGATCAGGCTGGCAAGAATGCCAGCAATGACCGGAGCCGCTAAATCATGCCAGAAGGCCATGCTCAACTCTGCGAGCGTCATATAGCCGCCTCTGTTGTAATGACAACGTTTCGCGGCTATTCTTGAATGGTCTAGATGCAAGAACGGCCCCCGTGATGTTGTCAGGTTCATACCTGCAACGTGCGGGGGTTTTCTCTCTCCAGTAACCAATGCCACCAGGGATAAAGCCCCCGCAACATTGCGCCTCACCGGAATCCTTCCGGCTTACCGCTGATTCTACGTCTGTTTTTCTGCTTCGAAATCCATCACTTCTTCACTCTGTGCTGCGCGTTCCGCAGAAGATGACCGGCTTGCAACCGTTACATTTTTCTTACGAAAAAGGCCGCAGAGTTTTATCCCTGCGGCCTGGTCCGGGCGCAAATTGCCATTACGGCAGCCTGACGCCCGCATGGCATGTTACTTCCGCTTATTCAGCCAGCTCACGATCAGGCTGGCGAGAATGCCAGCAATGACCGGAGCCGCTAAATCATGCCAGAAGGCCATGCTCAACTCTGCGAGCGTCATATAGCCGCCTCTGTTGTAATGACAACGTTTCGCGGCTATCCTTGAGTTGTTAAGGTTCAAGATTAGCCCCCGTCATATTGTCAGGTGTATACCTGCAACGTGCGGGGGTTTTCTCTCTCCAGCAACCAATGCCACCAGGGATAAAGCCCCCGCAACATTGCGCCTCACCGGAATCCTTCCGGCTTGCCGCTGATTCTACGATTGCTTTTTACCGTCAGCACCCGGCAATCTTCCTCATTGCGTGATGCCTTCCAGCTTAATTTCTTTGTTTACAATAGTTGCAGTTAATATCCGGGCTGACTCCAGACTGGTAGTGAAATGCGCAATTTTGTAGAATTGCGCCTCCTCGCGTTCTCCCCAGTGAATCTGTTGTCTCATTCGTTACACACTGCGTATTCAACTTCTCTACCAGTTGCGCAAGAGAAGCTGGGGTTATTCATTTTTACGAGGCTGACTTCTTTCTGGACAGGACTTTATGCAGCACAACACACAACCATTACACGATCACAAATTGCCGTTTACGCGCTACGACTTCGGCTGGGTTTTATTATGCATAGGAATGGCGATTGGTGCCGGAACCGTACTGATGCCGGTACAAATTGGCCTGAAGGGAATTTGGGTATTTATTACCGCTGCAATCATTGCTTATCCAGCTACCTGGATAGTGCAGGACATTTATTTAAAGACACTTTCAGAAAGTGATTCCTGTAATGACTATACAGATATTATCAGTCATTACCTGGGCAAAAACTGGGGAATTTTCCTCGGAGTTATCTACTTTTTGATGATTATCCACGGGATTTTTATCTACTCTCTCTCCGTGGTTTTCGACAGCGCCTCATACCTGAAAACCTTCGGTTTAACCGATGCCGATCTTTCACAATCTCTACTTTATAAAGTCGCTATTTTCGCCGTACTGGTTGCGATTGCGTCTGGCGGTGAAAGGTTGCTGTTTAAGATCTCTGGGCCAATGGTGGTGGTCAAAGTAGGGATTATTGTCGTGTTCGGTTTTGCGATGATCCCACACTGGAATTTCGCCAATATAGCCGCCTTCCCACAAGCCTCCGTATTTTTTCGCGACGTCCTGCTCACCATTCCATTTTGTTTCTTTTCTGCGGTATTTATTCAGGTGCTTAACCCGATGAATATTGCCTATCGTAAACGGGAAACGGATAAAGTACTGGCAACTCGGCTCGCGCTGCGTACCCACCGGATTAGCTATATCACGCTCATCGCGGTGATCCTGTTTTTTGCCTTTTCGTTTACCTTTTCGATAAGCCATGAAGAGGCGGTTTCTGCCTTTGAGCAAAATATCTCGGCACTGGCACTGGCCGCGCAGGTGATCCCCGGACATATCATTCATATCACCTCTACGGTGTTGAATATCTTTGCCGTACTGACCGCTTTCTTTGGCATTTACCTCGGTTTCCACGAGGCCATTAAAGGCATTATTCTCAATCTGTTAAGCCGAATTATTGATATCCAGAAAATTAACTCGCGCATGCTGACTTTGGCAATTTGCGCTTTTATCGTCATTACGTTGACGATTTGGGTTTCGTTTCGTGTATCGGTGCTGGTGTTCTTTCAGTTGGGAAGCCCGTTGTATGGCATTGTGTCGTGCCTGATTCCGTTTTTCCTGATCTCTAAAGTTTCACAACTGAAAAAACTACGCGGGCTAAAAACATGGCTTATCCTGTTTTATGGCATTTTGCTGTGCTTGTCGCCACTGTTGAAGCTGATTGAGTAAACCGGAGCGCATAGCCCCGGTTTTGTAAGTTAACGCTGCGGATTTTCATCCTGATCAACAGCAAAGCAGGCCACCAGTTGCCCGCCATAGTCTTTTAGCTGCGGCTGCAACTGGGTACAGGGGCCGAAGCGTCGACGACAGCGGGCGTTGAACGCGCAGCCCGGCGGTGGATTCAGCGGGCTTGGCAGTTCGCCGGTGAGTTTGATGCGCTCGCGTCGATCGTCCGGATTCAGGCGCGGCGTCGCAGAGAGCAGTGCCTGAGTATACGGATGACGCGGGTTATTGAAGATTTGGTCCTTCGTCCCCTTCTCCACACAGCGGCCCAGATACATCACCATCACTTCATCGGCAATGTGCTCAACCACTGACAGGTCGTGCGAGATAAAGACATAAGAAAGCCCCAGTTCCTGCTGCAAATCCATCATCAGATTCAGCACCTGCGCACGCACTGAGACGTCCAGCGCGGAAACCGGTTCGTCGGCAATCACCACATCTGGGTCGAGCATCAGACCACGGGCGATGGCGATACGCTGACGCTGACCGCCGGAGAACATATGAGGATAGCGATCGTAGTGCTCGGTTTTCAGGCCGACTTTCGCCATCATCGACAGGGCTTTTTCCCGACGCTGTTCTTTATTTAGGCTGGTATTTATCAGCAACGGCTCTTCGAGAATTTGCCCAACTTTTTTACGCGGATTCAGCGAGCCATAGGAGTTCTGGAAGACGATCTGGATTTTCTGCCGACGCAGCTTCTGCGCCTGCGGGTCGTGCTTGAGCAGATCCTGTCCCTGGTAATACAGCTCACCGCCGGTCGGCGTTTCAATCATCGTCAGCAATCGACCAAGCGTCGATTTACCGCAGCCGGATTCACCTACCACCGCCAGCGTTTTGCCACGTTCAAGAGTAAACGAAACGCCATCCAGCGCTTTTACCAGACGTTCCGGCGCAAACATGCCTTTCTTCACCGGATAATGTTTTTTCAGGTCGATAGCCTGCAACAATGGTTGTTGCGAGGTGGCCTCTTGCGTACTCATAGTGTGGGCCTCCCGGCATCATCAAGTGGGTAGTGGCATTTGGACTGACGCCCGTCAGCGAGCATATTCAGCGCCGGTTCTTCAGCGCGGCATTTGTCAGTGGCGTAGGGGCAGCGCGGGTTAAGCAGACAACCGTTCGGGCGATCGTACTTGCCGGGAACGACGCCAGGCAACGATGCCAGACGTTCTTTGTCCTGGGCAAATTCCGGCAGCGCACGCAGCAATGCCTGAGTATACGGATGACGCGGCGCACGGAAGATAGCGTGAGCATCGCCCGTTTCCACCACCTGGCCTGCATACATCACGATAATTTTATGTGCCGCTTCCGCCACCAGCGCCAGGTCATGAGTGATCAACACCAGCGCCATGTTCTCTTTCTGCTGCAATTCCAGCAGCAGTTCGATGATTTGCGCCTGAATGGTCACGTCCAGCGCGGTGGTCGGTTCATCGGCAATCAGCAGTTTTGGCCGACAGGCAATCGCCATCGCGATCATCACGCGCTGGCTCATGCCGCCAGAAAGCTGATGCGGGTAAACATCCAGACGCGACGCCGGATCGGGAATGCCGACCTGATTCAGCAGGTCAATCGCCCGCTGACGGCGAGTACTTTTATTACCGCCCTGATGCACCTTAATCGCTTCCATAATCTGGAAACCAACGGTGTAGCACGGGTTAAGACTGGTCATCGGGTCCTGGAAGATCATCGCCACTTCGGCACCCACCAGATTGCGGCGCTCTTTTTCCGAGATACGCTGCAAATCCTGGCCGTTAAACTCCAGCTTTTCCGCCATTACGCGGCCCGGATAATCAATCAGCCCCATAATCGCCAGTGAACTGACCGATTTACCGGAGCCTGACTCACCCACAATCCCAACCACTTCGCCCTGTTTCACGCTGTAGCTAATGCGGTCTACGGCGCGGAATGGTGCGCTTTCGTCGCCGAAATGCACCGATAATTTATTTATATTTAATAACGCCATCTCGAACCTCTTACTGCTTCAGTTTGGGATCGAGCGCGTCACGCAGACCGTCACCCATCAGGTTAAATGCCAGCACCGTCAGCAGGATCGCCAGCCCCGGGAAGGTCACGACCCACCAGGCGCTTTGCGCGAACTGCAACACGTCGGAGAGCATGGTGCCCCACTCCGGCGTTGGCGGCTGCGCCCCCATGCCAAGGAAGCCAAGGGCGGCCATATCGAGAATGGCGTTAGAGAAACCGAGCGACGCCTGGACAATCAGCGGTGCAAGGCAGTTGGGAAGAATATTGATAAACATCTGGCGCAGCGCCCCGGCTCCTGCCACGCGAGACGCGGTGACGTAGTCGCGGTTCACTTCCACCAGCACGGCGGCGCGGGTTAAGCGCACATAGTGCGGCAGCGCAACAAAGGTCAGCGCCAGCGCGGCGTTACCAATCGACGGGCCGAAAATTGCCACCAGTACCAGTGCCAACAGCAGACTTGGCAGCGCCAGCATGATATCGACCACGCGCATGATGATGTTATCGACCAGGCCGCCAAAGTAACCAGCGATCAGGCCGAGAATGACGCCCATAATCAGCGACAACACCACCACCAGACAGCCGACCAGCAGCGACAAGCGTGCGCCGTACATCAGGCGCGACAGCACATCACGCCCTACGTCATCTGTACCCAGCAAGTGCGCCATGCTGCCGCCTTCCTGCCAGGCTGGCGGGGCGAGCAGTGCATCGCGGAACTGTTCCGCCGGGTTATACGGCGCAATCCAGTTGGCAAAAATCGCGATAAACAGCACGATGACGACATAAACCAGTCCGACGACCGCGCCTTTGTTGCGTTTAAAATAGTGCCAGAACTCCTGTAACGGGGTCATCGGCACTGGTGCGCTAATCACTTTATTTTCAGTAATCTGTGACATGATGTCCCCTTACTTCTTATGACGAATACGCGGGTTCACCACGCCGTACAGCAGATCGACCAGCAGGTTGACGAGGATAATCATCGTCGCCACCAGCAATACGCCGCCCTGCACCACCGGATAATCGCGGCGTTGCAGCGCGTCAATCAACCAGCGCCCCAGACCGGGCCACGAGAAGATGGTTTCGGTCAGGATCGCCCCCGCCAGCAGCGTCCCTACCTGCAGGCCAATAACGGTCACCACCGGCAGCATCGCGTTACGCAGCGCATGGACGATAATCACCCTAAGGCGGGTCAGACCTTTGGCGCGCGCAGTGCGAATGTAGTCTTCACCCAGCACTTCCAGCATCGAGGAGCGCGTCATACGAACGATAACCGCCAGCGGAATTGTGCCCAGCACCATCGCTGGTAAGATCATATGCGCGACGGCGTCGATAAAGTTGCCGTCTTCACCCCAGATGGCAGTGTCGATCAGCATAAAACCGGTTAACGGATTGGAATCATCGAGGAACACCATGTCGCTCACACGACCGGAGACGGGCGTCAGGTTCCAGTACACCGAAACCAGCATGATCAGCATCATGCCCCACCAGAAGATAGGCATTGAGTAGCCGGTCAACGCCAGGCCAACTGCCGTGTGATCGAAAATAGAACCACGTTTAACCGCCGCCAGCACACCAACCGGAATGCCAACCGCGGTCGCAAAAATCATCGCGCAGATGCCAAGTTCCAGCGTAGCCTGGAAGCGCGGCACGAACTCTTCCCATACCGGGATGCGGCTTTTCATCGAAATGCCTAAATCGCCGTGCATAACGCCCCAAATATAGTGGAGGTACTGCTGCCACATCGGTTTATCTAAGCCGAGTTCAGCCAGCAGCTGTGCGTGACGCTCTGGGGAGATCCCACGTTCGCCCGCCATGATCATCACCGGATCGCCCGGGATCATTTGGACAAAGGCAAATGTGAGAAGGGTAATACCGATAAACGTGGGGATGACGAGTCCCAAACGTCGGAGAATAAACTGCAACATAACCCGGATTCTCTATAGTGACCCGCAGCCTGGAACTGCGTGTCTGTATTGCTCACAAATCAATTCCCGTCCAGCCCGGACAGGGAATGAAGTATTGCTGCCGGATGGCGCTGCGCGCAGAGGCACAGCGCCACCGGGTATGCAGATTGTTGACAAAGTGCGCTTTGTTCATGCCGGATGCGGCGTGAATGCCTTATCCGGCCTACAAAATCTTGCAAACTCAATACATTGCAGAATTTTCGTAGGCCTGATAAGCGGAGCGCATCAGGCAGTATTGCGTTTGTCATTAATCTCGTATGGCTTTTAATTATTCGATAGAGACGTTTTCGAAGTGATGTTTGCCTAATGGATCAACCACATAGCCTTTGACTTCTTTGCGTACCGGTTCAAATACAGTGGAGTGCGCAATGATCAGTGCCGGAGCCTGATCGTGCATCACGACCTGTGCTTGTTTGTACAATTCAACACGCTTGTTGTGGTCGTCGGTGGCACGTGCCGGTTGAATCAGATCTTCAAACGGCTTGTAGCACCATTTTGAGTAGTTAGAGCCTTGCTCAGAGGCGGCGCAGCTGAACAGGGTGGCGAAGAAGTTATCCGGGTCCCCGTTGTCGCCAGTCCAGCCCATCATCACCGTCTGGTGCTCGCCATCTTTCGCACGCTTGAGGTACTCACCCCATTCGTAGGTGACGATTTTGGCCTGTACTCCCACTTTCGCCCAGTCAGCCTGAATCATTTCTGCCATGCGACGAGCATTCGGGTTATACGGACGTTGTACTGGCATTGCCCACAGGTCGATAGAGAAGCCTTTTTCCAGACCCGCTTCTTTCAGCAAGGCTTTCGCTTTTTCTGGATCGTAGGTGTAGTCCTGAACGTCGTCGTTATAGCCCCACATGGTTGGCGGGATCAGGTTTTTCGCGGCCACACCCGCGCCCTGATAAACCGCTTTGATGATGGCGTCTTTGTTCACCGCGTAGGTCAGTGCCTGACGAACTTTCACGTCATCCAGCGGTTTTTTCTGCACGTTATACGAGAGATAGCCGACGTTCAGCCCCGGCATTTCCATCAGGTTGATGGATTTATCCTGCTTCATACGGGCGATATCTGCCGGGTTCGGGTACGGCATCACCTGGCATTCATTTTTCTGCAGTTTAGCGTAACGCACGGAAGCGTCAGGGGTAATAGAGAAGACCAGCGTATCGATCTGCGGTTTAGTACCCCAGTAGCCATCAAACGCTTTGTAGCGAATACGGGAATCTTTCTGGTACTGCTGCAACTGGAACGGACCAGTGCCGATTGGGTTGAGATCCAGTTTTTCCGGCGTACCGGCTTTCATCATCGCGTCGGCATATTCTTTTGACAGAATAGAAGCGAAGTCCATTGCCAGGTCAGCGAGGAATGGCGCTTCCGGGCGAGTCAGCACGAACTGAACGGTGTTGTCATCCACCTTTTTCACTTCGCTGATCAGCTCCGGCAAGCCCATGCCTTCGAAGTATTCGTAGCTGCCGCCAGAAACTTTATGGTACGGGTTCTGGGCGTTTTTCTGACGATCAAACGAGAACACCACGTCATCGGCGTTCAGTTCGCGCGTCGGTTTGAATTCTTTGTTGTCGTGCCACTTCACACCTTTACGCAGGTGGAAGGTATAGGTTTTACCGTCTTCGCTGACTTCCCACTTTTCAGCGAGCCCCGGAATCACTTCAGTGGTGCCGATTTTAAATTCAACCAGACGGTTATAAAGCGGCACGGAAGAGGCGTCATAGGTGGTGCCAGAGGTAAACAACTGCGGGTTAAACCCTTCCGGTGATCCTTCTGAACAATAAACCAGAGTTTTAGCCTGAACACTTGCTGCGACGGTCATAGCCACCAGGCTCAGACCAAGCTTCAGCATCCCTGACTTTTTCAAGGAAATACGCATTATTCTGCTCCAATTGTGATGTTTGTTGTTTTAACCCTTTGCAGTGGGTTGTCGCTGCCTGACCTTTTTTGTTTTTTGCCCGGTCGGGTCAACGTTATGAGGTGGGGATGCCGTACTAATTAACATCAGTGTTACAGTGCGGATCCTCCATAAAATGCCCCTCGTGACCTACAATCTGTCAACAGAATGTGAAAACGTCAATACAGCCAACCGGGATTTACACCAACGGTGAGAATCCACAAACAAAGATTAAAAAAACTTCAAACAACTATTTGCAGCAGAGAAATTTGTGCTACTCCAACATAACCAGAACAATCAGCTTAATATTTATCAACAATTGGTGATTAAATTTTATGCTTTTCGTGAAAAAAATCTGATGAAAAGGTGGATATCTGAGCGATTAATACCATGAACGCTAAACCGCACAGCGGAAAATGCCAGCGCCAGCCATAAGTAACGCAAAAAAAGATTTAAGCAAATATAAAAAAAGACAATGGATTCTGTCACAAATCCGTTAATGGATAGTGAGATGTGGGGCGCAATTTTGGCGGGGAAATGTGTGGAGTGTAGGTTGGATAAGGCGTTCGTTCACGCCGCATCCGACAATAGGCTGGCACATTTGCCTGATGCAACACTGACGCGTCTTATCAGGCCTGCCGGGAGAGATGCAATTTATTGAATTAGCACAATCCTGTAGGTCGGATAAGGTGTTTACGCCGCATCCGACAACAGGTTGGCACATTTGCCTGATGCGACGCTGGCGCGTCTTATCAGGCCTACCGGGAGAGATGCAATTTATTGAATTAGCACACTCATGTAGGTCGGATAAGGTGTTTACGCCGCATCCGACAACAGGCTGGCACATTTGCCTGATGCGACACTGACGCGTCTTATCAGGCCTGGGTTCGAGCAGGCACAGATGCAAAAAAGCCTGCTCGTTGAGCAGGCTTTTTGAATTTGGTCGGTGATAGAGGATTACTCGCCACTTCGTGGCTCGCCCTGCGGGCCGTTGCTGGCGCAACGTTCTCTCGCTTCGCTCGAGTCGAACCTCCCTGCCCCCGGAGGTTCTCATCCTCTTTAGGCTACAGATGCAAAAAAGCCTGCTCGTTGAGCAGGCTTTTCGAATTTGGTCGGTGATAGAGGATTCGAACCTCCGACCCCTTCGTCCCGAACGAAGTGCGCTACCAGGCTGCGCCAATCACCGAATGCGGGGCGCATCTTACTGCTCAGATACGCCTTCGTCAATCCCTTAATGATAAAATGCCAGTTGATCGGCTAGAAACTCAGCAGTGCATTTAGTTAGCTTCTGCCTTCTTCGTCTCAGGGATTCGACACCAGTTGTTGTTTTCGTTGATACCACCATCCGGTGAAGTATAACCAAGGCAACCTAAAATGGTGTCGTACAGTTCCACATGACGGCGTGGCACTTTGATATCCGCTTCTTTCTTCAATTGCGCGAACGCCTGCGCGTTGGCCGGATTCTCCAGATATTTATCCGACATCCAGACCATCATCGGTACGCGGAACTGCTCCGGCGGCGCATATTCACGGGGTGTGCCATGCAAATGCTCACGCTCGTTAATTGATTCACCATGGTCCGCTGCATAGAAAATAATGGCCTTCTTATCGCGGAATTTGTCGATCACGGTGTCGATAAAATGATCAACGTAGGTGATGGAGTTATCGTATGAGTTAATCATCGGCGCGCGTGGGCATTTGCGGTCAATTGCATAGCACTCTGGCTTCCACTGGGCAAACTCACGGGGATAACGTTGAGTATAATTATAGTGCGACCCTTTAGTATGCAGCACAATCAGATGCTTACCTTCTGGTTTTTTCTCCAGAGAACGCTCGATTTCATTGACCAGCAACATATCGTCCACCGCTTTCCCACGGTTACGCGGCTCTGCTGCAATTTGCTCGCGATAGGCAATGTTGTCAGCCATGGTGTTGCTATAGAACCACATCTCACTCTGCATAGCGTACAAATCAGAGCTAAAGCCCAACTGTTTGAGAACCGCAAATACGTTCTGCTCTTTGAGCGTACGTTGAGGGTTATCTTCCGTTCCACCTTCACGCACAAACATACAGCGTAGTGATAATTTAGTGGCGGTATCACAAGAATAACCACGGTACATCACCAGGTTTTTCTCTTTGGCCAGCTTCGGCGTGGTATCGCGCTCGTAGCCCAGCATCCCCATATGATCCCAACGCGTAGTTTCGCCAATAATGAAAACCACATAGGTATCGTCGAGATTTTGCGTCGGGGTATAGGTGAATTTTTTTGCCGGATTCATCAGCGACCGATTGTCTGACGATTCATCCACTTGCGCCCAGGCATACAGCCCCAAAGCAGAAAGCCAGTTAGAAGGCAAATAAGAGTTCGCCAGTACGCCGCCGTAGCTCGGCATATCCACTCCGGCCATACGGTCTGCACGCTTTTGCACTACATCCATCAGACGGATTGGTCCCCATACCAATAAGCCCGCCAACAGCACGGTAAGCGCACTACGCCAGCGAGTTTTCGGGGTACGAAGCTGACGCCAGAAAGTATCTTGTGAGCGGTTCATCCAGATAAATAGCAACGGGATAATACTTACCAGTACAACCCATGCGATAAGCGTCCAGCCAACCACTTCTTTCGACAGGTCAATGTCGGTGGTCATCACCGAAGCGACAATTCCGTAGCCAATCATGACATTCATAAATGTCATGTAGTAGCTGGCTCCGGCAGAAATCAGCACCAGCAACGAGGCCAGCACTTTCCAGACTGTTCTGCCGAAAAGTGAAATTAAGCGTAAAAAGAAGAAGGTAGCCAGAACCGTCCCTGCCAGTTCGATAACCGCCGAGACACCATTAAGAAAAGTGAAGTTATGCGCGTAACCGTCAAACCGACGGAAATAGACTGCGCAATTCATAAACAGGCCGATATAGACAGCGAGCAAAAAACTTAGCTGTTGCTGTGTTATCGTTTTGATATATCTCATGCAAACAAACCCTGGAAAAAACAGGTGATAACACCCTGCATAATGGCCTTTCAAGCCAGGCAAGGGAAAAGTGCGAAGGTCGTCAGATAAGGAAAATCTGCACACACAGATAAGTAGACCACAGCAAAGGGAAAAAGTGTGGGGAAAGAGTGCACTTGAAGCACAAATTTACAAAAATACAAGTATGAAAGGAGACTTTAACGTTAGGTGTTGTCCTTAAATGACTCAGTAATCTGGAGTTTTAAAGCACAGGAAAAGACTCAATGTTTCTTGCCGGGTGCGGCGTGAACACCTTACTCAGCTTATAAATTTTATATTAAATAGATTGCGATTTACCTGTAATCCAATCGCCTTGCACATTGAGTAACCTTTATTTGTCATCAGCTCAAGAGCCAGCAGCCCGGCTCCTGCTTTTTTAATTATTCGTACTGGACGGTAAAATCGACAGTGGCATCAGCCCGCCCGATGGTGGCATCTGCACGCAACGGTACATAACTGGCAATATAGTTCAGTTGATGAGAACCATTGCTGGCAATCGCAAACTCCAGTGGAGTCAGGTGCGTACTTTTGGGGTACTGCTGCACGCCATCCGCCGTTTTGATTTTTAACCCAACGCCCGTAGCCCCTCCAGCATCCAAAGCAAAAAGATTTGGATCGTCTGTATCAGGCTGGCCGTCCATGGTGACGTAAACTCTGATGACCTCACTGCAATTCTTCAGACCAATCGAAAAGGGCGTTGGATTCAAATCGCTGCCAATTCTTACCGGGCGTTTAAGAACAGCTTTTCCCATATCGACATCAATATTTTCTTTTACCAGTTCACAGGCGCCCTGGCGGATCTGCAAAGTGAATTTTAAATCACCCTTAGCTCCCAGATCCGTAAGCGCCATTGTCGATAAGGAAACAGGCAGCAGCAATAAAGCAAATAATCTCCGTTTCATAAATGCTACTCCAGCTCAACATGTATCGTCGCAACACCGTCATAATCTCCGGCTGCGGGTAATTTCCCGGTAGTGCTGACCGGATAAGCGGTTATGATTGTTTTCGCTGTACGCTTAGTCTCGTCATATAATGTACCGGAGTCCATTTCCAATAGACTGCTATTATCGTTGGGTTTCAGAATATTGCCGTTTCCATCTTCGATAACCGCGCCGACATCTGGATTCCCTAAATCGACAGCACTCGGATAGTCATTATTAGGCGTACCATCAATACTCAGGTAAATTTTGACGCCATCGGAAATATTGGTGCAGTCAAAACTTAACTCTTTTTGGATCTTACGCACCCCTTGCGGAGGTTGTCCCGCACGGCCTTTGAAATCGTGTGCCTGATATTCACCAAAAGGAATATCCAGCACAGTTCCCGCAGCAAGTTCGCAACCTTGCGTTACGGTTATATCAGCGGAGACATTCAGAATAACCAAGGGTGAATTATTGTACACAGATTTTTTCTTTGTAGCATAAAGAGCAGCAACTGGCGTTCTGGGTATAGTCAACTGCCCGACAAAAGGATGAGCGATAATCAGTTTGATATTACCTCTACTTCCTGTAGTCCAGGTTGTGGTCGAGGCAATAGCATTACACTCATCTCCAGGTGAGCTATTACTCTTGTCTGTAAAAGGAACAGGAATTGTACCCTGGCTATACACGTAAATTGCCGGGAGAACGTCAATATTATAATTAAATTTAAAGTATCCCGCATTAACACCCGGTTCAGGTAGCAGTGACTCTCCTTTAAAATACGTCACCACTTTATTGGTTACGGGGTCAGGACAATCGCACCCAGCCTGATAAGATCCCCCCAGACTAAAATTCTGTTGTATTAATTTTCCAACTCTATTTTCTGAAGGTTCTTGTATTGTTTGTACCAGGTCAAAAGAATATTCATAAGGTTGACCGTTTGCTGTTTGACATGCGCCCCAATCCGCCGACCATACATTTCCTGCAAAGGTGCTGGTTCCCAAAAGCACGACGCAAGCCATCATATTTTTTATTTTCATCTTCATATCCCTATTTCTGGCATGTCGCATTAACTATCACGATACCCGAATTGTCCTTTTTCTCCGGTAACTGGAACGGCACCAGGCATTGCTGTGCCTGATCTTTGCCCCAACTCACCTGCAATTCGCCCTCTTCCGGCATTCCGCTAATATAAAGTTGCCCTTCTTCTCCAACAATACTGCTGGTAGGTTTGCTCTCATCCTTTAACACTGCAGTCGCACCAAACGGAACGGCATTACCATTAGCTTGTTTTAAGGTTATGAGTACGCGGTAACCAACACGTGTATCAAAGCGAGAACGCACTATTGCACCGCGCGTTGGAACTACTTTCTGAAAAGCTTCCTGCAACTCAACGTTTTCACCCAATGTATCACTGCGAATCTCAACAGTAGTTTCACGATATGGCGTCAAATATGGCACGACGGCATTACCCATCCAGTCAACTTCAACGCCACTGCTGTTAATTACATGTGCACCACGAGCGCCAGGGGCTGAAACAATCGCCAGGCTTTCACCTAACGGTTGTGATAACGTAATCCCTTCACTATGAACAATGACACCGCCACGCACACCATAGTTAACCTGTTGATTATCTTTTGAGTAGTTATAGCCAGCATCTATGTTGCCGGACCCCCCCATATAGCTAAGGCTGGCGCTGCCACTGTTGCCAACGCCATTACTGGTGTAACCTTCCTGAATGTTATAGCTTAGATTACGATCTTCCAGCAATGTGCCGCTGACTGAAGCCTGTTGTGACGTTTTGCCATTCTGGTCGGTGGTCATGCGATAACTGCTCCACGCGCCCCCCAGAGGGATCGAAACACTGAATGACCACAGACGATCGTCTTCATCCCATTCCGGGCTTCGGGTCCAGGTGTAGGCGATGCTGTAATTCACTCGACCAATATGACCGTGATAACCTGCACTTAAGGAGTTTTCCTTACCGTCAACATTCCAGTAGTCCTGCTGCGTCATATTGAAGTAAACAGAGCCATAATCTCCCAATTGCTGAGTAATATTGCCCTGAATTTGACTGCGCTTATGATAACGGCGGTAGTCACTGTCGGCATCACTGCGAACGTCAGTAGCTTCCTGGAAAGTGTAAAAGCCACTGGTTGAGTACTTGTAACCCAGCAGACGCAAGTCAGTACCGCCGTCAAAACTTTTCGAATACAGGAACCGATAAGACTGGCCTTCATCTTTTTCATTGTTACGCAACTGGCTTTTCGCCTGGGTGACATCCACCGATACCGCACCAATCGTGCCGAAGTTTTTCCCCAGCCCCAGTGCTAAGGCGTTGTAGTCTGCCGACAGCAACGCACCACCGTAAGCGGTCATCCCCCATGGCAAGCCGTACATGGCGGTAAACTGTCCAAATCGAGGTTTGCCACTGTCATAGTTACCGGCACGATACTCACCAGCAGCAAGACTGTATTTCAGATATCCTTCACGCTGGAAAATCGCTACCGCCGAGAATGGCTGGATAAAACGTTGTTCACTTCCGTCGGCTTCTTTAATAATCACCGTCAGGTCACCACTACCAGAGGTTGCGTAGAGGTCATTAATCTCAAATGCGCCCGGCTGTACAAAGGTGCGATAAATAACATAGCCGTTCTGCTCGATGCTGACTTCAGCGTTGCTTTTGGCGATACCGCGCACTACTGGAGCAAAGCCACGTTGGCTGTCCGGCAACATTTCATCGTCGGATGCCAGTAACGCCCCGCGCATTTGTACGCTATCAAAAATCTCGCCAGGCGTTGCGGTATCACCCAGCGTTATCTGCGATTTGAGTGGAATAATGGCACGGTTTAGTGATGTTCCAACGTTATCCCACTGGTTTTTGCCATCGGTACGGTTCCAGATACTGTTATTACGCAAACGCCACGGACCAATATTCAAACCACTGCGTAAGTTCAGGTAATAACTGTCACTGGTCGAGTCTGAAGATGAACCTGTACCTTCGCTGCGCCCATTGCTGCCGCTAAAGCTGTAGTCCAGCAGCAGAGCAGGAATCCCTTCGTCCCAGCGAGAGGGGTCAACCGTGCCACGAGCAGTCATCATCATTGCTGCTTGTGGGAAGGAGAGATTCAGCGTCTGATTATTAAAATCAAAGTGACTGGTGGCCCGGGGAATGATTTCATCAAACGCTACACAGGCTTCAGGTGGCGACATCTTTAGCGCCGGAAAGCTGTCAACGCGCACCCCCATTTCTTCCAGTTGTACCCGGCTAAGGCAAGGCATAAGCGATTCGCCGCTGGCTTTGCGTTGTGCTTCGCTGGCGGTACTAAAATCCAGCGTCCGGGAAGCCATTTTTTCTTCGTTAACAAACACCGAAACCCGGTATTTACCGGGTATTTGCTGGGCGACAGGTGAGTCGTATACCGACAAGTCGACGTGTTGATCGACACCTTGTACGTTTTCGAGAAATTTTGGGTTAAATTTTCCTCCATACACAGGCAACGAGCTGGCAATAGTTAATGCCAGCAGAGAGAAGGAAAAATGCGCTCTGTAGTGATAGAGAGGTAAATGCATCCAATGCATAGTAAAAGCGCCTTGTAAAAGAATCAGTTAATCGGCTTCGTCAGCATTTCGCCGGAAACACCGAAATCATTAATAATGCTGTATTTCACTTCGTTCGCGTTGCCTGTACCGGCAGGAAGGTTAATATTTAACGTTCCTTTCGCGAGAACCATTCCCGCCCGTTCAATCTTCTGTCCATTAACTGAAAATTGATTGAAAGTCAGGTTATAAGATGAATTGTTATTAACCACAATTTGGTTATTTTGACGTTGGAAACGTAACTGTTTCATCGCCTCAAGGTTACTTCCAGGCAAACCTTTCGGGCGATAGAACAACTTCAGACGAGTACGAACAGCTATCTGTAATACGTTTTTATTTTCATTCTCGGCACTTTTCGCAGGAATCGCTTTTACATTGATCCAGTAAACAGATTCACGATCCTTAGGTAAGGTATCTTCAATATTGACAATACGTAAGACGTTATTCTTTTCAGGATCGAGCTTGAATAATGGAGGTGTAATAATAAACGGTGTTTTTTTATTGCCATTCACATCATCAATCCATGACTGTATCAAAAACTCTTCATTTTTATTATGGTTTTCAACGGTCAGCGACGCTTCTTTCTTACCGCCATCATAAATAACACGCGTTGTACTTAGGGCTACGCCACCAGCAAAACAATGTTGTGCGGTCATTAAAAGTGCCAGAACGGCAAGGCTAATACGTTTCATGATTCGGTCCCTGAGTCATTGGTGTAAATAATGGCAACAGATAATCTGTTGCCATTGAGAAATAATCGTTCCGTCAGGATCGATTAGTTGTAAGTCAGGTTAAAGTCGACTTCTGCGTTACCGTAACCGATGGTTACTGCATCTTTGGTGGAGACATAGTTAGCGGTGAAATACAGGACAGTCTGGCCTGCTTTCAGGACGGTAGCAGATTTACCAGTATTCAGGTCAACCAGTGTATTGGTGTTATCATAAATACCGATACCCACGCCAGTTGCCGCGCCTGGTTCAGTGCTTACAGAAATCAGTTTATTGTTGTCCGCATCACCTACACCGTTAAAGCTGATCTCAACATTTTTAAAAGTGGAGATATCACAGTTTTCCAGTTTGATTTTGAACGGAGTTGCTGTGGATTTATCACCAGTAGCGGTAAACACCGACTTATTTACTTGGCCCAGAACGACTTCTTGTTTTTGAGTGTCTGGAGAAACAACACATGCCGCGTCAACAATCTCACCGGTGAATTTAACAGTACCGTCGCCCGCATCAGCTGCGAATACGGAAGTAGAGGTCAGCGCAAGCGCAGATAAGGCAAACAGAACCTTTTTCATTTATAACTCCATTTATATAGATAAATATGCTTGATGTTGTTCATACAACGGAGCGTAGATTATACAAATGGTGCTAAAAAACAAAATTATTTTTGCTGGATATTAATTTTTGAAAAAACAAACTCGTTTTAATTTCAAATAATTACAAACAAAAACCATCTGATGAATGCGTTTTTTAGGAATACATTTATATTGATGATGCGTATATATAAAAAAAATACATTTGCGAAATTAATATTATTGTTCTATTAACATGCAATCATAAAAAAGGGAGACATTGAAGTCTCCCCTCTGGCATTTATTTTAGCAGCAACATATTTCTAAATATGTGCCTCACGCAACATTTTATGCCCTGGCTGGCGAATGGTCGTTGAAAGCGCCAGAGACAGAATCAGCAGGGCGAAAATCACGTAGAAGGTCACATAGAAACCGCCAAACAGTGAGGCGATAATCGAACCGCAGATACTACCGATACCAAAGCCGAGATAAATCACACCGTAGTTTTTCGCCAGGTTATTGAGGCCGAAGAACTCGCTCACCAGTGACGGGAAGACGGTAATTGTGCCACCGAAGTTAAACGCCACACAGGCAATCGCCGCGAAGAACGTCACCGCATTCAACGGTGCAAATAGCAGTGCAGCCATACCCACCAGCGAAATAACCTGTCCAATAGTGATGACGCGGATACGGGCGATTTTGTCAGACAGAATGCCCAGCACCAGACGACCAGAAAGGTTAGCAATAGAAATAACTGTTACCGCATTGGCCGCGGAGATTGCATCAAGATGCGCCAGGCTCTGAGCAATATCTTTCGCTACCCCAATCACATACAGGCCGCTCATGCAGGCCGTCAGGAACATTACCGCCAGCATCCAGTATTGCGGTTTACGCATAGACTCTGCCAGGGTGTAGTCCTTTTCCACCACGCCGTTACTGGTTTTTACTTCCTGTTTCGGCGCATCTTTCATTAAAGTCGCGCCAAAGACAATCATCACCAGCGCAATCGCGCCCCAAATTACAAAGGTTTTTTCCAGACCGACCGTTTCCAACAATTGTGTGTCGATAAATTTGAAACCCAGGCTTCCCAGACCATAAGAACCAATGGCGAATGCGGAGATCAGACCTTTACGCTCCGGGAACCACTTCACGCAGTTAGAAAGGGTCAGTAGGTAGCCCGCACCATCTGCCAGACCGACCAGCACACCAGCGCTCAACCACAGCATCATTAGGCTGTTGGAATGCGCGGTAAGGAAGAAACCCAATCCCAGCAGAATACCGGAAGCCATTGTGACGCGCTTGACACCAAAACGTTCCTGTAACTTGCCTGCAACAGAAGAAGAAATCGCCAGTCCCAGACTCAACAGACCGAAGGAGAAAGCAACCTGACTGACCGGCGCATCCAGTTTGGCAGAGAGCGCGCCATTAAACAGGCTCCAGGTATAAACTGACCCCAGCGCAAACTGGGTGATAATGGTACCGATAAGGGTAAGCCAGCGCGTACGCTGATAGTTTGAAGGTGTCATGGCAGTATTCCTGCGGTAGTAAAAAGGAAAATTCTCTGCCGACAAACATAACGAAGTGCATTTTATGCAGGGGAAAAAAAGGCATGAAATGCCATCAGAACGGAATGAAATGCCTTAGTTCAGGAATGAATGACGTGACAAATATTCACCACAATAATTATTTGGTCAGTTAGCACCCACTATCATTGCAATGGTTGTTATTAGCAGCCCATAGTTGTAAAAAATACGTTAAAATCTGGCGCTAACGCCCATGGTATACAAATAATCACTATCATTGGCGCTATTCTCTGCCTGGGATAACGCGGCATAGGCGGCAATATGTTGGTTAAGCAACATATCGGCGCCTACGGTCACATCAAGCCAGTTACCATTCTGATTTGTCGCCGTCATGCGACTCAGGCCTGATTGAGCCTTCCAGATATTTTCACCAAATTGCTGGTTGTAGCTGATTTGCGCCCAGGGACGGAAATCGCCAAGTCGGGAATCAACACGCCAGCCTAACGTACTGACGCTGGCATGCCATAACGGATCGGTCAGTGTTGCAGTACTGTCACCAAACTCGTTATACATCGAGGTGGTTGTGCCATCGTAATGTAATGCAGCGACTGGTCCCGTTGTAACCTGCTCATATAAAGGAAAATTCCAGCCCATACTCATACTGCTGGTCACATCCGCCGGGGTTTCTTCCGCCAGATTAACTTCCAGTCCCAGCGCTCTTTGGCTACTTTGAATACGTTGCGACAAAATATCGTTGTAATCCGGTTGGTGATCGCTATCCCAGGTATAACGCTCTGTGGTATGTCCTGGCTGCGTATCAACGATATATTCTTGTTGCCAGGCGTAAGCTGTGTTGAGAAAAAAAGAACTGATTACCACGCTCGCCAGCAGACTTAGGGGCCAGCGACCACCGCATTTTTTTATGATCATTAACACGACTCCAGGGAAGAGCCGAATTCGGCAATATTATTGTCATTGTATGTAGGATGTCGGGCATCTTAGCCCTGTATTAAATATTGACTTTTTCACCGATGCGTCAAGAAAAGAGGGTGAAATATTTACGATCGGGTACATAGCGAGGGAAAGTATGGAACGTTGCGGCTGGGTGAGTCAGGACCCGCTTTATATTGCCTACCACGATAATGAGTGGGGCGTGCCTGAAACCAACAGTAATAAACTGTTCGAAATGATCTGCCTTGAAGGGCAACAGGCAGGGTTATCCTGGATTACCGTTCTCAAAAAACGTGAAAACTATCGCGCCTGTTTTCATCAGTTCGATCCGGTAAAAGTCGCGGCAATGCAGGAAGAGGACGTCGAAAGACTGGTGCTTGATGCCGGGATTATCCGCCATCGTGGGAAAATTCAGGCGATAATTGGTAATGCACGGGCATACCTGCAAATGGAGCAGAACGGCGAACCGTTTGCCGACTTTGTCTGGTCGTTCGTAAACCATCAGCCACAGGTGACACAAGCCAAAACGTTGAGCGAAATCCCCACGTCAACGCCCGCCTCTGATGCGCTTTCCAAAGCACTGAAAAAACGCGGCTTCAAATTTGTTGGCACGACGATTTGTTACTCCTTTATGCAGGCATGCGGACTAGTGAACGATCATGTCGTTGGCTGCTGTTGCCATCCGGGGAGGAAATCATGATTCGAGAAGCGCAACGTTTGGAATTACCTGCGATCCTTGAATTATGGCTGGAAAGTACAACCTGGGGACATCCTTTTATAGAAGAAAGCTACTGGCGTGACTGCATTCCGCTGGTGCGTGACGCTTATCTTGCCAACGCGCAAAACTGGGTGTGGGAAGAAGACGGCAAGTTTCTCGGTTTTGTCAGCGTGATGGAAGGACGATTTTTGGCTGCGATGTTTGTCACACCAAAGGCCGTCAGGCGCGGTATTGGTAAGGCGCTGATGCAACATGTGCAACAACGCCATCCCCATTTATTGTTGGAGGTTTACCAGAAAAACCAGCCCGCGATAAATTTTTACCATGCGCAAGGATTCCATATTGTCGACTGCGCCTGGCAGGAAGAAACCCAACTTCCCACCTGGATTATGGATTGGCAGGCGGATCAAACGCCGTAAGTGGCAGTTCCGGGCCAGTGTATTTCTCCAGCCACGCTAACGCAGTGTTACCCGCGCATCCATTCCCCAGCCGCGAGCTGGGGAGATCTTTCGTCAGCACGTTCACCGCGCCGTTTTTACAAATGCCGCCAGCGGTTAAATCCAGATCGGGCCATGCCCCTTCGTGAATGCAAATCACGCCAGGTTTAATACCTTCGCTAATGACCGCTCCGGCAAGAATTTGCCCGCGCGAGTTCCACACGCGTACCGTGTCGCCCTCTTTTATGCCTCGCGCTCGTGCATCATCAGGGTGGATGGTGACAGGTTCGCGGTTTGCCACCGCGTATAATTCACGCAGAGAACTGTAATTTAGCTGGCTGTGCAAACGATGTGCGGGGTGGGCAGAAAGTATCTGCAACTGTTCCGGTTCGGCATTACCCTGCCACTCATCCGGCTCCAGCCACATGGGATGCCCCGGACAATCCGGGTAACCGTAATCCGCAATACGCTGCGAGAAGATTTCAATCTTGCCACTGGCAGTTTTTAACGGATGCGCCTGTGGGTCGCGACGAAAATCGACGAAGCGAATAAACCGCTCACTGTCAGGACTTTCTGGCATCTCAATCAACCGGTTGGCTTGCCAGAACTCGTCAAACGGTGGCAATTCAACCTGCTGACTTGCCCCACGCTGCTGGGCAACGTTATAAAACATTTCCAGCCATTGCAGCTCAGTTTTCCCTTCCGTAAACCGTGCATAGCCGCCCTTCTCCCAGCGTTCGCTTAATTCAGCAAAGACGTCAAAATCATTACGCGCTTCGTCACGCGGTGGCACCACTTGTTTCATCGGAACAAGATGCTGATTGCTGTAATCTCCGGTCATGGTGAGATCGTTACGCTCAAAAGACGTGGTTGCAGGCAGGACGATATCGGCGTGTTTCGCTGCCGCCGTCCAGAAGCATTCTGAAATGACCACCAGCTCCGGTTTTTGCCAGGCACGAATCAGACGATTAGTGTCCTGATGATGTGTAAAATTGGCGCCGCCCGCCCACCAGATAAAGCGTATATCCGGAAAGTGACGATTCATGCCGTTGTGTTGATATGCGCCACCTGGGTTTTCCAGAGCCTCGACAATACGGGCGACAGGGATTTTATCTACCGCATCCGTCCCCCCCTGCAAACTGCCTTGCATGGAAGAGAGCACTGCGGCGCGGCGCGTAGGGTTACCGCCATTAGCAAAATGGTAGGAAAGGCCAAAACCGCCACCAGGTGTGCCAATTTGCCCTAACATTGCCGCCAGCGTGACGATCATCCAGTGCTTTTGCTCGCCAAACTGCTGACGCTGCATTCCCCATCCCGCCATCAGCATGGTCGTGTTTTGATGGAAAATAGCCGCCAGTTCGCGAATTTTATCTGCCGGAACACCACAAATCTCCTCCGCCCATTCGGCAGTTTTCGCTATGCCATCACTCTCGCCCTGTAAATAAGAGGCGAAGACGTCATAGCCGGTAGTGCAACGTGCCAGAAACGCTTCGTCGTGCCAGCTGTTTTCCACCAGCGTATGGGCTATCCCCAGCATCAGCGCCACATCAGTTCCCATATGCGGTGCCACCCATTCCATTTTATCGCCAAAGAAATCGACGGTTTCCGATCGCATGGGATCAATACAGATCAACTTTTTCCCGCTGTCACGCAGTGCGGAAAAGTAAGAAAGCCCCTGCTCATCGGATGCATTCCACGCAATTTTCAGCGTATTTAGAGGGTTAGCACTCCACAGCACCACCACATCGCTATGTTCCAGCACCAGCGGCCAACTGGTCTGCTGCTGATAAACTTCGCTGCCGCCCACAACATACGGCATAATCGCCTGTGCCGCGCCGGTCGAATAATCCCCCAGATGGCCGGTATAGCCGCCTGCCAGCGCCATATAGCGTTGTAATAAGGTTGACGCTTTATGCAGCACGCCGTTTGAACGCCAGCCGTAGGAACCAGCAAAAATCGACGCAGGACCATAAGCTCCACGAATACGTTTGTGTTGTTGGTGAATAAGATCCAGTGCCTCATCCCAACTCACGCGCACAAATTCGTCCTGCCCGCGAATGCCTTGTGGGTTTGCCGGTGACGCAAGAAAGCCTTTACGCAACATCGGAAATCGCACCCGCGTATTGCTATGAACCTGGTCGCGAACCGCACTCTGCAAGGAGTTTTCCATTCCTGTGGTTAACGCACCACGCGAGCTAAAAACTGTTTCACCGTCGGTTTCAACCAGCATGGGTCCCCAGTGGGCAGCAGTAAGAACAGAATAACGTGAGGATGAGTTGGCCAAACCGAAGGCTCCTGAAAAGTTAGATGTATTGAGCAGTTAAATATTACTTACAAATTTCCGAGTATTCCCAGGAATAATCTTCATGTTCACGCGGCATAATCTTCCGCCACGAAACCCGTGGCAAAGAATAAAAAGGTTATTAAGGATTAACAATGAAGAAACGTGTTTATCTTATTGCCGCCGTTGTGAGTGGCGCTCTGGCGGTATCTGGCTGTACAACTAACCCTTACACCGGCGAACGCGAAGCGGGTAAATCTGCTATTGGCGCGGGTCTGGGCTCTCTCGTTGGCGCGGGTATTGGCGCACTCTCTTCTTCGAAGAAAGATCGCGGTAAAGGCGCACTGATTGGCGCAGCAGCAGGCGCGGCACTGGGCGGCGGCGTTGGCTATTACATGGATGTACAGGAAGCGAAACTGCGCGACAAAATGCGCGGCACAGGCGTTAGCGTAACCCGTAGCGGGGACAACATTATCCTCAACATGCCGAACAATGTGACCTTCGACAGCAGCAGCGCCACTCTGAAACCAGCAGGTGCTAACACCCTGACCGGTGTTGCAATGGTGCTGAAAGAGTACCCGAAAACGGCGGTTAACGTGATTGGCTACACCGACAGCACTGGCGGTCATGACCTGAACATGCGCCTTTCGCAGCAGCGTGCTGATTCCGTTGCCAGCGCGTTGATTACCCAGGGCGTTGACGCCAGCCGTATTCGTACCCAGGGTCTTGGCCCGGCTAATCCAATCGCCAGCAACAGCACCGCAGAAGGCAAAGCCCAAAACCGTCGCGTAGAAATTACGTTAAGCCCGCTGTAATCACTTTCATGCCAGGTGGTGATTCAATCACCTGGTATTCTTAGGTTTTCCTGCTTCATTTTTCAGGCTAAGGTGATCCCCTTATCAGTGAATGGAGAGAAGCATGAAGCCGTCCGTTATCCTCTACAAAGCCTTACCTGATGATTTACTGCAACGCCTGCAAGCGCATTTCACCGTTCACCAGGTGACAGATCTGACTCCACAAACCGTTGAGCAAAACGCGCAGATTTTTGCCGAAGCCGAGGGCTTGTTAGGCTCAAATAAAAATGTTGATGCCGTGTTGCTGGAAAAAATGCCGAAACTGCGTGCCACATCAACTATCTCTGTAGGCTATGACAATTTCGATGTCGATGCGCTTACCGCCCGAAAAATCCTGCTAATGCATACGCCAACCGTATTAACGGAGACGGTGGCCGATACGCTGATGGCGCTGGTGCTGTGTACCGCGCGTCGGGTTGTCGAGGTAGCTGAACGCGTAAAAGCAGGTGAATGGACCGCGAGCATCGGCCCGGACTGGTACGGCAGCGACGTGCATCATAAAACACTTGGCATTGTCGGGATGGGACGGATCGGCATGGCACTGGCGCAGCGGGCACACTTTGGTTTCAATATGCCGATTCTCTATAACGCTCGCCGCCACCATAAAGAAGCTGAAGAACGCTTTAACGCCCGTTATTGCGATCTGGATACGCTGTTACAAGAATCGGATTTCGTTTGCCTGATCCTACCGCTGACAGAAGAAACTCATCACCTGTTTGGCGCTGAACAATTCGCCAAAATGAAATCCTCCGCCATCTTCATTAATGCAGGACGTGGACCGGTGGTTGACGAAAATGCACTGATTGCGGCATTGCAGAAAGGGGAAATTCACGCCGCCGGGTTGGATGTCTTCGAACGAGAGCCACTGTCAGTAGATTCACCGCTGCTCTCAATGGCAAATGTCGTCGCAGTCCCACATATTGGCTCTGCCACCCATGAGACGCGTTATGGCATGGCCGCCTGTGCTGTGGATAATTTGATTAATGCGTTACAAGGGAATGTCGAGAAGAACTGTGTGAATCCGCAAGTCGCAGACTAACCGCGACTGCGTGGAGAAAAGCCCGAAAATCTCTCGGGCTTTTACTCTTTATTGGGTTGCAGTTACTGCAGTGGTCCAGGCCTGATTAAACGCCTGATGCTGTGCCGGTAATGGCGCAATCAGTTTGTTATATTCACTCGCCTGCTGCGAAGTCGGGAACTGAATACCATTCGCCACAAAGCTTACCTGAGTACCCTGCTGGGAAATATAGTCCCCAACCATTACCAGTTGTTGTGTAAAGGTTTGCGCCGCCGGAATCAACGGTTGTAACGCATCAGCCGGTGTCGTCACCACTTTGGTGAATGCCTGATCAAAGACTGGTTTCAGGTCATCAGTCTGTTTCAGCGCAGAGTGCGCTGCATCGGCCTGCAACTTCGCATTTTGTAGCTGTTGCGCCAGTACACCCAGCGAACCGTTCATTTCACGCAGTGGACCACTTTGCGTGACATAATCCTGTGGTACTCGAATTGCGTTAACGCTGTCTACAACCGGACGCAGACCGGAATCCATCGCCTGATTCACCTGTTGGGAATAGCCATACAGAATCGCGTAATCAGAGACAAAAGGACCAAATTGTTTTTTCTGATCGGCAGTCAGGGTTGGTAGACGCTCACCGCTACGCATCACTGTATTCTGCAGGAAGTCGATAAACGCTTTACGCTGATCACCTTCTTTATCAAAACACCCACTCAGGCTAACTACCATTAATAACGCCGCAAGAGGCGCAAACCAGCGAGAGCAGGACTTTCCTGTCGCCATTTTCTTACTCCTTTCACCCAAAAAAAGCGCACAACGACACACGTGTGTCTGACGTGACAAGGATAGTCCAGGACAAGCTTGCAAGATACCCTTTATGCATAATCTTCCTGGGAAAATGATGTAGAAAATGAAGGAAGGTTAATTTGTTGTTTCATTGTTAAAAACAGGCATTGCTATTGCGTTTTTTAGCCAGAACTTTACTTCTCTTCAATAGGTGAAATTTTCGGAATCTTTACAATACTGGATTCTGCAAAATATATCGGCATTAATCATATCGTTAGGTAACTATAAGTCACAGTTATTGATAAGCTGAATCGAATCACACTCCGGCTGCTTCCCGCTGAGTCTGTGTTTCCCGGCTATTCTTAATGAGCTTCAATGCAATTCACGATCCCGCAGTGTGATTTGAGGAGTTTTCAATGGAATATAAAGATCCAATGTATGAGCTGTTGAGCAGCCTGGAACAAATTGTTTTTAAAGATGAAACACAGAAGATTACCCTGACGCACATACCAACGCCCTGTACCGAGATTGAGCAATTACGCAAAGGAACGGGGTTAAAAATTGATGATTTCGCCCGGGTTTTGGGCGTATCCGTTGCGATGGTAAAGGAATGGGAATCCAGACGAGTGAAGCCTTCCAGTGCTGAACTAAAATTAATGCGTCTGATTCAGGCCAATCCGGCATTAAGTAAACAGTTGATGGAATAGAGTTTTATTAACTTTTTTGATGTTTACGGTCCTGATGACAGGACCGCTTTCCGACCAATTAATCATAAATTTGAAAAATAATTGTTGCATCGGCCCCCAATGCGTGGCTTAATGCACTCAACGGTTTGACGTACAGACCATTAAAGCAGTGTAGTAAGGCAAGTCCCTTCAAGAGTTATCGTTGATACCCCTCGTAGTGCACATTCCTTTAACGCTTCAAAAATCTGTAAAGCACGCCATATCGCCGAAAGGCACACTTAATTATTAAAGGTAATACACTATGTCCGGTAAAATGACTGGTATCGTAAAATGGTTCAACGCTGACAAAGGCTTCGGCTTCATCACTCCTGACGATGGCTCTAAAGACGTGTTTGTACACTTCTCTGCTATCCAGAACGATGGTTACAAATCTCTGGACGAAGGTCAGAAAGTGTCCTTCACCATCGAAAGCGGCGCTAAAGGCCCGGCAGCTGGTAACGTAACCAGCCTGTAATCTCTGCTTAAAAGCACAGAATCTAAGATCCCTGCCAATTGGCGGGGATTTTTTTATTTGAAAAAACGCTTTAAATGTAGAGAAGAGCAGTCGCAGGAACAATCCAGATCCGGCACAGGAATATCCGGACAAAAGTCCGGCATGTGGCAATCACGACACACTGACAAAAAACAAATTCAGAGAACCGGATAATCCAGATATCCATCTTTACCACCGCCAAAGAATTTCTCTTTGATGGCGCATTCAGCGGTAAATCGTTTTCCAGACGATGCGGAAGATCCGGGTTGGCAATAAACGGGCGACCAAAACCAATCAGATCCGCCCAGCCGTTAGCCAGCGCCTCTTCGGCGCGCGCTTTAGTGTATATACAGTTCGGCACTCATGGTGACGGTATTGCCCATGCGAGCGCTGGTAATTTTGTATTCAGAGGCATTCATCTCTTTCGCTTTCTGCGCAATAACCGCTTCCGCAGAATCCAGCGTGGTACCCGTTGCCGTTACGGATTGCGCAGAAGCGCTGAACGCCGCAGCAGAGAACAGGGAAGCGGTAACAATTGCGATAATAGTTTTCATAGTTATATCCAGAATATATTGATTAAGTGCGTCGGATAACGCGATGAGAGGAGAACACGCCTGTTGTTTGATGACATAAATGATACAAATGACAATAGGCTATTCTATATTGTTAATAATCAGGCGCCGGACATTCCAACGCCTGTCGTTCGCATCAGGCAACAAAGTTGTCTTTCAGCGCCTTGAGGCCATCACGGTAGATGCCGGTAAACAGCGCCTCGGCCTCTTCATTGCTCACGTTCACAGGGGTGAATTCACCTGACCATTCCACACGGGAAACCTGGCTGTCGGCAGTCTCCTGAACCGTGATGGTGGAGAGATAATCCACAACCGGGAACGGTGCCTGAATAATAGAATAGGTATAACTGCGCTGGCGGTTATCGAACGCTTCCAGACGTTCAACCACAGTGCCGCCGTCAGAGGTTGTCAGCGAACGAACGCGACCACCTTCTGTCACCACGCTTTTCGGGATGAAGGGTAGCCAGTCTGGCAGCGCATCAAAGCCGCCCATCAATTGCCATACGGCGTCGGCAGACGCCGGAATTTCGATCGATACAGTTGTTTTAGCCATGATAATTTTCTCTTAATTTATAGGGTTACATAGTCAAGGTGTCGACGACGCCGCCATCGACGCGCAGAGCTGCCCCTGTGGTTGCCGAGGAAAGCGGTGACGCGAGATAAACCGCCAGATTCGCCACTTCTTCCACATCCGCCGCACGCTGGATGATGGAGCTCGGACGCGAGGTTCTAACAAACTCATCGGCCTGTTCACGCGCACTGCGTCCCGACTGTGCAGCGGCATCCGCCAGCATCTCTTTCAGGCCATCGGTAAAGGTTGGCCCTGGCAGAATGGCGTTGACGGTCACACCGGTCCCCGCCAGTCGTTTCGCCAGACCATGAGAAACCGCCAGATTCGCGGCTTTGGTGACGCCGTAGTTGATCATGTCGCCAGGGATTGCCACGCCGGATTCGGACGAGACAAAGATAATCCGCCCCCAGCCCTGCTCCGCCATACCTGGCGCATAGTGACGCGCCAGACGAACGCCAGAGAGGACGTTGACGTTATAGAAGTGCATCCACTCATCATCCGGAACGCTAAAGAAATCTTTATCGTTGAAAATACCCAGATTATTGACCAGCACATCAGCCGTTGGGACTGCAGTGATCAGCGTAGCCACGCCGTCTTCGGTGCTGAGATCGGCCACCACGCCGCGCAGTGACGCCGTGGGAGTTTGTGCCGCAATCGCAGCCATGGCGTCATCAACGCCGCTCTGTTTACGGCCGACGACAACCACCGTTGCGCCTGCTTTTGCCAGTCCGGCGGCAATACCCTGCCCAATGCCGGAGGTTGAGCCGCTGACCACCGCGACTTTACCTGTCAGATCCAGTTTCATCGTATTCTCACCAGGTTGATTAACGGGTCGGCAGCGGAGCGTTTTCCGCAACCAGATTTTGACGGCGCATTTCTGCCCAAAATTCAGCCGAAACAGGCGCATTCAGTGCAGCCAGATCTTCTGCCATACGACCAGGACGGCTGGAGCCAGGAATAACCGCCGCAACGGCCGGGTTTGCCAGCGCGAATTGCAGCGCAGCTGCTTTAACGTTCACATTGAAACGTGTGGCAATGGCGTTAATTTGTGCCACTTTCTGCTGGATGGCCGCAGAGGCTTTCTGATATTCAAAGTGCTCGCCACCTGCCAGTACGCCAGAGCTGTACGGACCGCCCACAACAATATCCACGTTCTGTTCCAGTGCTTCTGGCATCAAGCGTTGCAGCGCACGTTCGTGATCCAGCAGGGAATAACGCCCCGCCAGCAGGAACGCATCTGGCTTCGGTTCGTCCAGCGCCAGCGTCAGTTCGCAAGGTTCGACGCGGTTCACACCCAGTCCCCAGGCTTTAATCACACCTTCGTCACGCAAACGTGTCAGCGCACGAAACGCACCGGTACGGGCAATGTTGAACTGCTCCAGCCAGCTGTCACCGTAGAAGTCCTGCGCCGGGTCGTGGATCCAGACAATATCCAGACGGTCTGTTTTCAGGCGTTTCAGGCTGTCTTCAATCGAGCGCAGCGTGGCGTCAGCAGAGTAGTCATTCAGAATTTTGTTTTTCAGGCCGTGTTCGAACAGGCCACCTTTTTCACCGAAATCACGTTTTGCCGGATCTTCCATTTCGTCCAGCATGATGCGGCCGACTTTGCTGCTCAGAACGTATTCATCGCGTGGATATTGAGACAGCGCTTCACCCATGCGGATTTCAGAAAGGCCAGAGCCGTACAGCGGCGCGGTATCAAAGTAACGCACGCCCAGGTTCCAGGCTTCGCTCACGGTGGCGTGGGCCTCTTCTTCCGGAATGGCACGGAACATGTTGCCGAGTGGTGCGCCGCCTAAGCCAATTTTGCCGGGAAGTAAATTTTTGATGCTCATAAGATGTCCTCAATTATTCAGTTTGGGTTCGGGCGTTTTTTTGCTATCGCCCTGTGACGAGGATCACAATACATTGCAATGCTGTGACCTGATAGGACATAATTCGTCTGACTTAAGTCCTTTGAGGTCTAACATGATTGATTTACGCCAACTGAAGTACTTCGTGGTGGTCGCAGAAGAAGAGCATGTGGGACGCGCAGCCGAGCGATTACATATCTCGCAATCACCACTGAGCCGCCAGATTGCACAACTGGAAGAACGGCTGGGGCTGACGCTGTTTGAGCGTAATCAGCAGCGCATTCGCCTGACCGCTGATGGACATACATTCCTTGCCGAAACACGTTCGTTGCTGACACACGCCAACCGTCTGGAGTCGTTAGGCAAACGCCTGGGGCGTGGTGAAGATGGCGGCTTGTGTATTGGCTATATTGAAAACGCCATGCATTCCGGTGTGCTTTCTACTGCGCTACGTACGTTACGTGTATCGCGTCCGAATGTGCATATCGCACTTTACAGCCAACCACCGGCCACCCAGATTGAAGGCCTGCGCCAGCGCAGTCTCGATTTTTCCCTGGTCGATACGCCGCCCGCCGACAGCGAGCAGGATCTGGAATATATTCAGGTTCTGGATGATCGAATGTTGTTGGCCTTACCGCAAAATCATCCTCTGGCGCAGGAGGAAAACCTTGTTGCGCCGCAACTTGGCGATCAGCAGTGGATTGCGGTGATTCATAACGACGATGCGCATTCTCGCGATCATTTTGTCGCCGCCTGTGTTAACGCCGGGTTTAATCCTGATATTCGCCTGGAAGCGGGTGAACCACTCACGGCATTAGGTCTGGTCGCTGCGGGATTAGGTCTGGCCTTAATTCAACATAGTCTGCGTCATAATGCGCCGGAAGGGGTGGTATTACGTGAATTGCCGTGGATGAATTATTCAACGCAATTATGGGCAGCATGGCATAAAGCCAACCAACGTCCGCTGGTTTCCCATTTCCGCCAGATTCTGCGCGGTGAATAAAACGTTAAGCGGGAACCATTAGTTCCCGCTTGAGCCCCGACCAGAACGTGTCAACACTATTCAGGACGGGTTATAGCGATAAAAAAACCTGCCAGATGGCAGGTTTTTTATTAAAGGAGTTATTACTGCAACAGAGAAATATCCGCAACGCGCAGGAACAATTCGCGCAGTTTCTCCAGCATAGTCAGACGGTTGATACGCAGTTCTTTGTCATCAACCATGACCATCACTTTATCGAAGAAAGCATCTACCGGTTCACGCAACTCGGCGAGTTCAACCAGCGCTTCCTGGTAACGACCTTCCGCGAAGTACGGCTCCAGTTTGTCGCGCAGCACAACCACCTGCATCGCCAGCTTAATTTCTTCTGGCTCTTTCAGGGTGGAGGCATTAACGCGATCACTCAGCACTTCGTCTGATTTCGCCAGAATGTTAGATACGCGCTTGTTCGCCGCCGCCAGTGCTGCCGCTGCATCCAGCGTACGGAAGTGCGATACCGCCTTCATACGGGCATCGAAATCTGCCGGACGAGTCGGACGACGTGCCAGTACCGCCTGGATGGTGTCGACGGTGTAACCTTCGTCCTGATACCAGGCGCGGAAACGACCGAGCATAAAGTCGATAACATCATCAACCACATTGGCGTTAGTCAGCTTATCACCGTACAAGCGCACCGCTTCTTCGGTCAGCGTTTGCAAATCAAGGTTGAGGTTCTTCTCAACGATAATACGCAGCACGCCAAGTGCCGCACGACGCAGCGCAAACGGGTCTTTGTCGCCTTTCGGATGCTGACCAATACCGAAGATACCCGCCAGAGTATCCATCTTGTCAGCAATCGCCAGCGCACAGGCTACCGGGTTAGACGGCAGGTCATCGCCGGCAAAGCGCGGCTGATACTGCTCGTTCAGCGCCACTGCCACATCTTCCGCTTCACCATCGTGACGCGCGTAGTGCATCCCCATAACGCCCTGGGTGTCGGTGAACTCGAAGACCATGTTGGTCATCAGGTCACACTTAGACAGCAGGCCCGCACGGGTTGCGTGGTTAACGTCAGCGCCAATCTGTTCAGCAATCCAGCCAGCCAGTGCCTGGATGCGGTCAGTTTTATCACGCAGCGTACCCAGCTGTTGCTGGAACAGTACCGTTTGCAGACGCGGCAGGTTATCTTCCAGACGCTTTTTGCGGTCGGTATTGAAGAAGAACTCGGCATCCGCCAGACGTGGACGAACAACCTTTTCGTTACCGGAGATAATTTGCTGCGGATCTTTCGATTCGATGTTGGCAACGAAGATAAAGTTCGGCAGCAGTTTGCCGTCGTTCGCGTACACCGGGAAGTACTTCTGGTCACCTTTCATGGTGTAAACCAGCGCTTCAGATGGCACCGCGAGGAATTTCTCTTCGAATTTCGCAGTCAGAACAACCGGCCATTCAACCAGAGAAGCCACTTCTTCCAGCAGGTTTTCGCTTAAGTCAGCGTTACCGCCAATCTTACGCGCCGCTTCTTCGGCATCAGCTTTAATCTTCGCTTTACGTTCTTCGTAATCGGCGATGACTTTACCGCGCTCACGCAGAATTTCCGGATACTGATCGGCATTATCGATAGTAATTTCCGGCTCGCCCATAAAGCGGTGGCCGCGAATCACGCGATCGGACTGAATACCCAGAATAGTTGCCGGAATGACTTTGTCGCCCAGCAGCAGAGTCACAGTGTGAACCGGACGTACGAAGTGCACGTCAGACGCGCCCCAGCGCATCAGTTTCGGGATCGGTAGCTTCGCAAGAGAAGTCGCGACCATATTCGGCACCAACGCCTCGGTGCTTTCGCCCTTCACGTGGGCGCGATACAGTAGCCATTCGCCTTTGTCAGTAGTCAGGCGCTCGGCCTGGTCAACGGAGATCCCGCAGCCACGCGCCCAACCTTCCGCCGCTTTGCTCGGTTTGCCTTCGGCGTCGAACGCCTGGGCAATTGCCGGGCCGCGTTTTTCGATTTCGCGATCTGGCTGTGCTTCCGCCAGGTTAGCCACTTTTAGCGCCAGACGACGCGGAGCAGCGAACCATTGAACGGTGCCGTGTGCGAGGCCGGCGTTATCCAGCTCCGCAGTAAAGTTCGCAGCAAAGGACTCAGCCAGGCTGCGCAGTGCTTTTGGTGGCAGTTCTTCAGTGCCAATTTCCACCAGAAAAGTTTTCTCAGACATGGCCGCCTCTTACTTATCTTTGTTGCACATCGGGAAGCCGAGGGCTTCACGGGAAGCGTAGTATGCTTCTGCCACTGCTTTGGTCAGGGTGCGAATACGCAGAATGTAGCGTTGACGCTCGGTGACGGAGATGGCTTTACGCGCATCCAGCAGGTTAAAGCTGTGGGCGGCTTTCAGAATACGCTCGTAGGCTGGCAGCGGCAGCGGATTTTCCAGCGCCAGCAACTGCTGGGCTTCTTTCTCGTACTGCTCGAAGCAGGTGAACAGGAAGTCCACATCCGCGTATTCGAAGTTGTAAGTGGACTGCTCCACTTCGTTCTGATGGAATACGTCGCCGTAGGTGGTTTTACCCAGCGGGCCGTCGCTCCAGACCAGGTCGTAAACGCTGTCTACGCCCTGAATGTACATGGCCAGGCGCTCCAGACCGTAAGTGATCTCGCCGGTAACCGGTTTACATTCCAGACCGCCAACCTGCTGGAAGTAAGTGAACTGTGTCACTTCCATGCCGTTCAGCCACACTTCCCAGCCCAGACCCCAGGCACCCAGCGTCGGGTTTTCCCAGTTATCTTCCACAAAACGGATATCGTGGATAGTCGGATCCATGCCCAGCTCTTTCAGAGAACCGAGGTACAGCTCCTGAATATTGTCCGGTGATGGCTTAATCACCACCTGGAACTGATAGTAGTGCTGTAAACGGTTGGGGTTTTCGCCGTAGCGACCATCGGTCGGGCGACGAGAAGGCTGGACATAAGCAGCCGCCATCGGTTCTGGCCCCAGCGCGCGCAGACAGGTCATTGGGTGAGAGGTTCCCGCGCCGACTTCCATGTCCAATGGTTGAACAATGGTGCAGCCCTGGCGAGCCCAGTAATCCTGTAAGGTCAGGATCAAGCCCTGGAAGGTCCTGGTATCAAACTTTTGCATATTATTTCGTGCTGGATACGTGTGGATTTAAAGGAAGGGATCAGTATACCCGCTGGATGGAAGATATACAGTACGAAACGGGAAAAAGGCTGGCCTTAACGCATGGAAAGATGCAAAAAATGGCCATCTGCGTCAAAAGAACAGACAAACTGCTCTTTCCGGAAGGTATAACCACGCATTTCGTAGCTCCCCTGGAACTGTTCAAATGCAGTGACGTCGATTTTTTGCTCGCCGGTGTTATAACGTTTTGCCGCCTGCCCCTTGCACAACGCTTCCATATTCAATGAACGCAGCGGCTCAACCTTTACCCGCTGTGCTTTCTGCTCGGGTGGCGGTGTCGAGCATCCCACTAACACAATAAGCGCCATTGCCGGAAAGAAATAGTTCATCATCATTAAATTACCGTCTTATTTGCAGGTGAGTCTTATTATTAATATCGGTATAGTGGCTGACTCTAACGAATTTCCTCAAGCCCCTATAAGCTGTAGAGATAAAACTCGGATTATTCCAGTGCACCAGCCGAATGATTTATCGGTCAGACCTTTTTTAACCAGTTACAGAGACACAGATGCAACCCAAAATTTATTGGATTGATAACCTGCGAGGGATAGCCTGTTTAATGGTGGTGATGATTCATACCACCACCTGGTATGTAACCAACGCCCATAGCGTTAGCCCCGTAACCTGGGATATCGCGAATGTTCTAAATTCTGCCTCCCGTGTCAGCGTGCCATTATTTTTCATGATTTCCGGCTATCTCTTTTTTGGCGAGCGTAGCGCCCAGCCGCGTCATTTCTTGCGTATCGGCTTATGCCTGCTGTTTTATAGTGTCATCGCGTTGATCTACATTGCACTTTTTACCGCTATCAATGTGGAGTTAGCACTGAAAAACCTGCTACAAAAGCCTGTGTTTTATCACTTATGGTTTTTCTTCGCGATTGCGGTGATTTATCTGGTTTCGCCACTGGTTCAGGTGAAAAACGTTAGCGGTAAAATGTTGCTGGTACTAATGGGGGTGATTGGCATCATCGCTAACCCAAACACCGTTCCACAGAAGATCGACGGCTTCGAATGGCTACCGATTAACTTATATATCAATGGCGATACTTTTTACTACATCCTGTATGGCATGTTGGGCCGCGCCATTGGCATGATGGATACGCAACATAAACCACTGTCGTGGATGAGCGCCGCACTGTTTGTTGCGGGGGTATTTATTATCTCTCGTGGGACATTATATGAATTACAGTGGCGCGGAAACTTTGCTGATACCTGGTATCTTTACTGTGGGCCGATGGTTTTTATCTGCGCAATTGCGTTACTGATTCTGGTAAAAAATACGCTGGATACACGCACTGTTCCTTGGCTTGGGCTGATATCACGCCATTCTTTGGGTATATACGGGTTCCACGCGTTGATTATCCATGCGCTGCGCACCCGAGGGATTGAGCTTAAAAGCTGGCCAATACTGGATATTATTTGGATCTTTTGCGCGACGCTGGCAGCAAGTCTGTTACTTTCTGTGCTGGTGCAACGAATCGATAAAAACAGATTAGTGAGTTAAGTAAAAGCCCGGTCACACTGGACTGACCGGGCTTACGGAGATTATTCGCTATATTCTTCCTGCGCAGCTATCGTTTCTTTTGGGGTGTTGATTCCGGCATCACGGATATTTTTCTGAACCGCTACTGCACCAAACAAGCTTAAAAAGAAGGCCAGACCATAAAAGCCTTTTTCACTGAGTAATAACGTTGCATTCCACAGGCCTACCATCAGTAATGCAACAGAGATAATAAAGACAGTCAGGCAGGTCATATAATAAATGGAGGTGGTCGGTATGCCTTCATACTTGTCCCGAACGGTCTTTTGATAAGACGCCGCAGAAAACAGTCCTAAAACCAGCACGGCAAAATAATACCCTTTTTCATTTAACTGCATCTCCGCATTCCATAGCCCTAACAGATAAGTAACGATGCCACCAACGAGAGCTATCCATGACACAATACTGAATGCCGGAGAATAGGTTGATATTTTGTTTTCCATCACAGAGTTCCTTTCATATTACATTGTAAGAGCTACATAGCTCATGCTGAACGCAATAACCGCATCTGACCAAACAAGCAAGCGAAGAAGGCAATGGGATAAATCACCATTTCATAAGCGTTAACGGGGGCATTTAAAACACCGATAAACAACAGACCGATAGTGATTAACGCAACTAACTGGCAGATGCGAATAAACATGTCATCCAGTTGCCCGAGTTTTTCTGCGCGAAGATAAGCATAATTGCCAAACGTTGCCGTCATTAACACGCCAAGAAAATAACCTTTGCCACTTAGCAATGGGCATGAGATCCATAGCCCAACCAGATAAACCAACGCCCCGACAACAAATAATAGTTTTGCCACAGTCTTTGAGGTTTTCATAATGATCTCCGTATCTACCTGCGATACATTACGAGTAACCAACGAAAGACAAAACTGAAAAACACCATTAACAAATGATTTTCAGAATAAATTCATATTAAATATTAATGAATTGATAATATATATAGACGGGAATTATCCCTGCCCGGTCAGGCAGGGGATACGTTTACGCCATTAGTGGCAGAAGTTGCTGATAGAGACGACGGAATGTTTCGCGTCGTGGCTGATAAGCGGCATAATGCTGCGCGTTCGGCATATGCGATTGCTCCAACGGCAGTTGCGGTAACAATTCACTGAGCGATTTAGCTGGATTCACCGCAATCTGCGCCAACCTTGCTGCGCCCAGTGCTGGCCCTACATCACCACCCGTGCGGTAATCCAACTGCTGACCGCTGATATCCGCCAGCATCTGACGCCAGTACTCACTACGCGCTCCACCACCAATCAGCGTAATACTTTGCGGTTTAATGCCGCAGGCGTGCACTACATCTATGCCATCGGCCAACGCATAACCCACGCCTTCCAGCACTGCTCGCGCCAGTTCATTAGGGCCGTGCTGATGGGTCAGGCCAAAGAAAACCCCCTTCGCCTGTGGATTATTGTGCGGGGTGCGCTCGCCGGAAAGATAAGGCAAAAACCAGATTGGCTCGGCACTTTCATCTGCCTGTTGCGCAGCTGCAATTAAGGCTGGGACATTGCTCAGGCCGGTTAATTTCGCGGCCCAATCCAGACACGATGCCGCACTCAACATCACCGACATTAAATGCCAACGCTGTGGTAATGCATGGCAAAAGCTGTGTACGGCGCTTTCCGGCTTGCTTAAAAAGCCTTCGCTCACCGCAAAATAAACACCAGAAGTTCCCAGCGACAGCATTGCCTGGTTGGCATCAACCATACCCACACCAATCGCGCCAGCCGCGTTATCGCCGCCGCCCGCGACAACGGGCACTGCCGCCATTCCCCATGCTGTTGCCACCTCGGGTAGCAAAGTCCCGGTAACTTCACTGCCTTCGTATAATGCTGGCATCTGGTCACGAGACAGCTGGCAAGCTTGCAGCATGACATCACTCCAGTCACGCTTCGCGACATCCAGCCACATGGTGCCTGCCGCATCAGACATATCACTGGCAAACTCTCCGGTCATACGCAGACGCAAATAATCTTTCGGCAATAAAACTTTGTCTACCTGGCGGAATATCTCCGGCTCATGGCGTTGCACCCACAGCAGCTTAGGCGCGGTAAATCCTGGCATCATCAGATTGCCGGTTATAGCGCGCGAATCCGGGACTCGTGCTTCAAGCAAAGCGCACTCTTGCGCACAGCGCCCGTCATTCCACAAAATGGCTGGACGTAATACTTGTTGTCGAGCATCAAGTAACGTTGCTCCGTGCATCTGTCCGGCAATCCCTAACGCCTTAACCTCTTGCAAAGAATATTGTTGCGCAAGCGTTCTCACCGCACGATCAGTTGCCTGCCACCACTGTTCCGGGTCTTGTTCCGACCAGAGGGGATGCGGGCGCGAAACGGTTAGTTTTTCTGTTTGTGAAGCGATTACCTCACCCTGCTCGTTGAGCAGAATGACTTTCACGCCCGATGTGCCAAGATCTATCCCGATATACATAGCGATCGTTCCTTAAAAAATGCCCGGCATCGCTACCGATAACCGGGCCAACGGACTGCACAATTAGCCGTTATTTGTCGAACAGATAATGGTTTACCAGATTTTCCAACTGCTCCTGGCGACCACTCTGATGCACCGGTGCAAGATTATGTTCCTGGGCATATTTTGCTAAATCCGCCAATGACATTTGGCCTTTCAGAATTTGCTGGCCCAGTTCGCTATTCCAGCCGGAATAACGTTGCGCTACGCGTTTATCCAGCTCACCGTCTTCAATCATGCGTGCTGCAATTTTCAGCGCCAGTGCCATCGTATCCATCGCGCCAATATGACCGTAGAACAGGTCATACTTATCGGTGCTCTGACGACGTACTTTGGCATCGAAGTTCAGACCGCCGGTAGTGAAACCGCCTGCTTTGAGGATTTCATACATCACAAGCGCATTCTCTTCCACGCTGTTCGGGAACTGGTCAGTATCCCAGCCCAACTGCGCGTCACCACGGTTGGCATCAACAGAACCGAACAGTCCGAGCGCAATGGCAGTGGCAATTTCATGGTGGAAAGAGTGACCCGCCAGCGTTGCGTGGTTTGCTTCAATATTCAGTTTAATCTCTTTTTCCAGGCCAAACTGCTTCAGGAAGCCGTAGACCGTCGCGGCATCGTAATCATATTGATGTTTGGTCGGCTCTTGCGGTTTCGGTTCGATAAGCAGGGTACCCTGGAAACCGATTTTATGTTTATGCTCAACCACCATCTGCATAAAGCGGCCAATCTGTTCACGCTCCTGTCGCAAATCGGTATTCAGCAGAGTTTCGTAACCTTCGCGACCGCCCCACAATACATAGTTTTCACCACCCAGTTTATGCGTCGCTTCCATCGCCGTAACGACTTGTGTTGCTGCCCAGCTGAAAACTTCCGGATCTGGATTCGTAGCTGCGCCCGCGCCATAACGTGGGTTAGTAAAGCAGTTAGCGGTTCCCCACAGCAGTTTCACTCCGCTCTCTTCTTGTTTGCCTGCCAGCACATCGACCATTTGCGCAAAGTTATTGATGTACTCTTTTAACGATGCGCCTTCTGGAGAAACGTCCACATCGTGGAAGCAATAAAAAGGCACATGTAATTTGTGGAAAAACTCAAATGCGACATCTGCTTTACGCTTCGCCAATGCCAGCGCCTCGCCAGGTTGCTGCCACGGACGGTTAAACGCGCCTACACCAAACATATCCGCCCCGTTCCAGCAGAAGGTGTGCCAGTAGCAAGCGGCAAAACGCAAATGGTCTTCCATACGCTTACCCAACACCAGTTCGTCGGGGTTGTAGTGACGGAATGCTAACGGGTTAGAGGATTTGGGACCTTCATAACGAACGCGATCGAGCTGGTCAAAATAAGCCTGCATAATGAACTCCATAATCAGGTAATGCCGCGGGTAATGGATGATGTCGTAATATTGGGCACTCCCTTTCAGTTGCTCAATTATGTTATTTCACACTGCTATTGAGATAATTCACAAGTGTGCGCTAGCTCGCAAAATAAAATGGAATGATGAAATTGGGTAATTACTCGAAGAGAAAAATGCAACAAATTCGATTAACCAACAAAAATAAGATCTCGGTCATAAATCAAGAAATAAACTAAAAATCATAATCGAAAGATAAAAATCTGTAATTGTTTTCCCCTATTTAGTTGCTAAAACTTGGTTACGTTTAACGCGGTGATTGTTACTTTTTAAAGCTACCCTCTAACAAAAGAAGGCCTCTGAACCATGAAAATAAAGAACATTTTACTCACCCTGTGCACATCACTTCTGCTAACCAACGTTGCGGCACATGCCAAAGAAGTCAAAATCGGTATGGCTATTGATGATCTCCGTCTTGAGCGCTGGCAGAAAGACCGGGATATTTTCGTGAAAAAAGCTGAATCTCTCGGCGCAAAAGTATTTGTGCAGTCTGCAAATGGTAATGAAGAAACTCAAATGTCGCAGATTGAAAACATGATTAACCGGGGAGTCGATGTTCTTGTCATTATTCCGTATAACGGACAGGTATTAAGTAACGTTGTAAAAGAGGCAAAACAAGAAGGTATTAAAGTATTAGCTTACGACCGCATGATTAATGATGCTGATATCGACTTTTATATTTCTTTCGATAACGAAAAAGTGGGCGAACTACAAGCAAAAGCGCTGGTCGATATCGTCCCGCAAGGAAATTATTTCCTGATGGGCGGCTCTCCGGTAGATAACAACGCCAAGCTTTTCCGCGCCGGGCAAATGAAAGTATTAAAACCTTACGTCGACTCCGGGAAAATTAAAGTCGTCGGTGACCAATGGGTTGATGGCTGGTTACCAGAAAACGCGCTGAAAATTATGGAAAACGCGTTGACCGCCAACAATAACAAAATTGACGCTGTTGTTGCTTCTAACGATGCTACTGCTGGCGGGGCGATTCAGGCGTTAAGCGCGCAAGGTTTATCAGGGAAAGTCGCCATTTCCGGCCAGGATGCAGATCTCGCCGGCATTAAACGTATTGCTGCGGGTACGCAAACCATGACGGTGTATAAACCGATTACTCTACTGGCAAATACTGCTGCAGAAATTGCCGTTGAACTGGGTAACAATCAACAACCTAAAGCAGATACCACGCTGAATAATGGGCTGAAAGATGTGCCATCCCGCCTGCTGACACCTATTGATGTGAATAAAAACAACATCAAAAACACGGTGATTAAAGACGGTTTCCACCAAGAGAGCGAGCTTTAAGCGTTACGTCCCTGTCGATAACAGGGACGTGATTTCTCTCCATGCCGCATGAACTGATTGGCTTAGGTGGAGTCGTTATGTCTTATCTACTTGAAATGAAGAGCATTACCAAATCTTTCGGCAGCGTAAAGGCGATAGATAACGTCAGTTTGCGGCTAAATGCTGGTGAGATCGTCTCACTTTGTGGTGAGAACGGTTCTGGTAAATCAACATTAATGAAAGTGCTATGCGGAATTTATCCCTTTGGCAGTTACGAAGGCGAAATTACTTTTGCTGGTGAAGTAATACAGGCAAGTCACATCCGTGATACCGAACGCAAAGGTATCGCCATCATTCACCAGGAATTAGCATTGGTGAAAGAGTTGACCGTGCTGGAAAATATCTTTCTTGGCAATGAGATAACCCGCAATGGGATTATGGATTATGACCTGATGACGCTACGCTGTCAGAAACTGTTAGCGCAAGTCAGCTTATCCATTTCACCAGATACCCGCGTTGGTGATTTAGGGCTTGGGCAACAACAACTCGTTGAAATTGCCAAGGCACTCAATAAACAGGTGCGTTTATTAATTCTCGATGAACCGACAGCCTCATTAACTGAGCTGGAAACCACAGTTTTACTGGATATTATTCGCGATCTGCAACAACACGGCATCGCCTGTATCTATATTTCTCACAAGCTCAACGAAGTCAAAGCGATTTCCGACACAATTTGTGTTATTCGCGACGGTCAGCACATAGGTACGCGTGATGCAGTCGGAATGAGCGAAGACGATATTATCACCATGATGGTTGGGCGAGAATTAACGGCACTTTACCCAAACGAACCGCATACTACTGGCGATGAAATATTACGTATCGAGCACCTGACGGCATGGCATCCGGTTAATCGTCATATTAAACGGGTTAACGATGTCTCGTTTTCCCTGAAACGTGGCGAAATACTGGGGATTGCCGGACTGGTTGGCGCTGGTCGCACCGAAACTATTCAATGCCTTTTTGGTGTTTGGCCCGGGCAATGGGAAGGGGAAATCTATATTGATGGCAAACAAGTGGATATTCGTAATTGCCAGCAAGCCATCGCCCAGGGTATTGCGATGGTGCCAGAAGACAGAAAACGCGACGGCATCGTTCCAGTAATGGCGGTTGGTAAAAATATTACCCTTGCCGCACTCAATAAATTTACCGGGGGTATTAGCCAACTTGATGATGCCGCAGAGCAAAAATGTATTCTGGAATCCATCCAGCAACTCAAAGTGAAAACATCTTCCCCCGACCTTGCTATTGGACGTTTAAGCGGTGGCAATCAGCAAAAAGCGATCCTGGCGCGCTGTCTGTTACTCAACCCGCGCATTCTCATTCTTGATGAACCTACCAGGGGTATCGATATTGGCGCGAAATACGAGATCTACAAATTAATTAACCAACTCGTCCAGCAGGGTATCGCCGTTATTGTCATCTCTTCTGAATTACCTGAAGTGCTTGGTCTTAGCGATCGCGTACTGGTGATGCATGAAGGGAAACTAAAAGCCAACCTGAAAAATCATAACCTGACTCAGGAGCAGGTGATGGAAGCCGCATTGAGGAGCGAACATCATGTCGAAAAGCAATCCGTCTGAAGTGAAATTAGCCGTACCGACATCCGGTGGCTTCTCTGTGCTGAAATCACTGAATTTACAAGTCTTCGTGATGATTGCAGCAATCATCGCTATCATGCTGTTCTTTACCTGGACTACTGACGGTGCCTATCTAAGCGCCCGTAACGTCTCCAACTTGCTGCGCCAGACCGCGATTACCGGCATCCTTGCGGTAGGGATGGTGTTTGTCATAATTTCTGCCGAAATCGACCTCTCGGTCGGCTCGATGATGGGGCTATTAGGCGGCGTCGCTGCTATCTGCGACGTCTGGTTAGGCTGGCCTCTACCATTCACCATCATTGTGACGCTAGTTCTGGGCCTGCTTCTCGGCGCCTGGAATGGTTGGTGGGTCGCGTACCGCAAAGTGCCTTCATTTATTGTCACCCTGGCAGGTATGTTGGCATTTCGCGGCATCCTTATTGGTATCACCAACGGCACGACGGTTTCCCCCACCAGCGCCGCAATGTCACAAATTGGGCAAAGCTATCTACCCGCCAGCACCGGTTTCATCATCGGCGCGCTTGGCTTAATGGCTTTTGTCGGCTGGCAATGGCGTGGAAGAATGCGCCGACAGGCTTTGGGTTTACAGTCTCCGGCATCTACAGCGGTGGTCGGTCGTCAGGCTTTGACCGCCATCATCGTATTAGGCGCAATCTGGCTGCTGAATGATTACCGTGGCGTTCCTACTCCGGTCCTGCTGCTGACGTTACTGTTACTCGGCGGCATGTTTATGGCAACAAGGACAGCCTTCGGGCGGCGCATTTACGCTATTGGCGGCAATCTGGAAGCAGCGCGACTCTCCGGGATTAACGTAGAACGCACCAAACTTGCCGTGTTTGCTATCAACGGTTTGATGGTGGCCATCGCTGGGTTAATTCTCAGTTCGCGGCTTGGCGCAGGCTCGCCTTCTGCCGGTAATATCGCCGAGCTGGACGCGATTGCAGCCTGCGTGATTGGCGGCACCAGTCTGGCTGGCGGCGTAGGGAGTGTTGCGGGGGCTGTGATGGGGGCATTCATCATGGCTTCGCTGGATAACGGCATGAGTATGATGGATGTTCCGACCTTCTGGCAGTATATCGTCAAAGGTGCGATTCTGTTGCTGGCAGTATGGATGGACTCCGCAACCAAACGCCGTTCCTGATTTTGATAAAAATTTTCTCAAAACCGGTAACGTGTTGCCGGTTCTGAGTTTTTGCATGATTCAGCAGGAAAAGAACCATGTTTACTAAACGTCACCGAATCACATTACTGTTCAATGCTAATAAAGCCTATGACCGTCAAGTTGTAGAAGGTGTGGGGGAATATTTACAGGCGTCACAATCGGAATGGGATATTTTCATTGAAGAAGATTTCCGCGCCCGCATTGATAAAATCAAGGACTGGTTAGGAGATGGCGTTATTGCCGACTTTGACGATAACCAAATCGAGCAAGCGTTGGCTGATGTTGACGTCCCCATTGTCGGGGTTGGCGGCTCGTATCACCTGGCAGAAAGCTACCCGCCCGTACATTACATTGCCACTGATAACTATGCGCTGGTTGAAAGCGCATTTTTGCACTTAAAAGAAAAAGGCGTTAACCGCTTTGCTTTTTATGGTCTGCCAGAGTCGAGTGGCAAAAGATGGGCAGCCGAACGCGAATATGCTTTTCGCCAGCTCGTTGCTGAGGAAAAGTACCGTGGTGTCGTTTATCAGGGGTTGGAAACAGCACCAGAAAACTGGCAGCACACGCAAAACCGGTTGGCCGACTGGTTGCAAACGCTGCCACCGCAAACCGGAATTATTGCCGTTACTGACGCTCGGGCGCGGCATATTCTGCAAGTTTGCGAGCATCTGCATATTCCCGTACCGGAAAAACTATGCGTAATTGGCATCGATAACGAAGAGCTGACCCGCTATCTTTCTCGCGTCGCGCTTTCTTCGGTTGCCCAGGGTGCGCGGCACATGGGCTATCAGGCGGCAAAACTTCTGCATCGGTTGTTAGATAAAGAAGCGATGCCGTTGCAGCGGATTTTGGTCCCACCAGTACGCGTCATTGAACGGCGTTCTACGGATTACCGTTCGTTGACCGACCCGGCTGTTATTCAGGCCATGCATTACATTCGTAATCACGCCTGCAAAGGGATTAAAGTGGATCAGGTGCTGGATGCGGTGGGCATATCGAGATCCAATCTTGAGAAACGGTTTAAAGAAGAAGTAGGTGAAACTATTCACGCAATGATTCATGCCGAGAAGCTGGAAAAAGCGCGCAGCCTGCTGATTTCTACTACCTTGTCGATCAATGAGATATCGCAAATGTGTGGTTATCCATCGCTGCAATATTTCTACTCTGTATTTAAAAAAGCGTATGACACGACGCCAAAAGAGTATCGCGATGTAAATAGCGAGGTCATGTTGTAGCGGGAGGGGAAAAGCCGCCTGGCATGATAAGACGCGCCAGCGTCGCATCAGGTAACGCAGCACAACCACCTGATGCGAGCAAAAGCCTTATCCGACCAACAAGCCGGATAAGGCTCGAGGGAATGCAATTACATATGCGCAGCGATTAACCGCTGGTTATCCTGGTACATCGCGAACAGGTAGTTGTTATAACTCTGTCCTTTCGTGGAATAACCTTTCAGCTTATGAATCATCGCCGTAGCGGTAACTTCCTGATCCGCTTTACGCAATTGTGCACGTGATTTGCGGAAAGAAGCATAAGCCGGATGCGTATTCAGGTTAGTGACATAGGCGCTCACCGATTCTTTTACAGAACTGAACTGTGAGTAGCCCTTCACTTTACCCGGCGCATTGGTACAACGCCCTTTCATGCACTTCATGCCAAACAGGTTGTTGTTGTTACGCGCCAGCTTCGACGTACCCCAACCACTTTCTGCCGCAGCCATCGTCGCCACCATACTGGTCGGGATAATGTCTACGCGTTCAAGTAGCGTATTCCACGGGATTTTTCGTGTATTACCAGACCACTTCACCTTATAGCGTTTGGCAATGTCTTGCAGACGTGCACGCTCTGAAGGTGACCATTGACCCTGGTACTGCTTTGAAATCAGCCAGTTACGTTCCGCCGTAATGGCAGCATTTTGGCTGGTAATATAGGGCATTACAGTCCGGAGAAACGCTTTTTTCCTTGGTGTTCCGGAAGGGTATTTTCGCAAATCAGGAAGTGAACTACTCTTTGCACTATTGCGAGAATACTCTTGTTTACTGCTTACCTGTTTATTACTAGCTTTGGTTATGTGGGACTTTTGACTCGCTGTTGTCGTGTGCGTTTTCGCTAACACCTCACTCGAAAACATCAGAGTGAGTAACATAAGAATCATCGCCCCATATCGTCGTATGGGAGTCAAAATCATCAGTTCTCCTGGTCGGATTTAATCATTCCAACGCCTTATATTTTTCACAAATTTGAGAGTTGAATCTCAAATCATATCAAAAATAGCGGTCAAACGCACCCCAAGGAATAGTCCAAATCTGAAACTATGTCACGTATAAACCGTTCAGATTGGCGCTAAATCGCAGAAAATGTGGGGTTTATCGCAAAAAATAAGCTTAAATCTCAGGTGAACTACTCCCCCTTTCGTCTCATCCTGGTGCAATGAGCATCAGGGAGGAGTTTTACCAGCATTATCACTGGCAAACTGGTGAAATTCGCAGCAACAAGGACTCACCCGTTATGAAACTTGCCGCCTGTTTTCTGATACTCCTGCCCGGTGTTGCCATTGCTGCCGACTGGACATCTCAGGGATTTCCCATCTTTGCTGAACAAAGCACAGGAACATTTGTTAGTCACGCGCAGCTGACCAAAGGTACGCGACCGCTAACGCTAAATTTTAACCAACAGTGCTGGCAGCCTGCGGATGCGATAAAACTCAATCAGATGCTTTCTCTCAAACCTTGCGATAGCACGCCCCCCCAGTGGCGATTGTTCAGGAACGGTGAATATACGCTGCAAATAGATACCCGCTCCGGCACGCCAACGTTGATGATTTCTCTCCAGAACAACGCCGAACCGGTAGCAAACCAGCTCCGTGAATGCCCGAAATGGGATGGACGACCACTTACGCTTGATGTCAGTGCCACCTTCCCGGAAGGTGCGGCAGTCCGGGATTATTACAGCCAGCAAATCACGACGGTGAAAAACGGCCAAATAACATTACAACCTGCCGCCACCAGTAACGGCTTACTACTACTGGAACGGGCAGAAACTGACACCTCGGCCCCTTTCGACTGGCATAACGCCACCGTTTACTTTGTGCTGACAGACCGTTTCGAAAACGGCGATCCCAGCAATGACCAGAGCTACGGTCGTCATAAAGACGGTATGGCGGAAATTGGCACTTTTCACGGCGGCGATTTACGCGGCCTGACCAACAAACTGGATTATCTCCAGCAGCTGGGCGTCAATGCTTTATGGATCAGCGCCCCGTTTGAGCAAATTCACGGCTGGGTGGGCGGTGGTACAAAAGGCGATTTCCCGCATTATGCCTACCACGGTTATTACACACAGGACTGGACGAATCTTGATGCAAATATGGGCAACGAAGCCGATATGCGTGCGCTGGTTGACGGCGCGCACCAGCGCGGTATCCGCATTATTTTTGATGTGGTGATGAACCATACTGGCTATGCCACGCTGGCGGATATGCAGGAGTATCAGTTTGGTGCGTTATACCTTTCTGGTGATGAGCTGAAAAAAACGCTGGGTGACCGCTGGAACGACTGGAAGCCCGCCGCCGGGCAAACCTGGCATAGTTTTAACGATTACATCAATTTCAGCGACAAAGCTGGCTGGGATAAATGGTGGGGGAAAAATTGGATCAGAACGGATATCGGCGATTACGACAATCCTGGATTCGACGATCTCACCATGTCGCTGGCCTTTTTGCCGGATATCAAAACAGAATCCACCACCGCTTCTGGTCTGCCGGTGTTCTATAAAAACAAACTGAATACCCACGCCAAAGCCATCGACGGCTATACGCCACGCGATTACTTAACCCTCTGGTTAAGCCAATGGGTCCACGACTACGGTATTGATGGTTTTCGGGTCGATACCGCTAAACATGTTGAATTGCCCGCCTGGCAGCAACTGAAAACTCAGGCCAGCGCCGCACTTCACGAATGGAAAAAAGCTAACCCCGAGAAAGCGTTAGATGACAAACCTTTCTGGATGACCGGCGAGGCCTGGGGTCACGGCGTAATGCAAAGCGACTACTATCGCCACGGATTCGACGCGATGATCAATTTTGATTATCAGGAACAGGCGGCGAAAGCGGTCGATTGCCTGGCTCAGATGGATACCACCTGGCAGCAAATGGCAGAGAAATTGCAAGATTTCAACGTGTTGAGCTACCTATCCTCACATGATACCCGCTTGTTCCGCGAAGGGGGCGACAAAGCAGCTGAGTTATTGTTACTCGCGCCAGGTGCAGTACAAATCTTTTATGGTGATGAATCCTTACGTCCGTTCGGTCCTACCGGTTCTGATCCCCTACAAGGCACACGTTCTGATATGAACTGGCAGGATATCAGCAGTAAATCTGCCGCCAGCGTCGCACACTGGCAACGCATCAGTCAGTTCCGCGCACGACATCCAGCTATTGGCGCAGGCAAACAAACGGCGATTTCGCTGAAACAGGGGTACGGATTTGTCCGTGAACACGGCGACGATAAAGTAATGGTCGTCTGGGCGGGGCAACGGTAATTTTTCTGGCTTCCCGTGCGGCAGTACGTCGGGAAGCCATCCAGCCTAAAATACCAACCTAATCGAAAACTACAGCATAAAGTGTCAATCCACCGTCCGCAGCGTGATTTGCACCCTGGCAAATGTAGCGTTATTGTTACCTTCCTTGCTACAGAGTTCGACAGATATCCCGCTATGACATTCTCCCTTTTTGGTGACAAATTTACCCGCCACTCCGGCATTACGCTGCTGATGGAAGATCTGAATGACGGTTTACGCACCCCCGGCGCGATTATGCTTGGCGGTGGCAATCCGGCGCAGATCCCGGAAATGCAGGACTATTTCCAGACGCTGCTATCCGACATGCTGGAAAGTGGCAAAGCCACTGATGCGCTGTGCAATTACGATGGGCCACAGGGGAAAACGGAGCTGCTGTCTCTGCTTGCCGGTATGTTACGCGAGAAGCTGGGTTGGGATATCGAACCACAGAATATTGCACTAACAAATGGTAGCCAGAGCGCCTTTTTCTACTTATTTAACCTGTTTGCCGGACGCCGTGCCGATGGCCGGGTCAAAAAAGTATTGTTCCCGCTGGCACCGGAATATATTGGCTACGCGGATGCCGGGCTGGAAGAGGATCTGTTTGTCTCTACGCGCCCGAATATCGAACTACTGCCAGAGGGCCAGTTTAAATATCACGTCGATTTCGAACATCTGCACATTGGCGAAGAGACGGGGATGATTTGTGTCTCGCGACCGACGAACCCAACAGGTAATGTGATAACCGATGAAGAGTTGCTGAAGCTGGATGCGCTGGCGAATCAGCACGGGATCCCGCTGGTGATTGATAACGCCTATGGCGTCCCTTTCCCGGGCATCATCTTCAGCGAAGCGCGCCCGCTGTGGAATCCGAATATCGTGCTATGCATGAGCCTTTCCAAGCTAGGTCTACCTGGTTCGCGCTGCGGCATTATCATCGCCAATGAAAAAATCATCACCGCCATCACTAATATGAACGGCATTATCAGCCTCGCGCCTGGCGGCATTGGTCCGGCGATGATGTGTGAAATGATAAAGCGTAACGATCTGCTGCGCCTGTCAGAAACGGTCATCAAGCCGTTCTATTACCAGCGTGTTCAGGAAACTATCGCCATCATTCGCCGCTATTTACCGGAAGATCGCTGCCTTATTCATAAACCAGAAGGGGCAATATTCCTCTGGTTATGGTTTAAGGATTTGCCGATTACCACCGAGCAACTCTACCAGCGCCTGAAAGCACGCGGCGTGCTGATGGTGCCGGGCCACAACTTCTTCCCGGGGCTGGATAAACCGTGGCCGCATACACATCAATGTATGCGCATGAACTACGTGCCGGATCCGGAGAAAATTGAGGCGGGCGTGAAGATTCTGGCAGAAGAGATTGAAAACGCCTGGGCTGAAAGCCATTAAAAATAGCCTGATGCGCTGCGCTTATCAGGCCTACAGAATTTCTGCAATATATTGAATTTGCGATATTTTGTAGGCCGGATAAGGCGTTTACGCCGCATCCGGCATAAACAAAGCGCACTGTGTCAACAAACTGAATAGCATCTCAAACAGGTTGCTGCTGTAACCGTTGACGCTGGATTTTTTCGACATCCATACACTGCAACGCCTTTGTCGGGCAGGCTTCAACACAGGCCGGTCCCGTCGCCCGATGCCAGCACAGATCGCACTTAATTGCCCTCGCCTTTGTGCGCGCCGAAACCACCTCCATCGCGCCAAACGGGCAAGCCACCATGCAGCTTTTACAGCCAATACAACGTGATTGTTCAACGAAGATATGCCCATGTTCGCGGCGAATCGCCGCCACAGGGCAGACATTCGCACACGGCGCATCTTCACACTGATGACAGGCAACTACCGTGGTCCAGGTATGGTCTTTGATGACACGAATTCGCGAAATAAACTCGCCCGGCGACAACGCAGCGCAATCCTGATTTTCCTGATGCGACACCGCGCAAGCCACTTCACAGGTACGGCAACCGATACATTTCGTCGCATCCGCAATAATAAACCGGTTCATGATCACTCCTTTGCACTAAAACAGCAGAGTGCCAGAGAGCGCCCCCCTACTGCTTTGATCCAACGAAGGATATGTTAAAGTTCTGTCACCTGTCTAAAGCGTTATGTGATCGCGCCCTGGTCGTCCCTGACAGTAAATCCCAGTTCATTAGAGATAGCCCGAGCGGTTTCACGCAGTGGTTTCAGAAGATTCTTCTCCCCCACCTGTTTCAACCGTGATGTCGAAAGCGAAATCGACACGGCATACGACACCCGTCGATGAATATCAAATACTGGAACAGCAATACAGGAGACGCCGAGCTCATTTTCTTCTCTGTCCATCGCGACTCCGCTTTCACGAATGTGCGCCAGTTCGTCGAACATCGCGGGTAACTCGGTAATGGTGTTGCGGGTTAACGGCTGGATTTCATTCTGATGGCTTTCCCAGTACGACTTCACGTAGTCCGGGTGACCAAATGCCATGTAGATTTTGCCCATCGCCGAACAGTAGAGCGGCATATGCTGGCCAATATAGGCGCGGGTACGCAGCATTCCGGTGGTGGGCTCGAGTTTATAAATCAAAATAGCGTGATCATCTTCGCGGCTGGAGAAGTTAATGGTTTCACCGGTGGCAATGTTCAGCGTCTCAAGATGCGGCGCAGCAATATGAATAATATTTAGCGAAGACAGCGCCTTCTGACCGACGGCAATAAATTTAGTGGTCAGGCGGTAACTCCCTGCGGCGGGCGCGGTAGTCACATAGCCACAGGATTGTAATCCCTGCAATAAGCGATGGACGGTACTCTTATTTAAACCTGCCAGTTCCGAAAGATACGCTAGCGGGCAACCGTTTGGATAGTTGCTCAAAATCTCAATCAGCATCAACCCACGAAACAGGCTCTGACTTCCAGCTGGGCGCTCTTTTTCCTGCGCCAACTCGTGCTCTTTTTTTCCCATCGCTTTCTTCCCCTTTTTATCGCGCCCTGATGGTAACGCAAAGTGTGTCGTAGTTCACGATCTCGACAGATAATTTATAACTATTTGATTTATATGATTTTTGAAAATCATGGTGCGGATTGCTTTGTTAAAAAGCGATCGATATATTTGAAATCAAATTTCGCATAGTGGAATTTTAAGCTAAAAAAGCGATCAACAAACACAAGGAAGACAGGGATGAAAGTGACATTTGAGCAGTTAAAAGCAGCCTTTAATCGGGTACTAGTTTCACGTGGCGTTGACAACGAAACGGCTGATGCCTGCGCCGAGATGTTCGCCCGTACCACCGAGTCCGGCGTTTATTCTCACGGCGTTAACCGTTTCCCACGCTTCATTCAGCAACTGGATAATGGCGATATCATTCCTGACGCCCAACCAAAACGCGTGACCAGCCTCGGCGCAATTGAGCAGTGGGACGCCCAGCGTTCGATCGGTAACCTGACGGCGAAAAAGATGATGGATCGTGCCATTGAACTGGCGGCAAATCATGGGATTGGCCTGGTGGCGTTACGTAATGCCAACCACTGGATGCGTGGCGGCAGCTACGGCTGGCAGGCGGCGGAGAAAGGCTACATTGGCATCTGCTGGACCAACTCCATCGCAGTGATGCCGCCGTGGGGTGCAAAAGAATGTCGTATCGGCACCAATCCGCTGATCGTCGCTATTCCTTCCTCACCTATTACGATGGTCGATATGTCGATGTCGATGTTCTCCTACGGCATGTTAGAAGTAAACCGCCTGGCGGGTCGCGAGCTGCCTGTAGACGGTGGCTTCGACGATGAAGGCAACCTAACCAAAGAGCCGGGCGTCATTGAGAAAAACCGCCGCATTTTGCCAATGGGTTACTGGAAAGGTTCCGGCATGTCGATTGTGCTGGATATGATCGCCACTCTCCTTTCTGATGGCGCATCGGTTGCAGAAGTCACCCAGGATAACAGCGACGAATACGGCGTTTCGCAAATCTTTATCGCCATTGAAGTAGACAAACTGATCGAAGGCACCACCCGCGACGCCAAGCTACAACGCATCATGGATTACGTTACCAGTGCCGAGCGCGCTGACGAAAATCAGGCCATTCGTTTACCCGGCCACGAATTTACTACCCTGCTGGCTGAAAATCGCCGTAACGGCATCACCGTTGATGACAGCGTATGGGCAAAAATTCAGGCGTTATAAGGAGATAAGCCATGATCTTTGGACATATCGCGCAGCCCAATCCGTGCCGTTTGCCCGCAGCCATTGAAAAGGCGCTCGATTTTCTGCGCACTACCAACTTCAACGCCCAGGAGCCGGGCGTTGTCGAAATCGACGGCAAAAATATTTTTGCGCAAATTATCGATTTAACGACGCGAGATAAAATCGAAAACCGTCCAGAAGTGCATCGTCGGTATATCGATATTCAGTTTCTGGCGTGGGGCGAAGAGAAAATCGGCATTTCCATTGACACGGGGAATAATAAAGTCAGCGAAGAATTATTAGAACAGCGCGATATTATTTTTTATCACGACAATGAACATGAATCATTTATAGAAATGATACCGGGTAGTTACGCGATTTTCTTCCCGCAAGATGTTCACCGCCCGGCATGTAATAAAAATGCCCCAACGGCAATCCGGAAAATCGTGGTTAAAGTGGCCCTCTGCGCTTTATAAAAAGTTATTACTGGAGCACAAAATGAAAGCGAATAATGCCGGTTATATTATCGGTGCGTATCCCTGTGCACCTTCTTTTCATCAAAGAAGTGAAGAGGAAGAGAAGGAATTCTGGCGACAATTATCTGATACACCCGATATTTTCGGGCTGGAACAACCCTGCCTGGAAAACTTCCACCCGCTGGGCGACCAATGGTTGCTCCGTCATACGCCGGAGAGCTGGAAATTTGTCGTCACCGCTGTGATGGAAACCATGCGCCGCCGCAACGAAAACCACGGTTTTGGCCTCGCCTCCAGCGATGAAGAGCAACGTCAGGCCTGCGTGGCGTACTATCGCCACTTGTTAAATAAAATAAACTCATTGCCGGCAAATAAAGTACTCGCACTGGAGATCCAGGCTGCACCATTAGCAACGAATCCCAATGTTATGCAAGCGACAGACGCTTTTGCCCGCTCATTGAAAGAAATCGCCAGCTGGGACTGGCCGTGCAAACTGGTGCTGGAACACTGCGATGCCATGACGTCTTCAGCACCCCGCAAAGGTTTTCTGCCTTTAGAAAATGCCCTGCAGGTCATTGCCGATTATGACGTCAGCATCTGTATCAACTGGGCGCGCTCCGCTATTGAAGGGCGCAATACAACGCTGCCGCTGACGCACACCCAAATGGCGAAACAGGCCGGAAAACTCGGCGCACTGATGTTCTCTGGTACGACGTTAAACGGAACATACGGCGAATGGCAGGATTTGCACGCACCGTTTGCTCCATTCTGTGCGGAAAGCCTGATGACCACAGAGCATGTTCGCGAGTTATTTAATGCAGCAAAACCGTCAACATTGCATTTTTCTGGCATCAAGCTGCTAGAAATAAATGCGACGTCTGATGTGCAACATCGAATCGAAATATTACGCAACGGCATTCACTCTCTGAATGAATCTCGTTAATCCGTTTCACTTAAATAGCACACTGAATGTCTTATTAGTCGTTTTCCAATAAATATTACGAATACCAACAACATCAATTAATGAAAACATATGGCATAACAAGAAGGACTCGTTATGAAACGGATACTCGAAGGCATTCTTGCGGTCATCATCGCAATACTGTCTTGTATTATTTTTATTAATATAATTCTTCGATATGGATTCCACACAAGTATATTATCGATTGATGAATTATCTCGCCTTTTATTTGTCTGGTTAACCTTTATTGGCGCTATTGTTGCTTATATGGACAACAGTCATGTACAGGTCACTTTTATAGTCGAAAAACTATCCCCCACCAACCAACAACGCGTCTCGTTTCTAACGCATACGCTTATTTTATTGCTGTGTCTGGGCCTGGCCTGGGGGGCAATAGAAAAAACAGCGCAGGACTGGAGCAACTTATCCCCCATTCTTGGCGTACCCGTTGGTTTAATGTACGCCGCCGCTATCCCCACCAGCCTGATTATCGCAATGCTGGAATTGCGTCATTTATATCGGCAGTTAACAAGTGCCCCCAGCCGAAACCAACAAGGAGCCTGACGATGACAATCCTTATATTTATTGTCAGCTTGTTAGGGGCTATCGCCCTTGGCGTTCCCATCGCCTGGGCATTATTACTGTGCGGCATCTCATTGATGTTCTGGATGGATATCTTTGATGTGCAAATTCTGGCGCAAACGCTGGTCAACGGTGCAGACAGTTTCTCCCTGCTGGCGATCCCCTTCTTTGTGCTGGCGGGTGAGATCATGAACGCGGGCGGCCTGTCGCAACGTATTGTCGATTTACCGATGAAACTGGTGGGCCACAGACCTGGCGGTCTGGGTTACGTTGGCGTGCTGGCGGCAATGATCATGGCAAGCCTTTCCGGTTCTGCAGTTGCTGATACCGCAGCCGTCGCGGCGCTGCTGGTGCCGATGATGCGTCAGGCCAACTATCCGGTAAACCGCGCCGCCGGGCTTATCGGTTCCGGCGGTATTATTGCGGCCATTATCCCTCCCTCTATTCCACTCATTATCTTCGGCGTCTCCAGCGGGCTCTCCATCAGTAAACTTTTTATGGCGGGTATCGCGCCGGGCATCATGATGGGCGTCACGCTGATGGTTACCTGGTGGTGGCAGGCAAAACGACTGAATTTACCTTGTCAGCCGAAAGCCTCACTGCGGGAAGTCTGGCAATCCTTAATTTCCGGTATTTGGGCGCTCTTTTTACCAATAATTATTATTGGCGGTTTCCGTTCGGGGTTATTCACACCTACCGAAGCAGGCGCGGTTGCCGCCTTCTATGCCCTGTTCGTCTCGGTGGTGGTCTATCGCGAAATGACCTTCTCCACGCTTTATCATGTCCTGATCAACGCGGCGAAAACCACTTCCGTAGTCATGTTCCTGGTGGCCTCTGCTGCGGTATCTGCATGGCTTATTACTATCGCCGAATTACCCATGATGGTATCGGAGCTATTACAACCGTTGGTTGATTCACCTCGCTTATTATTCATCGTCATTATGCTCGCTATTATGGTGATCAGTACGGTAATGGACTTAACGCCCACCGTATTAATTCTTACCCCAGTATTAATGCCCTTGGTGAAAGAAGCGGGAATAGATCCGGTCTATTTCGGCATCATGTTTATTATCAACTGTTCAATATCACTGATTACGCCTCCGGTGGGTAACGTTCTTAACGTGATATGCGGCGTGGCGAAACTTAAATTTGACGATGCGGTAAAAGGCGTTGCGCCTTACGTCATGGTTTTATTCATGTTGTTAGCATTATTTATTTTTATACCGGAGCTGATTACCGCTCCTCTTAAATGGATGAGTTAAAAGGAAATCATAATGAAATTACGTTCTGTAACCTACGCATTATTAATTGCCGGAGTGGCGGCATTCAGCACGTCATCAATGGCGGCACAATCATTACGTTTCGGTTATGAAACATCACAAACCGATTCACAACATATTGCGGCCAAAAAATTCAATGAATTATTGCAGGAAAAAACCAAAGGCGAACTGAAATTAAAACTGTTCCCGGACAGCACCCTCGGCAATGCGCAGGCGATGATTAGCGGCGTGCGTGGCGGCACTATTGATATGGAGATGTCCGGTTCGAATAACTTTGCCGGATTATCACCAGTGATGAACTTGCTCGACGTCCCTTTCCTGTTCCGCGATACCGCCCATGCGCATAAAACGCTCGACGGCAAAGTCGGTGATGACCTGAAAGTCTCCCTTGAAGATAAAGGGCTGAAAGTACTGGCTTACTGGGAAAACGGCTGGCGAGATGTTACCAACTCACGCGCACCGGTTAAAACGCCTGCCGACCTGAAAGGCCTGAAAATTCGCACCAACAATAGCCCGATGAATATCGCCGCATTCAAAGTCTTTGGCGCTAACCCGATCCCAATGCCGTTTGCCGAAGTCTATACCGGGCTGGAAACCCGCACTATCGACGCACAGGAACATCCGATCAACGTCGTCTGGTCAGCAAAATTTTATGAAGTACAGAAGTACCTTTCTCTGACGCACCACGCCTATTCCCCACTTCTGGTGGTGATCAACAAAGCGAAGTTTGATGGCTTAACTCCGGAGTTCCAGCAAGCGCTAATTTCATCTGCACAAGAAGCGGGTAACTACCAGCGCAAACTGGTTGCCAAAGATCAGCAAAAAATCATCGACGGCATGAAAGAAGCAGGCGTGGAAGTGATTACCGATCTTGACCGCAAAGCCTTTAGCGACGCACTGGGTACTCAAGTCCGCGACATGTTTGTTAAAGATGTTCCGCAGGGCGCAGAACTGCTGAAAGCCGTGGATGAGGTGCAATAAACCATGACGCAATACTGGCTGGGGTTAGATTGTGGCGGTAGCTGGCTGAAAGCCGGGCTGTATGACCGCGAAGGCCGGGAGGCAGGCGTGCAGCGCCTGCCGCTGTGCGCATTAAGCCCACAGCCAGGCTGGGTAGAGCGCGATATGGCAGAACTGTGGCAATGCTGCATGGCTGTCATTCGCTCCCTGCTTACCCATTCCGGCGTTAGCGGGGAACAAATAGTTGGTATCGGTATCTCTGCACAAGGGAAAGGCTTATTTTTGCTGGATAAAAACGACAAACCGCTCGGTAACGCCATTTTGTCCTCTGACCGCCGGGCGATGGAAATCGTTCGTCGCTGGCAGGAAGATGGCATCCCGGAAAAACTCTACCCGCTGACCCGACAAACCTTGTGGACCGGGCATCCGGTGTCATTGTTACGCTGGCTTAAAGTGCACGAACCGCAACGCTACGCACAAATTGGCTGCGTGATGATGACGCACGACTATCTGCGTTGGTGTTTAACCGGCGTCAAAGGCTGCGAAGAGAGCAATATTTCCGAATCCAATCTTTACAACATGAGCAGCGGTCAATATGACCCGTGCCTCACCGACTGGCTGGGGATCAGTGAAATCAACCACGCCCTGCCGCCTGTGGTTGGATCTGCCGAAATCTGCGGAGAAATCACCGCTCAGACAGCCGCACTGACCGGTCTGCAAGCGGGTACGCCCGTTGTCGGCGGCTTGTTTGATGTGGTTTCTACCGCACTCTGCGCCGGAATAGAAGACGAATTCACCCTCAATGCGGTAATGGGCACCTGGGCGGTGACCAGCGGCATAACCAGTGGTTTAGGTGACGGTGAAGCGCATCCGTATGTCTATGGCCGCTACGTTAATGATGGTCAATTTATCGTTCACGAAGCCAGCCCCACCTCTTCCGGCAACCTCGAATGGTTTACCGCGCAGTGGGGCGAAATCTCGTTTGATGAGATTAATCGGGCCGTTGCCAGCTTACCGAAAGCCGGTGGCGATCTGTTTTTCCTGCCGTTCCTGTACGGCAGTAACGCTGGACTCGAGATGACCAGCGGTTTCTACGGGATGCAGGCCATTCACACCCGCGCGAACCTGTTGCAGGCCATCTATGAAGGCGTGGTGTTCAGCCATATGACCCATCTCAACCGGATGCGCGAACGTTTTACTGATGTGCACACCCTGCGCGTCACTGGCGGCCCGGCGCATTCCGATGTCTGGATGCAAATGTTGGCGGACGTCAGCGGTCTGCGTATCGAGCTGCCGCAGGTCGAAGAAACCGGCTGTTTTGGCGCAGCGCTTGCCGCCCGCGTCGGCACCGGGGTTTATTGCAACTTCAGCGAAGCCCAACGTGACTTACAGCACCCGGTGCGCATCCTGCTGCCGGATATGACTGCGCATCAGCTTTACCAACGAAAATATCAACGCTATCAGCATCTCATTGCCGCACTTCAGGGTTATCACGCCCGCATCAAGGAGCACACATTATGAGCAGACCACTTCTGCAACTGGCCCTCGACCATTCATCACTTGAAGCCGCGCAGCGCGACGTTACGCTGTTAAAAGACAGCGTCGATATTGTCGAAGCAGGCACGATTCTCTGCTTAAACGAAGGGATTGGCGCGGTGAAGGCCTTGCGTGAACAGTGCCCGGACAAAATCATCGTCGCCGACTGGAAGGTGGCCGACGCTGGTGAAACGCTCGCTCAACAAGCATTTACTGCAGGCGCTAACTGGATGACCATTATCTGCGCTGCACCGCTCGCGACGGTGGAAAAAGGCCACGCTGTGGCGCAGAGTTGCGGTGGTGAAATCCAGATAGAGCTGTTTGGTAACTGGACGCTGGACGACGCCCGCGACTGGCATCGTATTGGCGTGCGGCAGGCGATATATCATCGTGGTCGTGATGCGCAGGCCAGCGGGCAGCAGTGGAGCGAGGCCGATCTGGCACGCATGAAAGCGCTTTCTGATATCGGTCTTGAACTTTCCATTACCGGCGGTATTACGCCTGCCGACCTGCCGCTATTTAAAGATATCCGCGTGAAAGCGTTTATTGCCGGGCGGGCGTTGGCAGGCGCAATAAATCCGGCACAGGTGGCTGCCGATTTCCATGCACAAATCGACGCTATCTGGGGAGGCGCGCGTGCGTAATCATCCGTTAGGGATTTATGAAAAGGCGCTGGCGAAAGATCTCTCCTGGCCGGAGCGGCTGGTGTTGGCAAAAAGCTGCGGTTTTGATTTTGTCGAAATGTCGGTAGATGAAACTGACGAACGTTTGTCACGCCTTGACTGGAGCACCGCGCAACGTGCCTCGCTGGTTACCGCGATGATCGAAACGGGCGTCGCCATTCCGTCAATGTGTCTGTCCGCACATCGCCGTTTCCCTTTTGGCAGCCGGGACGAGGCGGTACGTCAGCGGGCGCGGGAGATTATGAGCAAAGCGATTCGTCTGGCACGCGATCTCGGCATTCGCACCATCCAGCTGGCGGGTTACGACGTCTATTACGAAGAGCATGACGAAGGCACCCAGCAACGGTTTGCCGAAGGGCTGGCGTGGGCGGTCGAACAGGCCGCTGCCGCGCAGGTGATGCTGGCGGTAGAGATTATGGATACCGCGTTTATGAACTCCATCAGCAAATGGAAAAAGTGGGACAAGATGCTCGCCTCGCCGTGGTTCACCGTCTACCCGGATGTCGGCAATCTTAGCGCCTGGGGCAATGATGTTCCCGCCGAACTGAAACTGGGCATTGACCGTATCGCCGCGATCCACCTGAAAGATACTCAACCAGTCACCGAGCAAAGCCCAGGCCAGTTCCGCGACGTGCCGTTTGGCGAAGGCTGCGTCGATTTTGTTGGCATTTTCAAAACGCTGCATGAACTGAACTATCGCGGATCATTTCTGATTGAGATGTGGACCGAAAAAGCCAAAGAGCCGGTGCTGGAGATTATTCAGGCGCGGCGGTGGATTGAAGAACGCATGTCAGAGGCTGGATTCGGCGAGTAATCTCTCACTCCGGGGCATTGTTGCTCCGGAGCTACGAATTAATATGTTCCTTGCTGTAACGTCGTTTCCACACCGCAGGTGTTAAACCGGTGTGTTTGCGAAAAATCTGCCTGAAATAGCCGACGTCATTAAATCCGCACAACGCTGCCACTTCAGTAAGCGATCGCGCGTCGCTAATTAACAGCTTTTCGGCTTCGCGCACTCGCTGGCGATGGATAGCTTCCGTCAACGTCAAACGAAATACCCTACGATACACGCGCCCAAGATAATCGGCATTACAGTAGAGTTCGCGGGCCAAAATTGCCGTGGAAAGCGGGCGATGATATTGCGTGCGGATCAGCTTTTGTGCTTTCCAGGCAAGGGCGGTGCCTGCAGTATCGGCTTGTTCATCAAGACGTACATCGAAGGTAATCTGCTGTAAAATCAACAACACAATAAACTCCAGTGCAGGGCTACGCTGATGCTTTTCCTGCTCGCTTAAAAACTGGCGAAACAGTGCACTCAACGCCTGAGGGTCGGCGACTTTGGTTTGCTGCGGCACGCTAAGATGAGTGAGCCAGCGCGGATCGTTGTCTGGCGCTTTAACCTCAAAATGTAGCCAGTAAAATTTAAGGTCAGCGGGGAAATCCTCAACACCAACGTGCTGACGTTCCGGCCAGAGCAATAAACTCTCTCCCGCATCAACCTGAAATATCTGCTCTTCTTCCTGAATCGTTAATCGACCTTTTTCGACAAAGATAATTTCCCATGACTCAAGCCGCCTTGCCGGATGCCTCCCGATGCCACGGGAAATAAATAATCCGCCGTTTTGTACTTTAATCGGTAATGTTATGGATAATTCGAGCATCGATATGTATTTTCCCGCTTAACTGGTGAGGATTAAACAGATTACCTTTTGATTATTAATCAAAAATATTAATTTCACTCGATCTGTTTCACACTTTTAAATTCAGGTCGGAATCGTCACCTTTTTTTACTCTTTTCTCGCCTTGTTGATATTGCAGATCACGGCAGAATTAATCAGGTCATTTCAATAAAACAAAAAATTGCTCCCTATTCGCGAGGAATATCTATGACCTCTACACCGATTACCACCGCTGATATCGCCAATGGTCAAATTGACGATGCGTTATCTGTGCGGGAAAAAATAGGCTACGGCCTGGGTGACGCAGGCGGTACCGTCATAACCTGCCTGATCATGAACTTTCTTACTTTTTTCTACACCGACGTTTTTGGTTTAACTCCTGCGCTGGTTGGCACACTGTTTATTGCACTACGCGTGTTTGATGCCATCTCCGACCCGGTGATGGGCATCATTGCCGACCGGACGCAAAGCCGTTGGGGGCGTTTTCGTCCGTGGCAGCTATGGATTGCCGTCCCTATTGGCATTATCGGCATCCTGACGTTCACCGTACCGGATGCCAGCATGGGGATGAAAATCGCCTGGGCGTTCGGCACCTACCTGCTGCTTTCCGTCGGTTATACCGCCATCAACGTGCCGTACTGCGCGCTGATCAACACCATGACGACCCGCCATAACGAAGTGATTTCCTGCCAGTCCTGGCGATTCGTTCTCTGCGGCGTAGCGGGATTTCTGGTTTCGGTTGGCTTACCGTGGATGGTGGATCTCTTCGGTCAGGGTAACGCTGCACGCGGCTATCAGCTGGGCGTCGGCGTGCTGTGCGCCATCGCCGTCGTCATGTTCCTGTGCTGTTTCTTCTGGGTTCGTGAACGAGTGCCGCTCTCCACGATGGGGAAATTTACTCTGCGCGAGCACCTTGCCGGTTTGCGTAACAACGACCAGTTGCTGCTGATGCTGGTAATGTCCTTCCTGCTAATTAACGTCTTTAATATTCGCGGCGGCGGGTATATGTACTTCATAACCTACGTGCTACAGGGCAGTACGGGCTACACGTCGCTGTTCTTCACCATGGTAACTTTCGCCTCCATTATCGGCTCGGTGATTGTCAGTCCATTAACGCGACGCTTTGATACCGTCAAAATTTACTACTACACCAACCTGATTCTCGCCGCGCTGGCGGGACTGATGTGGTTCCTGCCCTCCGGCCCCGCTTACCAAACGCTGTGGCTGGCGGTGATCCTCGGCAACGGCGTGATTCTCGGTTTCACTCTGCCGCTGCACTTCTCGCTGATGGCTTTTGCCGATGACTATGGCGAATGGAAAACCCGTGTGCGTTCCTCCGGCATGAACTTTGCTTTTAATTTGTTTTTCATCAAGTTGGCCTGGGCCTCCAGCGCCGGGATCATCAGCCTGCTATTTATTTTTGTTGCCTATCAGCCTGGCGTAGAAAACCAGACCGCCAGTTCGCTGGGGGGTATCACAGCAATGGAAACTCTGCTGCCTGCGCTGTTCCACCTGCTGCTGGCGCTGGCAATCCGCTTTTGCAAACTCAATAACCCTATGATGTCACGCATTGCCGCCGACCTGCGTCAGCGTCATGTCCAGCCTTAAGGAGCACAAGATGAACATTTCGGAAGTCGATCTGCACAAACTGACGGTTAGCGATCCGTTCCTCGGCCAGTATCAGCAACTGGTCCGCGACGTGGTGATTCCTTATCAGTGGGATGCGTTAAACGATCGCATTCCCGAAGCGGAACCTAGCCATGCGATTGAAAACTTTCGCATTGCCGCCGGACTGCAAGACGGGGAGTTTTACGGCATGGTATTTCAGGATAGCGACGTCGCCAAATGGCTGGAAGCGGTAGCCTGGTCACTGTGCCAGAAGCCGGACGCCGAACTGGAAAAAACCGCCGACGAGGTGATTGAACTGGTCGCCTCCGCTCAGTGCGAAGATGGCTATCTCAATACTTACTTTACGGTGAAAGCGCCGGGAGAACGCTGGAGCAATCTGGCGGAGTGTCATGAACTTTACTGCGCCGGTCATCTGATTGAAGCGGGCGTAGCCTTCTTCCAGGCAACGGGTAAGCGGCGCTTGCTGGACGTGGTTTGCCATCTGGCCGATCATATCGACAGCGTATTTGGCCCAGATGAAAGTAAGTTACACGGTTATCCCGGCCACCCGGAAATTGAACTGGCACTGATGCGCCTGTACGAAGTCACCAAAGAGCCGCGTTATCTGGCGCTGACCCACTATTTTGTCGAACAGCGCGGTGCGCAACCGCACTATTACGACCTGGAATATGAAAAGCGCGGACAGACATCGCACTGGCACACCTACGGCCCGGCATGGATGGTGAAAGACAAAGCCTACAGCCAGGCGCATTTGCCCATCGCACAGCAACAAACCGCCATCGGCCATGCAGTACGCTTTGTCTACCTGATGACTGGCGTCGCACATCTGGCGCGTTTAAGTCACGATGAAAGCAAGCGTCAGGACTGCCTGCGGCTATGGAACAACATGGCCCAGCGTCAGTTATATATTACCGGCGGCATTGGCTCACAGGGCAGTGGCGAAGCGTTTAGTAGCGACTATGATCTACCGAATGACACGGTATACGCCGAAAGTTGCGCTTCCATCGGTCTGATGATGTTTGCCCGGCGAATGCTGGAAATGGAGGGCGATAGTCAGTATGCCGATGTCATGGAGCGCGCGCTGTACAACACCGTGCTCGGCGGAATGGCGCTGGATGGTAAACATTTCTTCTACGTGAATCCGCTGGAAGTGCATCCAAAAACCTTAAAATTCAACCATATCTACGATCACGTTAAACCGATCCGCCAGCGTTGGTTCGGCTGCGCCTGCTGTCCGCCAATTATCGCCCGCGTGCTGACCTCGATTGGCCATTATCTCTATACGCCGCGTGAGGATGCGTTATATATCAACATGTATGCGGGAAACAGTATGGAAGTGCCGGTAGAAAATGGCACGCTGCGCCTGCGGGTTAGCGGGAACTATCCGTGGCATGAACAGGTGACGATTGCGGTTGAATCTCCGCAGCCAGTGCGTCATACCCTGGCTTTACGTCTGCCGGACTGGTGCTCGCAGCCGCAGGTCACATTGAATGGAGAAATCGTCGAGCAGGATATTCGTAAAGGCTATCTGCACATTACCCGTGAATGGCAGGAAGGCGATACGCTGAATCTGACGCTGCCGATGCCAGTGCGTCGCGTTTACGGCAACCCGCTGGTGCGTCATGTGGCTGGGAAAGTAGCAATTCAGCGCGGTCCGCTGGTGTATTGTCTGGAGCAGGCCGACAACGGCGAGTCATTGCATAACCTGTGGCTACCCGCCGATGCGCCGTTTACAACATTCGAAGGCAAGGGATTATTCAGCCATAAAATCCTCATTCAGGCGCCTGGTTATCGGCTTGAACAGAGCAATCCAGAGCAGCAACCGTTATGGCATTACGACAATGCCCCAGCCAAACGTCAGCCACAAACCATGACGTTTATCCCTTGGTTTAGCTGGGCCAACCGTGGCGAGGGCGAAATGCGGATCTGGGTGAATGAAGAGAACCGTCGCCATCCTCAGGTAGGATAAAGCGCAGATTGCCTGATACGACGCTTAACACATCTTATCAGGCATAAAAGTCGGTGTGACTGTAAGGGTCGGATAAGGCGTTTATGCCACATCCGACATTATTTTCTCAGCAAAATCAAAAACGTTTAACGCAGGCGATTATAATCATCGACCATTTCGTTGTACTCGCGTAAAGCTCGCGGAAATGAGTCGTCGACCATCCAGCTTGTATTTGCATCCTGAAGTTGCTCTTTATCCCAGTCAGAGTACGGGACTTTATCTCTGACGCGGCGAACATATTTTTTAGCTGCGAGTTGATATCGGTCTGCTGCACCTGTGAAGAGAGAATTCATACTGTCTTTACTCACTTCTTTGGCCTGCGCCACCAGCGTTTCAAGTTCAGTCACTTTCTTCATTGCCGCTTCGGCGTCAAAATTCTCTTGCGATATCAGGTTATTAATTTGTTTCGCTGAAATCATGACCGCCAAAGAGTAGTAGTGGAATGTTTTCCCTTCTCTTTGTTCAATATTTTTCAGTTCTGCAAGCTGGCGCTTATCATTAATTTCCTGAATCGCCGCGTGATAAGATTCTGCTTCAGGCTCAAAGGCTTCAAGATTTTTTAAGAATGTCTGGTGCAGCGTTTTGCCTTTCGCAAACGCATCGTCTTTATAATTTTCCTGTGTGTAATACTTATCCATTTCGTTAATGGTATTCCCCAACGCGACTGCGGCATTAATATAATTCAACGCCACGCCATCAATGGGCTCCAGCACAGGCGTTAACGCCACGACTCTTTTTATTCCTTTTTCACACTCAGTGAGATTGGATTCACTAATGCTGTAGATCCCATAAACATGGCTCTCTTTACCCGTCGGCCCCTGTTTAAAATCTTTCAGCCAGTCAGCATAACGCGCCAGACTGCTCTGTACAGGGATCTGTAACTTGTTGTAGCACTTGATATAGACATCCATTTTTTCGTCGAAAACTGCTTGCTCATCGACCACCGGTTGCGCAGGCGTTTCAGGTTTAGCTTCTGCTTTTGCAACGGGGGCTTCAGTAGGTTTCGCTTCAGGAGCTGGCGCGGCAGGTTGACTATTGGCGGGCGGGGGAGTTTCTGTTTCGGCTTTTTTATCATCACAACCAGTGATACCGAGGGCCATTATGGCGACTATAATAGCGGAAGATAATAAATTCCTTTTCATTTAATTGCCTTATAAATAGATAAATAAGAGAGTGAATATAATAAATGAAAAAAGAAAATGTCACTACACGCGTTTTGTTTATAAATAAATCGATAATATTCACAAAGTGAATAAGCCCTGTAATTTAATTTATAAATCACAGGACTTATTTTAATTAACAGCACAACCTTTGCAGGAGGGAGTGTCATGCCCCCCGCTATTAATCATGCACTACATCCCGTAGCGTTCGGCAATAGCGGCATGCTTCTCTTCATTCGCTCCGGCTTCTTTGGCAAGACGCCACCAGCACAACGGATGTTCCCAGTCAGCGGTTAGCGTGCTTAACGTTTTATCGATATCGGCTTTGGCAACCGAACGCGGTGCGCTGATAACAAAGTAGAACGCAGGCAGCGGCTCTGCATCTTCTCCCTGATGACTATCAGTTAACGTATAGTCATCATTACTGTTGCTCCAGTAGTACCAGTTTCGTTCACGGAGCGCCTCACGGAAAGCATTAAACTCTTCTTCACCAGGCATAACGCCTTCACAGAACCAGGACTCGCCGTACTCGGTCGGGATAATGGTTTTCAGACACCCATAAAGTGGCGTGAAATTCTTCTGCTCTTCTTCGTCTTCAGGTCGGGTATTCAACATTTCCGCATCGAAAACGACAATTTCATCAACATGTTGTGGGTAATCTGTCCGGTAGGTTGGTTCAATGATCCTTGCCGTTACCGGTCCAATCCGCTGGGCATAGTAATAGCGGTATTCGAAGTTTTCCCGGAAACGGATATTCAGTAGTCCCCATTTTTCGTCGATAAAACCTTCGCCTTCCGTGAGTTCGATTTCCAGTTCTGCGGCGATAGTTCGCACCAAATCCCATTGTTGTAAGATGCTGGCGGTCGCCATGATATCCCACTGGAGATTACGAATATCTTCTTCACGGCTAATCATAAGTTGCTGCAATTGCTGTAAATAATCCAGCTGCCGATCCCAGGCTTCCTGTTTTTGTGCTGCCCAGGAGCACATGCGATAAACGCCTGGCCACTCACGCCCTTTTTCGTTTTCCAGCAATTGTTGACCAATTACCTCAAGCCCGCTCCAGTCTTCCTGTTGGTTGATCACCCGCGCACGGAACCACAACGCCATATGTAGTAACTCCGCCTGTTCATACTGCTTCGCCAGGTGTTCGATCGCTTGCTGATCGCCACGGTTAAGCAGGAGATCCAGCAGATCAAAGCAGAGATTGTTATCTTCCTGGATGTGGCTTTCAACGTAGCGTTGCAGGAGTTCAATCGATTCATCAATCGCATTGCAGGCGTTTAACGCATTGACCAGCTTGCCCAGCAATTCCGTATCATCTGGCGTGTTCAGGTAAGCGCGGCGGAATATTTCGACGTCTTTTTCCGGATCGGGCTGCGTTTCTTCATCACTGTTTTCAGGTATTTCTACCACCGGTCGAGCAAGCTGTTCCGCCTCTTTAGCGACGATTTTTTCACTAAGTTCAAGAAACTCGCGATCAACGCCCAGCAACGCGCGTAATTTCGGTATGTGCCGCTGAGCCAGTTTCATCGCCATTTTGGCAACCCAGACAGATTCTCGCTCCAGCGCCAGGGTAATTTGCAGTTTCGCCAGATCAACCACTTTGCGGTGCGCCCCGGCCTGTGAACGGTGCTCCAGCATTTTTTGAATGATTCGCGCCAGTTGCCAGTGGTTTCTTTGTGGATTGCGGGGAAGTAATTCAGTAATAATCTTCAGCCATGGTCCCCATGAATAGGGAGTCAGATCTGACCAACGCGGCAATTCCTCCCAGACTTCTTTGTCCTGCCCGCATAACGCCATGATGTACAGTTTTTTGAGTTGATAATTGATGCGGTCGCGTCCCCAATAATCATTTTCTTTTGCCAGTTCATCAATCACTTCTCGCGCTTCATCGTAACGATGAAGGGCAACCAAAATATCGGCACGGGTTGCCAGCAGTGCTTCTAAATATTCACTCCCCGATGCTTTTACCGCGTCGATTTGCCTGTCGATATAAGCCAACGCCTCTTCTGTTCTGTTGGAATCCATCAGCGCACTGGCATATTCGCAGGATAAACACATAAAGCAGCTCCAGGTCGGATCAATGCGCGCGATGGTTTCTTCACATACCGCCATACGTTCATTGGCCCAGCCAGGGGCATCTATATTCTCGTAGCAAGCGGATAAATCCTGCGTGACGCAGATAGATTGCGGGCAATCTTTTGCCTCTTCCCGGTGCGCTTTTTCAAACAGCGCCACTACGTCTGGCAGTACTTTTTCGCCTTCTTCGTAGTTAGTCAGACGATGGCGCATCTCCCAGTGCCCGATAAATATTTCCAGCCACGGATTTTTGGCCACTTGATTCAATGCTTTCATTTCCGGTAATAACGAATCGCACTTTTCCATTTGCAGATGTAAAACACCTTCAGAAAAATCATCAATTATCTGCGGAATATACTCCTGCCCGGCATCACGCAACTCCTGGCTATATTTGTTGTACCACTCCCATGTATCCATTTTATTTTCCTTGATTAATTAAGACAGGAATAACCTGAGTAAAATCTTCCAGTGCCTGGTGTAAATCCCATTGCTGTTCTTTATTACCGCTGGAGCACAAAATCACTTTCAGCGATTTTAATAACCGTAATGCCGCCGCTGGCTGTTGCTGATGTTGTAATGCCGTCACCAGTTGCATAATGCAGGGGTTATTGAGATTGATATACAGACTTGACGTTTTGGTCTTTTGGATTTGCGAGGTGAATTGCCGCGCCAGCATTAACGCTGCGGTGCTAATACGTTTATCCGCGTCATCCTGTTCGAGAATTTGTTTTAATTCTGCTTCGCGATCTGGTGTTACCACTAATGGTAAAACGGCGGGTTCGAAGCGGGAGATGATTAATTGCTCACCGTCGCAAAGATGCTCTTCCAGATAAGCAATCTGCTCTTCGGGTAATTCCGCAAGGCTGAACAACTGTTCATTACCCGTTTGTGTACCGACTTCAATAATCCGGCAGTGATATAACAGCGCCCAGCGGCGTAAAAATGGCACCACGGCATAGCGATCGCCACGCGCAACGGGTCGTTGCAGAATGTGGAACAACATCTCTTCAAAACCGCCATCGCGGCTTAACAGAATATGAATGCTGTTATTAATGCGTAAATCTTTTGCCAGCAGCGCACCTTTTGAGGTAGGCACCTGCAAACGGTCTTTGAGCAAATCAAACAGACGGTCATCACACAACGCTGCGCCAAGCAACGCTTCGTTATGGCGCATTAATACACGCCGCCAGATTTCTGGCTGATTTTGTGCGAGATCGGACAAACCAGAAATCAGCGCCTCTTTTAACGCCTCCTGCACCGCAACCCAGGTTTCGTCGCGCTGGAGATCTTCCCGGCTCGCCGTCGGCGTCAGTTTCGATGACTCAATCACGCCGCCAATAAATCCGGCCCAGGGCGGTAACAGCTCACGCGCTTCGTCATCCAGTAACATGCCGCGCAAAAACAGCGACAGGTTGCGGTTATCGCTGGTGCCGTAGGTTGCGCCATCCTGAATCCATAAAATCCCCACTGCATCGCTCATCCCTGCTGGCACCACCGGAATAGTACAAATCGGTTCGAAGGAGGATTCAAACTGGGCGGCAAAGGCGAGATTTTTACGCTGCACCAGCGCGCGGTGCATGGTCACGCCTTCGGGGGCAACTTCACGCCATGGTGGTTGAAGTTTATTTACCGACTCGCTGGCATCGCCGACAAAGACCGGTTCGTGCAGCAATATGCAGTAGCGGGAAAGAACGCGGTTCAGCAAATTGTTACTCGCCAGATGGCTGTACTCTTCTTTAAGCGTCAGGATCACCTGCGTACCCGTTTCCGAGGACTGATGCGGCGTAACGGTATATTTTTGCCCGTCAGTAGAGTGGTATTTCCAGCTCTGACCCGGTGTTTGCCAGGATGTGGTCAACACCGTGACCTCTTTTGCCAGCACAAACGCTGACAAAAACCCGAGGCCGAACATACCAATAAGCCCTGTGTCATCATCTTGCTGGCGCAACATTCGGGTATAACCCACGCCCACTGTAGCCAGGAAGCCGTGAATTTCGCTTTCTGTCAGACCCGCACCGGTATCGGTAATGGTGATGGTGGACTTCGCCACATCTGCCACCACACGAATCATGTTATCTGTCGGCGCATCGGGCTGCTCAATCCTGCGACGCACGATCGCATCATGGCCGTTCTGCACCAGCTCGCGCACGGCAACCACGGGAGTGGAGTAAAGATGCTTACTGAGCACCTCAATTAAGCCGTTTAAATTAACTTCTGTAGAATATGAACTGCCAGGTAACTGTAATGTACTCATTTTTCAATACTCATAATCCATCACCTACTTATTGAAAATACATTGCTGTTTTTTACAACCGGTGCAAGGTTTGTTATTTTCATTCACGCATCGGAAACATTTATTTATTGACGCGATGATTAAAACAAAATGTCTTATATAAATAATGATTAATCCTTAAAGGATTAATGCGACTGGAGTATATCGATATAAACCGGAGTTAACGAGATAATTTCTTGTAGTGCAATTATTATTTAACTGCTGAATAATATATTGAGGATTATTTAATAGAAAAATAAAACCGCAATCCAGACTGCGAATTGCGGTTTTTCTTTAATTATGAATCAACCGCTGCGGATGAGTATAAACCGTGGCCCGACCCGGCTTACAAAAGCCCACCAGCGTCAAATTACAACGCTCGGCGACTTCTACAGCAAGCGTGGTCGCGGCAGACACCGCAAACAAAATCTCTACGCCGCACATCGCCGACTTTTGCACCATTTCATAACTGGCACGGCTGGAAACCAGCACCGCACCTTGCTGCCAGCTTTCGCCCTCTTGCGCCCGGCGACCCAGCAGTTTATCCAGCGCCACATGGCGGCCCACGTCTTCATGTCCGCCCGCCAGTTCGCCAGATGGCAACATCCAGGCGGCGGCGTGGGTACAACCGGTCAGTTGCCCCACTGGCTGGAAATCGTTGAGATGGCGCAAAGCGTCATCCAGTTTGTTGAGATCAAACGTCTGGGTGAACGGCAGCGGCTGTACCGGTTTACCGATGTCATTAAGCTGTTCTACGCCACATACACCACAGCCCGTGCGCCCGGCCAGCGCCCGGCGGCGCTCTTTAAGCCCCATAAAGCGACGGCTGGAAAGCTCAATTTGCACTTCCAGACCGTTACAGGAAGGAACAACATCCATACCGAAAATATCGCGTGGGCTTTCGATAATTCCTTCGGAAAGCGAAAAACCGAGCGCAAAAAGTTCAAGGTCTTTGGGCGATGCCATCATCACCACATGCGAAATACCGTTGTACACCAGCGCAACGGGAACTTCTTCCGCCACCTCGTCCAACCGAGGGTGTTGTAAATCGTCACGACGCCATAACTCAATTTGGCTAACGCCTGTGACATTTGTCACATTTTTGATTTCTTTTTGCTGTGTTTTTTTCACTTTCTCTTAACCAGATAAGAACACGCACACCAACATTATGGTATTCTGTTACAAACCCTTCCTGGATGGAGGGAAATTGAGCCAATTCTGGACCTTTGCGGCCCCTTCCGCAAAGAAAAATAACTCCCACTCCCTGCACACTCAGCAAGCGAATGTAAATGGGACGTGACAATGTCGAAACAAGGAGCAATCCATGCAGGTCAGCAGAAGGCAGTTCTTTAAGATCTGCGCTGGCGGTATGGCAGGCACCACGGCAGCGGCACTGGGCTTTGCGCCCGGCGTAGCGCTAGCGGAAACACGGCAGTATAAACTGCTGCGCACCCGCGAAACCCGTAATACCTGCACCTATTGTTCTGTTGGTTGCGGGCTGTTGATGTACAGCCTCGGTGACGGAGCAAAAAACGCCAAAGCATCTATCTTCCATATCGAAGGTGACCCGGATCACCCGGTAAACCGCGGTGCGCTTTGTCCGAAAGGCGCTGGCCTGGTGGATTTCATCCACTCCGAAAGCCGTCTGAAGTTCCCGGAATATCGTGCGCCAGGTTCTGATAAATGGCAGCAAATCAGTTGGGAAGAAGCGTTTGATCGCATCGCCAAACTGATGAAAGAAGACCGCGATGCTAACTACATTGCGCAAAACGCCGAAGGCGTGACTGTTAACCGCTGGCTCTCCACCGGGATGCTGTGTGCTTCCGCGTCGAGTAACGAAACCGGCTATTTAACGCAAAAATTCTCCCGCGCGCTGGGTATGCTCGCGGTCGACAACCAGGCGCGTGTCTGACACGGACCAACGGTAGCAAGTCTTGCTCCAACATTTGGTCGCGGTGCGATGACCAACCACTGGGTCGACATCAAGAACGCCAACCTCGTCGTGGTGATGGGCGGTAACGCCGCTGAAGCTCACCCGGTCGGGTTCCGCTGGGCGATGGAAGCCAAAATTCACAACGGCGCAAAGCTGATTGTTATCGATCCTCGCTTTACGCGTACGGCGGCGGTGGCTGACTACTATGCCCCTATTCGTTCCGGTACTGACATTGCTTTCCTGTCAGGCGTATTGCTGTACCTGCTGAACAATGAAAAATTCAACCGCGAATACACCGAAGCTTATACCAACGCCAGCCTGATTGTGCGTGAGGATTACGGCTTTGAAGATGGCCTGTTCACCGGCTACGACGCGGAAAAACGCAAGTACGATAAATCCAGCTGGACTTACGAGCTGGACGAAAACGGCTTCGCCAAACGCGATACCACGCTGCAACATCCGCGCTGTGTATGGAATTTGCTGAAACAGCACGTTTCCCGCTATACGCCAGATGTGGTTGAAAACATTTGTGGTACGCCAAAAGACGCGTTCCTGAAAGTCTGCGAATACATCGCAGAAACCAGTGCTCACGATAAAACTGCCTCGTTCCTGTATGCCCTCGGCTGGACGCAACACTCCGTTGGCGCGCAGAACATTCGTACGATGGCGATGATCCAGTTGCTCCTCGGCAATATGGGCATGGCTGGCGGCGGCGTTAACGCCCTGCGCGGTCACTCCAACATTCAGGGGCTGACGGACCTGGGGCTGCTGTCACAGAGCCTGCCAGGTTACATGACGCTGCCAAGCGAGAAGCAGACCGATCTGCAAACCTACCTCGCCGCCAGCACACCGAAACCGCTGCTGGAAGGTCAGGTAAACTACTGGAGCAACTACCCGAAATTCTTCGTCTCGATGATGAAGGCATTCTTTGGTGATAAAGCGACGGCGGAAAATAGCTGGGGCTTTGACTGGTTGCCGAAGTGGGATAAAGGCTACGACGTCCTGCAATACTTCGAGATGATGAAAGAGGGCAAGGTCAATGGCTATATCTGCCAGGGCTTTAACCCGGTTGCCTCATTCCCGAACAAAAACAAAGTGATCGGTTGTCTGTCGAAACTGAAATTCCTCGTGACCATCGACCCGCTGAACACTGAAACCTCCAACTTCTGGCAGAACCACGGTGAGCTGAACGAAGTTGACTCGTCGAAGATCCAGACCGAAGTGTTCCGTCTGCCATCGACCTGCTTCGCGGAAGAGAACGGTTCTATCGTTAACTCCGGTCGCTGGTTACAGTGGCACTGGAAGGGTGCGGACGCCCCGGGGATTGCGCTGACTGACGGCGAGATCCTCTCCGGTATCTTCCTGCGCTTGCGCAAGATGTATGCCGAACAGGGTGGCGCGAACCCGGATCAGGTGCTGAACATGACCTGGAACTACGCCATTCCGCATGAGCCATCTTCTGAAGAAGTAGCGATGGAGAGCAACGGTAAGGCGCTGGCCGATATTACCGATCCGGCAACCGGTGCGGTTATCGTTAAGAAAGGCCAACAACTTAGCTCGTTCGCCCAGCTGCGCGATGACGGCACCACCTCCTGTGGCTGCTGGATTTTCGCCGGTAGCTGGACGCCGGAAGGCAACCAGATGGCGCGTCGCGATAACGCCGATCCGTCTGGCCTCGGTAACACGCTGGGCTGGGCATGGGCATGGCCGCTTAACCGCCGCATTCTGTATAACCGCGCCTCCGCAGACCCGCAGGGTAACCCGTGGGATCCGAAGCGTCAGTTGCTGAAATGGGATGGCACCAAGTGGACCGGCTGGGATATTCCGGACTACAGCGCAGCGCCTCCGGGCAGTGGCGTCGGGCCGTTTATCATGCAGCAGGAAGGCATGGGGCGTCTGTTTGCCCTCGATAAGATGGCGGAAGGTCCGTTCCCGGAACACTACGAGCCGTTTGAAACGCCGCTGGGAACTAACCCGCTGCATCCAAACGTTATCTCGAATCCGGCTGCACGTATCTTTAAAGACGACGCCGAAGCATTAGGTAAAGCCGATAAATTCCCGTATGTCGGAACCACCTATCGTCTGACCGAGCACTTCCACTACTGGACCAAACACGCGCTATTGAACGCGATTTTGCAGCCAGAGCAGTTTGTGGAAATCGGTGAGTCGCTGGCGAATAAACTGGGCATTGCCCAGGGCGATACCGTGAAAGTCTCCTCCAACCGTGGCTATATCAAAGCCAAAGCGGTGGTGACCAAACGTATTCGCACGCTGAAAGCGAACGGCAAAGATATCGATACCATCGGTATTCCGATTCACTGGGGCTATGAAGGCGTTGCGAAAAAAGGCTTTATTGCCAATACGTTAACGCCATTCGTTGGTGATGCGAACACGCAGACGCCAGAGTTTAAATCCTTCCTCGTGAATGTGGAAAAGGTGGATACCCAATAGATTTCAGATTGCAGGGAGCTGGCGACGCCATGAAGACCGGGAGCATAGAAACACTATGTGACCGGGATGAATAAGGAAGCCAGCGAACCTGCAAGCTGAAAGATGAAGGGTAAACGGAGACGAAATATGGCTTACCAATCTCAAGATATCATTCGTCGTTCCGCGACTAACGGTCTGACCCCCGCGCCTCAGGCGCGGGACTTCCAGGAAGAAGTGGCGAAACTTATCGACGTCACCACCTGTATCGGCTGTAAAGCCTGTCAGGTGGCGTGTTCAGAGTGGAACGACATTCGCGATACCGTTGGCAATAACATTGGGGTGTACGACAACCCCAATGATTTAAGCGCCAAATCGTGGACGGTAATGCGCTTCTCGGAAGTGGAGCAGAACGACAAACTGGAATGGCTGATCCGCAAAGACGGCTGTATGCACTGTTCCGATCCGGGCTGCCTGAAAGCGTGTCCGGCGGAAGGGGCAATTATTCAGTATGCCAACGGCATCGTCGACTTCCAGTCCGAGCAGTGCATTGGCTGCGGTTACTGCATTGCGGGCTGTCCGTTCGATATCCCGCGCCTCAACCCGGAAGACAACCGCGTCTACAAATGTACGCTGTGCGTTGACCGCGTGGTAGTTGGGCAAGAACCGGCCTGCGTGAAGACCTGCCCGACGGGGGCGATTCACTTCGGTACGAAAGAGTCAATGAAAACGCTGGCGAGCGAGCGCGTGGCTGAATTGAAAACCCGTGGTTACGACAATGCGGGCCTGTACGATCCGGCAGGCGTTGGTGGTACACACGTGATGTACGTGCTGCACCATGCTGACAAGCCGAATCTGTATCATGGCTTGCCGGAGAACCCGGAAATCAGCGAAACCGTGAAGTTCTGGAAAGGCATCTGGAAACCGCTCGCGGCTGTTGGTTTTGCAGCTACCTTTGCGGCCAGTATCTTCCACTACGTGGGTGTCGGTCCGAACCGTGCGGATGAGGAAGAGAACAATCTGCACGAAGAGAAAGACGAGGAGCGCAAATGAAACGACGTGACACCATCGTGCGCTACACCGCGCCGGAACGTATCAACCACTGGGTAACCGCCTTCTGCTTCATCCTGGCGGCGGTGAGCGGGCTGGGCTTTTTGTTCCCGTCCTTCAACTGGTTGATGCAAATCATGGGCACACCGCAACTGGCGCGAATTCTGCACCCGTTTGTCGGCGTGGTTATGTTTGCCTCGTTCATCATCATGTTTTTCCGTTACTGGCATCACAACCTAATCAATCGGGATGATATCTTTTGGGCGAAGAATATTCGTAAGATCGTCGTCAACGAGGAAGTAGGTGACACCGGGCGTTATAACTTCGGTCAGAAATGCGTTTTCTGGGCGGCGATTATTTTCCTGGTCCTGCTGCTGGTGAGCGGTGTGATTATCTGGCGTCCTTATTTTGCGCCTGCTTTCTCAATCCCGGTGATCCGATTCGCGTTAATGCTGCATTCATTTGCCGCAGTGGCGTTAATTGTGGTTATCATGGTGCATATCTACGCCGCCCTTTGGGTGAAAGGCACGATTACCGCCATGGTGGAAGGATGGGTTACCAGCGCATGGGCGAAGAAACATCACCCTCGCTGGTACCGTGAGGTCCGCAAGACAACGGAAAAGAAAGCTGAATGAGTATTCGCATAATCCCGCAAGATGAGCTGGGTTCGAGCGAGAAACGTACGGCGGATATGATTCCGCCGTTATTGTTCCCTCGGCTCAAAAATTTATACAACCGCCGCGCCGAGCGTCTGCGCGAACTGGCAGAAAATAATCCGCTAGGTGATTATCTGCGCTTTGCTGCGCTTATCGCTCATGCCCAGGAAGTGGTGCTGTACGACCATCCGCTGGAGATGGATCTGACTGCGCGCATTAAAGAAGCCAGCGCACAAGGCAAGCCACCGCTGGATATTCACGTCCTGCCGCGTGATAAGCACTGGCAAAAGCTACTGATGGCGCTGATTGCTGAACTGAAACCAGAAATGAGCGGCCCGGCGCTGGCAGTGATTGAGAATCTGGAGAAGGCATCAACTCAGGAGCTGGAAGATATGGCCAGCGCACTGTTTGCCTCTGATTTCTCGTCCGTTAGCAGTGATAAAGCGCCGTTTATCTGGGCGGCACTGTCACTCTACTGGGCGCAGATGGCCAACCTGATCCCCGGCAAAGCCCGCGCAGAATACGGCGAACAACGTCAATATTGCCCGGTTTGTGGTTCCATGCCGGTTTCCAGCATGGTGCAAATTGGCACCACTCAGGGGCTACGTTATCTGCACTGCAACCTGTGTGAAACCGAATGGCACGTAGTGCGCGTAAAATGCAGCAACTGCGAACAGAGCGGCAAACTGCACTACTGGTCGCTGGATGACGAACAGGCTGCAATTAAAGCCGAAAGCTGTGATGACTGCGGCACTTACCTGAAGATTCTTTATCAGGAAAAAGAGCCAAAAGTTGAAGCCGTGGCAGATGACCTCGCCTCTCTGGTGCTGGACGCGCGAATGGAACAAGAAGGCTATGCCCGTAGTTCCATCAACCCGTTCCTGTTTCCGGGGGAAGGAGAGTAATCTCTGAAGTTTTCCGGGTGGCGCAGGTCGCCCGGATTACAGTTCATAGGGTGTGACGACACCTGCTATTCCCGCAAAATCTCTCGTATTGCGCGAGGCGTTTTCCAGATACGATGTAACAGTTGCAGTTATTATAAGTTCAAGTAAAACAGCCTTGTATTAATACCAGAATAAGGGCATCTGGCTTTTTTATATTCAAGAATGAAAATTTTTTGTCATTCCTTATGCTCCTTACACTGATCGTCAACACTAACTACCTCCCCCCTTTGCCTGTCACCCTTTGCTTTACGCACCGGAAATTGCTGCCGCTCCAGATATTGCTCTACCGCTTCGCGTAAAATTGCAGATCGCGAAACCTTACGCCAGCCCCTGAGTTTATTCAGCCGTTTAATTGTCTCTTCTGATAAATGAAGAAAAACCGTATTCATCGCCATTACCACTACCTTACATATATTGTTCATTAATTTATGTGTGAAAATTACGTCAGAAAATTAATTAACAAAAGCTGATTTTTGCATGTTGTTTTGTTTTTGCGAGGCGCTTTCCAGAATTTTAACGCCCGCGAATTTCCCTGTTTCCATCCAGCAAAAACGGGCGTATAAATCTGTACATTCATACAGTAAAATGAGTTCTATAATGGCACTTGAAAAAGGAATTGCAGAGTTTATCACCACGGGTCACCCACGTGATTTTATCAGCGAGGCAGCGCGTACGGCGCTACGGGATGTGGCCTGGAGAGCAGGCAGATAGCTCCGGATCCAGAGAAAATTTGTTTTCAACTTGAAAATATCACAGGTCTGCTTTACAGTGTTTTCAGGTTGAAAACTCGTAATGGAATTACACCATGCATGTTATCAGCCACAAGCCTTTTAACGAGGCGATAAAACGCTTTCCACTTTACGAGGATGCACTTATTGATTTATTAAATCTCCTTGAGAAAAGAGCGTTTAGCGATCCGGGTGAGATGAAAAGATATATTTCCTCTCTGGATAACTTTAAATACAGAGATAAATGGTGGGTTATTAATATTGCAGGCAATCATTTACGGCTTATAGCCTATATCGATTTCAGGCTCCAAAAATGTTTTGTCAAACATATTGTTACCCACAATGAATATGACCGACTCACAACCTGGTACCGGAGCCATAAAAATGAGAACCCATCACACTCCAGCAGAAGACTCGGCCAATTTTGAAATGCTGGTTAAGACCTTCACCCACGCAGTAAAAGACATCCCTTTATGTGGCCCTAAAGCGGATCAAGAGGAATACCATAAGGCGCTGAAACTGATCGAATTTTTAGTCGATCGTGACGATCTGGAAAACCCTTTGTTTGAATTACTCAGCGCGCGTATCCGCGAATATGAAAATAACGCTCCGGAATTTCAGCATTTCAATCAACGATTAGCATCGACCCCGTGCGGCGTAAGTCTGTTACGGATCCTCATGGATCAACATGGACTTAAAGCGGCTGATTTGGCACAAGAACTTGGCTCTAAATCCAATGTGAGTAATATTCTTAATGGTCGCCGGGCGCTCACCGTTCGCCATATCAAGGCGTTAAGCGAGCGTTTTAACCTCCCGGCTGAAGCGTTTATTGATAAGTAAAAACGCCCTACTCTTCTTCGTTCCCACCCTCTTCATACGGGCCAAATGGCTTTGCGGGCAGAACGATATACGTGCCTTCAAACACCGCACCTGGCGTATCGTCGCCAAAGATTTCGACCTGCATCTGTACCCGCGCTTTACGTCCGCGCGCCAGACGGTCGAGATCACCGCTTAACGCGCCAAGGTCGGCTACCGCATGTGGTTTACCGCTAATTGGCTTGCTGTAACGGATATGCGCATCAGCGAGAATAATAGTGCCGCCGAGGTGCCTTTCGCGCAGCATCAGCCAGATAAGCCCCCAACCGGTGAGCGTTGCCAGCGAGAATAAACTCCCGGCAAACAGCGTATGGTGCGGATTCTGATTGCCGGTTTCCGGCATGGTAGTGATAAATTTTTGCCCGGTATATTGCTGAATGCGCACGCCCATTTTTTCGCTTAACGGGATATGTTCGTACCACGCCTGCTGGAGCTGTGCGCACCAGTCGCCGCGATGCAAAATATCATCCAGAGTGGCGACGGGTTTAATCATCAAAAAATGGCGAATCGGCGTAGTAGTCGGTGTGGTGATTTCTCCCTGATTAACAAACCCCAGCTTGGCGAAAAACTCCACCGCGTCTTCACGGGCGCTACAGGTCACGCGTTTAACGCCTTCCTGGCGCGCTACCGACTCCAGGGTCATCGCCATCAGCGTCCCCAGACCTTTGTCCTGCACGTCGGGATGAACGGCCATAAAGCGAATGGAGGCTTCATTATCGGCATTGATATACAGACGCCCCACCGCCACCAGATTACCCTGTTCATCGACGACCATCTGGTGATGCGCCATCGCATCCCATGCGTCGCGTTCAGAACCTTTCGGTTGATGCAGGGGCTTACGCAACATCTCCCAGCGGAACTGATAGTAGCGCTCTAATTCTTCTTCTGTTTGTGGAACCCGAAGGTGATACATAGCGATACTCTCTCTTGTTTCCCGTGACAATCCTGGAAGCTGGCTCATACCTGCAACCAGAATGTCACGGGACCATCATTGACCAGCGATACCTGCATATCGGCAGCGAAGCGTCCTGTTTGCGTGTTCATCTCCTGCTGACGGCAGCGTTCGACGAAATAGTCATATAACGCCTCTGCGCGATCCGGCGATGCGCCTTTGGAGAAGCTTGGCCGCATCCCTCGTTCGGTATCTGCGGCAAGGGTGAACTGGGAAACCACCAGCACACTGCCGCCCGCCTGTTGCACGTTGAGATTCATCTTGCCTTCGGCATCACTGAAGATGCGATAGCCGAGCACTCGCTCGCACAGACGGTTTGCTTTCTGTTCGTCGTCATCCTTTTCGACACCCAATAACACCAAAAGTCCCGCGCCAATTTCGCCCGTCACTTCTCCCTCCACGGTGACGCTGGCACGGGTTACGCGTTGAATTAATGCAATCATGGTTCGTCGTCTTCTTCTTGTTCAGCTGCTTGTTTTAGTTTGCGGTATTCCCCGAGAGTGACAGTAATTTCCGCGCCAAGCAAGACGATACACCACGTCCAGTAGACCCAGACGAAGAGAATGGGGATCACTGCCAGGACGCCATAAATGAGCTGATATGACGGGAACATGGTGATATAAAGCGCGAAACCTTTCTTTCCTGCTTCGAACAGGAGTGCGGCGACAAACGCGCCGACAATCGCGTCGCGATTCGGTACACGGATGGTGGGAACAACACTGTAAAGCAACCAGAAGGAGATCCACGACAACAGCAGCGGAAAAATGCGCAGCACATTGTCGATGACAGTATTGAGATCGCTCGCCCAGCGCAGGGAGAGCAGATAGGAGCTGATCGCCAGACTGGCCCCCGCCAGCAGTGGCCCCAGCGTCAGGATCATCCAGTACACAGCAAATGAGTAAATTTTGGGGCGCGCCCGCTTACTGCGCCAGATGGCATTTAGTGCGCTATCGATGGAATACATCAACAGTAACGCTGTGACGATCAGACCACATGCCCCGACGGCGGTCATCTTGTTGGAATTAGCAACAAACTGTTCAATATATTGCTGAATAACGTCGCCTGTGGCAGGCAGAAAGTTGGCAAAAATAAAGTGACGCAGCTGGATACTAACGTCTGAGAACATGGGAAAAGCGGCAAAAAGCGCAAAAACAACGGCAACCAGCGGCACTAATGAGAGTAACGACACATAGGCAAGGTTACCTGCCAGGGTTGTCATGTTGTCCTCATTAATGCGTTGCCAGAGTAGTTTCAGCCAGGCCCATAGCGGACGGGTACGATGCCTGGCTTTTTCCTGAATCGTTTTTAGCATAACACCTTCGCGAAATAGTCCGGGATGGTGGTTTTATCTTTCACCAGAATACTGGTAATGCCTAGCTGATTTGCTCCTTCTATATTATCGGCGTTATCGTCGAAAAAGACCGTATCGCTGGGTGAAAAACCTTCTGCCTGCAAAACATGCTGGTAAATTCGCGCTTCAGGTTTGCGCATGCCCAGATCTTGCGACAGATAGATATGGTCGGCGGCGGTGCGGATTTCCGGGTATTCCTCCGGCCAGAAGGTGGTATGCAGGCGGTTGGTATTGGAAAGCACCACCACACGATGCCCCTGCTCACGCAGTTTCTGCATGATGGCGATCACTTCCGGGCGCAGCGCGACAAACACCGCCTGCCAGCCGTGGGAGAACTGTTCGTAACTTAGCGGTAGGGCCATCTCATGGCACAGCGCTTCAGCGAATTCTTCATCGCTGATCTCCCCGCGCTCATGCTGATGAAACGCCTCGCCCATATGGTAACTCTTCTTCAGAGATGCCAGCGGAACGCGCGTTAAATCGCTCCAGGTTCCCAGCACACGGTTAAAGTCGATATCGACAATCACATTACCTAAATCAAAGATATAGAGCATTTTTGCCTCCTTTCTCGCCACAGGAAATTAACTGTAGCGGGAAAGGAGGGGTTTGGCTACGCGCCCACATGTGAAGGTATGCAAGCTGTCACAAAAATCTACGCGTCGTCCTGGGGAAGGATGATTTCGATTTGGCTATCCTGTAAGCGCGATTTCAAGGCGGCGGGTGGTTCCTCATCGGTAAAAAGCGCGGTGACCTGCGCTACATTGCCAATCTCTACCGCTGCGGACGCGTGATATTTGGTGTGATCGGCAACCAGCAGAATATTTCTCGCATGCGCCATCATAGTTTTCACAACATTGGCTTCATTGACATCAAATTCCATCAACGCGCCATCACTCTCAATCGCACCAACGCTTGTAACCAGATAATCAGCGCGGAAATCAGCAACAAACGACGCCGCAGAAGGGCCGATGATACCGCTGTTATGCGAACGCAACGTGCCGCCTGGTACCATCACTTCAAAGCGCGGGTTGTGATAAAGAATGTGCGCCACACGCAGACTATTGGTAATGATCCGCAGGTGGTTATGATTGAGCAACGCACGGGCAACATGCTCAACCGTGGTGCCGATAGTAATAAAAATCGTCGATCCGTCAGGAATATAGTCAGCCACCGCTTCCGCGATGGCTTTTTTTTCCTCTGTTTGCGAAACCTCACGCTGCTCGAAAGCAGTGTTGACGACGCTGGAAGCTCGTCCTGCGCCACCGTGATGGCGCGTAATCAGTCCTTGCTCGCTTAATTTACGAATATCCCGGCGAACCGTCTGCGTGGAGACATCCAGCAGATTTGCCAGTTCATCAATATTCATATACCCACGCTCGGCGATCAGCATGAGGAGTTGGTCGTGCCGCGGGTTACCGGTTAGTTCGGTAAGGCTCATGAAAATTCCTCGAAAAACCATCACCCTGGCATTTTATACAAAAAGTGACAAAAAAGATCGGGTTTGATCACAGTCAGGGATCCCAGCTCGTCCACCGGGACGCGTGCATTTTAACGCCGCTACACCGCTGGCGAAGCGGACTGACTCCGATAAACCTCCACCTGTTGCCAGCGCCACCGCCAATGCGCCGTGAAAAACATCGCCCGCACCTGTGGTATCTACCACATCAACTTTGAAGGCCGGTTGATGTTGACGCCCGCCATTTTCCAGCCAGTCACAGCCTGCACTGCCCTGGGTAACATAGACATGACCATTTGTGAGCGTTTGTGCCTGTTTTAGCGCGCTGGCCATCTCTTTCACGCCAGTTAAGCGCGCCAGACCCGGTTCTGAAAAGGCCGCGTGATCGCTTAATGCCACCAACTCGCTGATATCCTGCGGCGTAATGTCACCATCCAGCACGGTCATCACGCCCGCCTGCCGCGCCAGGGTAAAGGCTTTTTTAGCGCCGTCGTGCCAGCGTACGTCTGCCAGCACAACATCCCACTGAGAGAAATCAATTTCCTCCAACCACTCTGCGTCAGGCAGCAGGTCCGGGCTGGGATAGTTAATGATTATCCGCTCACCTTTGGCATCCACCATGATGGCGGATTGCGAAGATTTCGCCTGGTGATACCGTTTGATGTAACGGGTATTAACGCCCCAGGATTCCAGCTCTGCCAGCAGGCTGTTGCCGGTGTCGTCATCACCGACGCGCCCAATAAAATCGACCTGCGCTCCCAGCCTTGCCGCCGCAACCGCCGCCGTTGCCGCAGGCCCGCCGCCGACTTCGGTGTAATTTTTCGCCACATATTTACCGCTCTCGCTCGGCAACCCTTCCACGTAATAGATGCGATCCATCACGGTAATACCTACACAAGCAATACGAATCATGGTCATTCCTTAAGCATTTTTGGATACGTCCATTTTAATTTCACCAATTGTTTAAAAAGTGACGGCTGTCAATTTTTTGACCATAAATTACAAATACGATCAAAAACAGACAAACAAAGCGTGTCATAAATGACAAAAAGTGACATCACTGTATTCAGGAGAGAGTTATGGCAGCAATCGCGTTTATCGGTTTAGGGCAAATGGGTTCGCCAATGGCGAGCAATTTATTGCAGCAAGGGCATCAACTTCACGTCTTCGATGTGAACGCCGAAGCCGTGCGGCATCTGGTAGACAAAGGCGCGACTCCCGCCGCCAACCCGGCGCAGGCCACTAAAGATGCCGAATTTATCATTACCATGTTGCCGAATGGCGATCTGGTGCGCAGCGTGTTGTTCGGTGAAAACGGCGTTTGCGAAAGCTTATCTACCGATGCGCTGGTTATCGATATGTCGACCATCCATCCGCTGCAAACCGATAAATTGATTGCCGATATGCAAGCCAGAGGCTTCAGCATGATGGATGTTCCGGTAGGCCGTACTTCCGCAAATGCCATTACCGGTACTCTACTACTGCTGGCTGGCGGCACTGCTGAACAGGTTGAACGCGCTACACCCGTGCTGATGGCAATGGGCAGCGAATTGATCAACGCAGGCGGTCCGGGCATGGGTATCCGCGTTAAGCTCATCAACAACTACATGAGCATCGCGCTCAATGCGCTGTCGGCAGAAGCCGCCGTTTTGTGCGAAGCCCTGAATCTTCCCTTCGATGTTGCCGTCAAGGTAATGAGCGGCACTGCTGCCGGTAAAGGTCACTTCACCACTTCCTGGCCGAACAAAGTCCTCAGCGGGGATCTTTCTCCCGCCTTCATGATCGATCTTGCCCATAAGGATCTTGGTATCGCCCTTGATGTCGCCAACCAGTTGCATGTGCCGATGCCGCTGGGGGCCGCCTCACGGGAGGTTTACAACCAGGCGCGTGCAGCGGGTCGCGGTCGCCAGGACTGGTCCGCCATTCTGGAACAGGTCCGTGTCAGTGCCGGGATGACTGCCAAAGTAAAAATGTAACGACTGGATAAAGGAATAAATGAATGAATAAGTACACCATCAACGACATTACGCGCGCATCGGGCGGTTTCGCCATGCTGGCAGTCGATCAGCGCGAAGCCATGCGCATGATGTTTGCTGCGGCTGGCGCGCCAACTCCGGTAGCCGATAGCGTTTTAACTGATTTCAAAGTTAACGCCGCGAAGGCCCTTTCACCTTATGCCTCGGCGATTCTGGTGGATCAACAGTTCTGCTACCGCCAGGTGGTTGAGCAAAACGCGATTGCCACAAGTTGCGCCATGATTGTCGCCGCCGATGAGTTCATCCCAGGCAACGGTATTCCGGTAGATAGCGTAGTCATTGACCGCAAAATCAACCCGCTACAAATCAAACAAGACGGTGGCAAAGCCTTAAAACTGCTGGTGCTGTGGCGTAGTGATGAAGATGCGCAGCAACGCCTGGATATGGTGAAAGAGTTCAACGAACTGTGCCACTCGCACGGTCTGGTGAGCATCATTGAGCCAGTCGTCCGCCCACCGCGTCGTGGCGATAACTTCGATCGCGAACAAGCGATCATCGATGCCGCCAAAGAGCTGGGCGACAGCGGTGCAGACCTCTACAAAGTTGAAATGCCGCTTTACGGTAAAGGTCCGCAACAGGAGCTTCTCAGTGCTTCACAACGTCTGAATGACCATATCAATATGCCGTGGGTGATCCTCTCTTCCGGCGTCGACGAAAAACTGTTCCCACGTGCCGTGCGCGTGGCAATGACGGCGGGCGCATCAGGTTTCCTGGCCGGTCGGGCCGTCTGGGCGTCGGTCGTCGGTTTACCAGACAACGAGCTGATGTTGCGTGACGTTTGCGCACCGAAATTACAACAACTTGGCGATATCGTCGACGAAATGATGGCTAAACGCCGTTAAGATGAGGATACAGATATGAAATGGTTTAACACCTTAAGTCACAACCGTTGGCTGGAACAGGAAACCGATCGCATCTTTGATTTTGGTAAAAATGCCGTAGTACCGACTGGTTTTGGCTGGCTGGGCAATAAAGGGCAAATCAAAGAAGAGATGGGTACACATCTGTGGATCACCGCCCGTATGCTGCACGTTTATTCCGTTGCTGCGGCGATGGGCCGCCCTGGCGCTTACTCGTTGGTTGATCACGGTATCAAAGCCATGAACGGCGCACTGCGCGATAAAAAATATGGCGGCTGGTATGCCTGCGTGAATGACGAGGGCGTGGTGGATGCCTCCAAACAGGGTTATCAGCACTTCTTCGCCCTGCTGGGCGCCGCCAGCGCCGTCACTACCGGTCACCCGGAAGCCCGTAAGCTGCTTGATTACACCATTGAAATTATTGATAAATATTTCTGGAGTGAAGAAGAGCAGATGTGCCTTGAGTCCTGGGACGAAGCCTTCAGCAAAACCGAAGAGTACCGCGGCGGCAATGCCAACATGCACGCGGTGGAAGCCTTCCTGATTGTTTATGACGTAACGCATGACAAAAAATGGCTGGATCGCGCGATTCGCGTGGCTTCCGTCATTATTCACGACGTCGCCAGAAATAATCATTATCGCGTTAACGAACACTTCGATACCCAGTGGACCCCGCTGCCAGATTACAACAAAGACAACCCGGCGCACCGCTTCCGCGCGTTCGGTGGTACTCCGGGCCACTGGATCGAATGGGGCCGTTTAATGCTGCACATCCACGCCGCCCTGGAAGCCCGTAGCGAGCAGCCGCCGGCCTGGCTGCTGGAAGATGCCAAAGGTCTGTTCAACGCCACCGTGCGCGATGCCTGGGCGCCCGATGGCGCGGACGGCATTGTTTATACCGTTGACTGGGAAGGCAAACCAGTGGTCCGTGAACGTGTACGTTGGCCTATCGTCGAGGCGATGGGTACGGCTTACGCGCTCTATACCGTTACTGGCGATCGCCAGTATGAAACCTGGTATCAAACATGGTGGGACTACTGCATTAAGTATCTGATGGACTACGAAAATGGTTCATGGTGGCAGGAGTTGGACCCGGACAATAAGGTCACCACGAAAGTCTGGGACGGCAAACAGGATATTTATCACCTGCTGCATTGCCTGGTGATCCCGCGTATCCCGTTAGCGCCTGGCCTGGCTCCGGCGGTTGCGGCGGGTCTGCTTGATGTTAATGCCAAATAACTGACTGAAAAACGGCATATCAGAATGCACACCAGATATGTCGTTTTTCAACAAAGGTGCCTCGTATGCAAATCACCAAAATGCATTGCAGTGGACAGACCGTTTCACTTGCCGCGGGGGATTATCACGCGACTATCGTGACGGTTGGCGCAGGTCTGGCTGAATTAACCTTTCAGGGCTGTCATTTAGTCATTCCACATAAACCCGAAGAGATGCCGCTGGCGCATCTGGGTAAGGTGCTTATTCCGTGGCCTAACCGGATTGCTAACGGCAGTTATTGCTATCAAGGGCAGGAATATCAGTTACCCATTAATGAACATAGTTCAAAAGCCTCTATTCATGGGCTGCTCGCGTGGCGTGACTGGCAAATCAGCGAACTAACCGCCACCAGCGTCACTTTGACGGCGTTTCTGCCGCCCAGTTATGGCTATCCGTTTATGCTGGCTTCGCAGGTTGTTTATTCACTTAATGCACAAAGCGGCCTGGCCGTTGAAATCTCTAGCCAGAATATCGGTACAGTAGCAGCGCCTTATGGGGCGGGTATTCATCCCTATTTAACCTGTAATTTAATGTCCGTCGATGATTGTTTATTAGAGCTTCCGGCAATCCAGGTCTATGCCGTCGATGAGCACGCTAATCCAACAACGCTCCACCACGTTGATGAACTGGATTTAAATTTTATACAGACGAAAAAAATCGCGAATACGCGAATCGACCATACTTTCAAAACCGTTAATGACCTTTGGAAAATAATCATTACCCATCAGCAACAGGCGCTTACTGTTAGTCTCTGTTCCGATCAACCCTGGGTACAAATTTATAGCGGTGAAAAATTGCAACGCCAGGGATTAGCGGTAGAACCAATGAGTTGCCCACCGAACGCCTTTAATTCCGGCACCGACTTATTATTACTGGAACCAGGAAAAACGCACCGCCTGTTTTTTAATATTCACGGGCAGCGCAATTAATTTTATTAAGAATAGAACGAGAACATTGTTTAGGGTTGTATTTACACAACAGGAAATATTATGGACTTTTTTACTTTATTTTCGCCGGATGGGGCCATACTGGAAACAAACGTGGTATGTATCGTTATCGCGTTAATGTTTCTTTATACGTTTGTGGGGATATGCGCGGGGTTTGGCGGCGGTTTAACCACCATGCCGCTCGTCACGTTAATGCTCCCCGTAAAAATGGCAACACCGCTCTCAGTGATTGTCGGCACCGCGACCGCCTTGTACGCCACCTGGCTGTCACGCAAAGAAACGGACTGGCGTTCAGCAATGGTGTTGATTATTTTCTCGTTTCTGGGAATACCCGTCGGTTTATATGCGCTATCGTATTTACCCGACCATTTTATGAAAGTGGGATTAGGCGGATTCCTTATCCTCTACTCGTTTTACAGCATGTTTATTCCTCGCTTGCCAATTTATGACCGCAACTGGATCGCCGCACCTATAGGCGCAGTAGCTGGCGCATTAGGCGCGGCGTTCTCAACCAACGGACCGCCGATGGTTATCTACGGTATGCTGCGTAATTTAGGCCCGGCGGCATTTCGCGGCACTCTGAACGCTTTCTTCACCGCAAACAACATCGCGGTGATCGGCGGGCTGGCAACCAGCGGAATTTTGACTGTCTCTATCTTTAAACTGGTGCTGTTTTGTATTCCCACCATGATCCTCGGTTCACTGGTTGGGCAATATGTGCATAAACGCATTTCGGTCAAAGTGTTCCGAGTGATGGTCTTTTTATTGCTGATTGCCTCCGGTTCCATGTTGATAAAAGGCGCGCTGGGAATTCCCGCCGCTGCCGCACTTCTGCCTCCGTTTACCTTGTTAGTTATACTGCAACTGGCATTTGGTAAAAAAGTGGCGGCAATCCGCCGGGCTGAAGAAAGTAAATAATCATTTGTGCAGGTTTTAATTTATACCCGCACCACATTCTTTAATTAATGAAACCTGTAATAACAGGATGGCATGAAATATTAGTTTTATACTCTATGGAGATTATTTATGGATACGCCACGCCCACAGTTACCAGATTTTCAATTTCATCAAAATAACGACAGTTTTACCCTACATTTCCAACAACGTCTTATTTTAACACATAGTAAAGATAATCCTTGTTTATGGATTGGCTCAGGTATCGCGGATATCGATATGTTCCGCGGAAATTTCAGCATTAAAGATAAATTGCTGGAGAAAATTGCGCTTACCGACGCCATCGTCAGCCAGTCACCAGATGGCTGGTTAATCCATTTCAGCCGTGGTTCTGACATTAGCGCCACGATGCGTATCTCCGCCGACGATCAAGGCCATTTATTGCTGGAATTGCAAAACGACGACATTCACCACAACCGCATCTGGCTGCGCCTTGCCGCACAGCCAGAAGATCATATCTACGGCTGTGGGGAGCAGTTCTCATACTTTGATCTGCGTGGAAAACCGTTCCCATTATGGACCAGCGAACAAGGTGTTGGGCGTAACAAACAGAGTTATGTCACCTGGCAGGCCGACTGCAAAGAAAACGCGGGTGGGGATTACTACTGGACTTTCTTCCCGCAGCCTACGTTCGTTAGCACGCAGAAGTATTACTGCCATGTTGATAACAGCTGTTATATGAACTTCGACTTCAGTGCGCCGGATTACCACGAACTGGCACTGTGGGAAGACAAAGCAACACTACGTTTTGAATGTGCTGACACATATATTTCTCTGCTAGAAAAATTAACCGCTCTGCTGGGACGCCAGCCAGAACTGCCCGACTGGATTTATGACGGGGTAACGCTCGGTATTCAGGGCGGGACGGAAGTGTGCCAGAAGAAACTGGACACCATGCGCAACGCGGGCGTGAAGGTCAACGGAATATGGGCGCAGGACTGGTCCGGGATCCGTATGACCTCTTTTGGCAAACGCGTAATGTGGAACTGGAAGTGGAACAGCGAAAACTACCCGCAACTGGACTCACGCATTAAGCAGTGGAACAAAGAGGGCGTGCAGTTCCTGGCGTATATCAACCCGTATGTGGCCAGCGATAAAGATCTCTGCGAAGAGGCGGCAAAGCGCGGCTATCTGGCAAAAGATGCCGCCGGTGGCGATTATCTGGTGGAATTTGGCGAGTTCTACGGCGGCGTGGTCGATCTCACTAATCCTGAAGCCTACGCCTGGTTCAAGGAAGTGATCAAAAAGAACATGATTGAACTCGGCTGCGGCGGCTGGATGGCTGACTTCGGCGAGTATCTGCCCACCGACACTTACCTACATAACGGCATCAGCGCCGAAATTATGCATAACGCCTGGCCCGCACTGTGGGCGAAATGTAACTACGAAGCCCTTGAAGAAACGGGCAAGCTCGGCGAGATCCTCTTCTTTATGCGTGCCGGTTCTACCGGTAGCCAGAAATACTCCACCATGATGTGGGCAGGCGACCAGAACGTGGACTGGAGTCTGGACGATGGCCTGGCGTCCGTTGTCCCGGCGGCGCTGTCACTGGCAATGACCGGACATGGCCTGCATCACAGTGATATCGGCGGTTACACCACCCTGTTTGAGATGAAGCGCAGCAAAGAGCTGTTGCTGCACTGGTGCGATTTCAGTGCCTTCACGCCGATGATGCGCACCCACGAAGGCAACCGTCCTGGCGACAACTGGCAGTTTGATGGCGACGCGGAAACTATCGCCCATTTTGCCCGCATGACCACCGTCTTCACCACCCTGAAACCTTACCTCAAAGAGGCTGTCGCGCAGAACGCGAAGTCCGGCCTGCCTGTTATGCGCCCGCTGTTCCTGCATTACGAAGACGACGCGCACACCTACACCCTGAAATATCAGTACCTGTTAGGTCGCGACATTCTGGTCGCTCCGGTGCACGAGCAAGGACGCAGCGACTGGACGCTCTATCTACCAGAGGATAACTGGGTACATGCCTGGAGCGGAGAAACCTTCCACGGTGGGGAGATAACCGTTGAAGCGTCTATCGGTAAGCCGCCGGTGTTTTATCGCGCCGATAGCGAATGGGCGGCACTCTTCGCTTCGTTAAAAAGCATCTAATCACGTCCGCCCGTGGGGAAACTCACGGGTACAGGGAGAACAACGATGAGTCACATCACAACGGAAGATCCGGCTACTTTACGCCTGCCCTTTAAAGAGAAACTCTCTTACGGTATCGGCGACCTGGCCTCTAACATTCTGCTGGATATCGGCACGCTTTATCTTTTGAAGTTTTATACCGACGTTCTGGGGCTGCCTGGCACCTATGGCGGCATTATCTTTTTGATCTCGAAATTCTTTACCGCCTTTACCGATATGGGTACCGGCATCATGTTGGATTCCAGACGCAAGATCGGTCCAAAAGGGAAGTTCCGTCCTTTTATTCTGTATGCGTCATTCCCGGTCACCTTACTGGCGATCGCCAACTTTATCGGCACGCCGTTCGATGTCACCGGTAAAACGGTGATGGCCACCATCCTGTTTATGCTCTACGGGCTGTTTTTCAGCATGATGAATTGCTCGTATGGCGCGATGGTCCCCGCTATTACCAAAAACCCCAACGAACGCGCGTCGCTGGCGGCATGGCGTCAGGGTGGCGCTACGCTGGGCCTGCTGCTGTGTACGGTGGGATTCGTGCCGGTGATGAATATTATCGAAGGTAACCCGCAACTAAGCTACGTCTTCGCCGCCACGCTGTTTTCACTGTTCGGCCTGCTGTTTATGTGGATCTGCTACTCGGGCGTGAAAGAGCGTTATGTCGAAACCCAGCCTGCCAATCCGGCGCAAAAGCCTGGCCTGTTGCAATCTTTCCGTGCGATTGCCGGTAACCGCCCGCTGTTTATTTTGTGCATTGCCAACCTCTGCACTTTAGGGGCGTTTAACGTCAAGCTCGCCATTCAGGTCTACTACACCCAGTACGTGCTTAACGATCCCATTCTGTTGTCGTATATGGGATTTTTCAGCATGGGCTGTATTTTCATCGGCGTGTTCCTGATGCCTGGCGCAGTCAGACGTTTTGGTAAGAAGAAGGTCTACATTGGCGGCCTGCTGATTTGGGTACTGGGCGATCTGCTCAACTATTTCTTCGGCGGCGGCTCGGTCAGCTTTGTGGCGTTCTCCTGCCTGGCATTCTTCGGCTCGGCCTTCGTTAACAGCCTGAACTGGGCGCTGGTTTCCGACACCGTCGAGTACGGCGAGTGGCGCACCGGCGTGCGTTCGGAGGGGACGGTCTACACCGGATTCACCTTCTTCCGCAAAGTTTCTCAGGCGCTGGCGGGCTTCTTCCCTGGCTGGATGCTGACACAAATTGGCTATGTACCGAACGTCGCACAGGCTGACCACACCATCGAAGGGTTGCGCCAGTTGATCTTCATCTACCCAAGCGCGCTGGCGGTAGTCACCATTTTTGCGATGGGTTGCTTCTACAGTCTTAACGAGAAGATGTACGTCCGCATTGTTGAAGAAATAGAAGCCCGTAAACGCACGGCGTAATAATGATAATAAACGACGCCCTGCGGGGCGTTATAAGGAGTGATTATGTCTGACCATAATCCACTGACATTAAAACTGAACATACGGGAAAAAATCGCCTATGGTATGGGCGACGTCGGTTCGAATTTAATGTTGTGCATCGGTACTCTGTATCTCCTCAAATTTTATACCGATGAATTAGGGATGCCTGCTTATTACGGTGGGATTATCTTTCTGGTGGCGAAATTCTTTACCGCATTTACCGATATGCTCACCGGATTTTTACTCGATTCGCGCAAGAATATTGGGCCAAAAGGCAAATTTCGTCCCTTTATTTTATATGCTGCGGTTCCGGCAGCGTTAATTGCAACGCTCCAGTTTATCGCCACCACCTTTAGTTTGCCGGTTAAAACGACGATTGCTACCGCGCTGTTTATGATGTTTGGACTTTCATACAGTCTGATGAACTGCTCGTATGGCGCAATGATCCCAGCCATTACCAAAAACCCTAATGAGCGCGCGCAGCTCGCAGCCTACCGACAGGGTGGTGCAACCATAGGTCTTTTAATTTGCACCGTGGCATTTATTCCGTTGCAGTCGCTATTTTCTGACGCCTCCGTCGGTTACGCCTGCGCGGCGCTGATGTTCTCCATTGGCGGCTTTATTTTTATGATGCTGTGCTACAAAGGTGTCAAAGAGCATTATGTGGACACGACGCCCTCCGGACATAAGGCCAGTATTCTCAAATCATTTTTCGCGATATTTCGTAATCCGCCTTTGCTGGTGTTGTGCATTGCTAACCTGTGTACCCTGGCAGCATTTAATATCAAGCTGGCGATTCAGGTCTATTACACCCAGTATGTGCTGAATGATATTCACTTATTATCGTGGATGGGATTCTTCAGTATGGGATGTATTCTCATCGGCGTATTACTGGTGCCATTAAGCGTAAAGTGTTTTGGTAAAAAACAGGTTTATCTGGCAGGCATGGTGCTGTGGGCGGTGGGTGATATCCTGAATTATTTCTGGGGCAGTAACTCTTTCACTTTCGTCATGTTCTCTTGCGTCGCCTTTTTTGGCACTGCCTTTGTAAACAGCCTGAACTGGGCGTTAGTTCCTGACACCGTAGATTACGGTGAATGGAAAACCGGTATTCGTGCCGAAGGTTCTGTTTATACCGGTTATACCTTCTTTCGTAAAATTTCCGCCGCACTTGCTGGCTTCTTGCCAGGCATTATGCTGACGCAAATCGGTTATGTTCCCAACATCGCGCAAAGCGATGCGACATTACAGGGTTTGCGTCAGCTCATTTTTATCTGGCCTTGTGCGCTGGCAATTATTGCTGCATTGACGATGGGATTCTTTTACACGCTCAATGAGAAACGTTTTGCGCTGATTATTGAGGAAATTAACCAACGTAAAAACAAAGGTATGGCTACAGAAGAAAAAACTGCTTCCGTAACATTATAACGTCGATAGCCGCTATTTCCATCCTGATGGGTGGCGGCCCCCTACGCTTAAAAATGGACTTATTATGAAAAAAATAAATGCAATAATTTTATTATCCTCTCTGACTTCCGCATCGGTATTCGCAGGCGCATATGTCGAAAACAGGGAGGCATATAATCTTGCCTCCGATCAGGGCGAGGTTATGCTACGTGTGGGTTATAACTTCGATATGGGCGCGGGTATTATGTTAACCAATACCTACAACTTTCAGCGCGAAGATGAACTAAAACATGGATATAACGAAATTGAAGGTTGGTATCCTTTATTCAAACCAACCGATAAATTAACCATCCAGCCCGGTGGCTTAATTAATGATAAGAGCGCCGGTTCGGGGGGGGCCGTTTATCTGGATGTTAACTACAAATTTACCCCGTGGTTTAACCTGACGGTGCGTAACCGTTTTAACCATAATAACTACAGCTCAACCGATTTGAACGGTGATCTGGATAATAATGACAGCTACGAGATTGGTAACTACTGGAACTTTATTATTACCGATAAGTTCTCATATACCTTTGAGCCGCACTATTTTTATAACGTTAATGATTTCAATAGCAGCAATGGTACGAAGCACCACTGGGAAATCACTAACACCTTCCGTTACCGCATTAATGAGCACTGGCTGCCCTATATTGAATTGCGCTGGTTAGACCGCAACGTCGAGCCGTATCACCGCGAACAAAACCAGATTCGTATCGGTACGAAGTATTTCTTCTGATGTGAAACTGCCGGATGCGGCGTAAACGCCTTATCCGGCCTACGGCTGATACGGTTTTCGTTGGCCGGATGAAGCACATCCGGCCATTAATTAAGCTTCAGCCGCCAGCATCTCTTTCTTACGCTGGCTAATGCGCTTAACCAGCATTACGGAAACCACCGCACCACAGAATGCGAAGCAGGCCATAATGCCAAACACGATTTTGTAGCCAATAATCCCCGGGTTTAAATCCAGAATGTAGCCATACAGGCTGAAGCAGAACATCGCCGGGGCGTAGCCGATAAAGCTACCCAACGCCATCGCCGCACCTGTTTTATTTTCAGCAATTTTTGCTTCGCCAATAGGCGCAAAGAACACTGCACGCTGAGTAAAGACAATCGCGCCAAAGCCTAACGTACATGCCATCCCTAAATAGACCGGCATACTTTCGTGCGGCAGCATAATCAATAGAACGAGTGCCGCGGTGCTGATGATAAAGGTGTAGCATAGATATTTACTCGGCGATTTCAGGATCTTATCTGAAATCATGCCACCAATCGGTCCACCGATCATTTTCAGACAGTATTGGTTAATGATGCCGTAAGCCCCCACCAGCGCAACGGGCAGCAGATAGATATTTTTCAGGAATGGAATGAAGAATGTCAGGCCACAGTAAACCGCGTAAACGAAGAAGACGTTGAAAGCGATAAGCCAGATGGTTTTGTCTTTCAGCACCGAAGTCATACTGGTGTTTTGCGATGCATCTTCATCTTTTTTCACCTCTACGGAAGGTGCCTCTTCTTTGTCATTCAGGACAAAGAAAATGATAATGCCCACGGCGATCACAATGAGGGAATAGAACCAAATACCCGCTTTAAAGCCCAACAATCCACTGCCAAACCAGGTAAATACTGCCAGCGCAGAAAATGCCACCACGGTATCGACAATGCCACGCCCTGTTTCGAAGAAACCAAACAAACGGCCTTGTTGTTCGCTATTGCCTAATCGACTCACCGACTTGAGCAAAACAGGCCAGTTCATCATGTCGCAGGTAACGCCAAATAGCGCCCAGACAAAGAGGATGCCCCAATAACCCGGCATTGTCGTCAGATAAACACCCAGTAATCCCGTCGCAATGAGTGAGAATGACATGGTGTATCTGCGCGGTAGTTTATCGGCAAAATAAATAGACAGAAAAAAGCCCACTGTGGTGACAAATGAGTTTACCGACATAGCATTACCAATTTGACCATTGGTCAAATGGAAATATTCCTGCATCGGGATATAAAACGCATCTTTCAACGACGGTAATTTATAAATTGTACCGCCACACAGTGTTAATAGACTAAATAACGCCCATTTCTTTTTCGTGAGCATAACATCCCCTAAGCGATTTTTAAAATCACTGTTTTAAAGGCAATAAGATACCGACCATTCTTATGGAATGGTTTTATTAACTGCGTCTGAGTTGAAACTTATTAGTGATTCAGAAGATGGCTTGCCTCTTGCTTGATTTGTTGTAGTACGTTACGCACATGATTTATCTGATTAATCGCATCTTCTTTTTCTTTACGTAACCGCTCATCCAGCAAATGCTTTTCTGGCAATGGTGTTTCACTCATCTGCCGGTATGGGATCCACGGATTATCATCTTCGTCTTCAAAGCGGAACGCCGGAGCATAATAATCAACCTCTTCTTCCAGGCCATATGCCGTCACCTGTGGCTCATCATCACCCAGGCAGATAAGGTGCGTTAATAATTCTTTGAATGGCATATCACCCTGACCTGAAATACAGGCTTTATGCCCCAGGCCACCTTGTTCTTTAACGATCAAGGCATCTTTGATATGGACCTGGGTAATATGCGGTGCCATCGTTTTTAAGGCATCCATTGGATGCTCATTTGCATTGATCATGTTCGCAAAATCAAACAGTAAGGAAAGAGACTCCATCTCACTTTCTTTGACCAGCGACACCAGTTCATGGCTTTTTAAATCTTCATGCTGCTCGATCGTAAAGGTCAGGCCGCTGTCCTGATACGTTTCCCGCACATAGGCAATATCGTTAGCGATGATCGATAATACATCGCGCAAATTACCTTCATAACGCGGATAAAAACGCACGGACGATGCCCCGGTTTTCAACGCGATGGCGACGGCTTCATCAATAGATGACTTATCTGAGGCGCTGGTTTCAATATGAATATCAAGGTTCAGACGGCGGGCTTTATCGCCAAAGGCAGAGAGTTCTTTATCTGCCATATTGCCCAGAGAAAAACGCTCGCCATCCAGAACATGAATTTTGACGCCTCGCAGATTATTTTCACTCGCAATATCAAGTAAATCAGCCGGCAATACTCTTTCCAGCCGCATATTTAAATGAAAAGCATAGGTATGCAAATAAAGAGGTAGAGTATCGACACGTTGTAGAATCTTTCTTGCGTTATTTATTGTCACCATAAAACACCTACAGATTAATGATGAGATCCACGGCCTCAAATCGCCAATATTCAATATCTATCTGGACAATATTCCCTTGCTGGTCGGCGCGATGTTTTTCAATTAATATCGCAGGCATGCCCGCTGAACCGCCAAGAAACTTACTGATATCACCCGGCATTCTGACGGGTTTGAAAAGCAATTTTTTTACTACCGTTTCTTTTTGGTAGCATTTTTCCCAGACTGAAGAAAATGAGTGGTTTTCAAGTTGCTCAATAAAACCAGGGGCAACTTCAGGATTAATATACGTTTCGTGATAGAAAACTTTATGTCCTTCCAGCGCCCCCCAACCGGTAATGCGGTAGAGTTCGGTTGACGGCGTCACTGCAATCAGTGGCATGAGCGTTTCAGGAATGTCGCGGGTACGTTTTTTCTCAGTAAATCTCCAGGAAGGCTCCCGCCCTTGTTCAATAGCGGCCCGCTGAAAGCTTGCCGACAGCTCCGGGCTGTAATTAAATCGCGGCTGAGTCACGAACCAACCTTTACGATCCTTACGGAAGATTTTGGATTCTGCCTCAAGGTTCAGCAACGCCTGGCGTAACGTCATACGTTTAATGCCCAGCAGCTCTCCCAGCTCTCTTTCTGAAGGGAGTTTTCCACCCGGCGTGGTGATGCCATCTTTTAACCACCGATCCAATTTCTCTTTTGCATTTTCTACGGTGGATTGGTTTCCCGTCATTGTTTAATCCTTTTGGTTTAAACCAGATGTGGCATCTTACGCTTACGCCAAAAAAGAAAGCAATTAACGGCGTATGACTTTGCAGATAATTGTGACAAAGCTCTCTATTGACGTAACCACAGACTTATAAGGGAGATGCTCGCACTGGTGAGGACTTACGACAGGCAAAAAAAAAACCTGCCATCGCTGGCAGGTTTTTTATGACTAAAAAGCGAAATTAATCGTCTTTCGGCGCACGGTTCGCGCGGCGACGATCGTTTTCCGTCAGGTGACGTTTACGAATACGGATAGAGGTCGGAGTCACTTCTACCAGTTCGTCATCATCGATGAACTCCAGAGCTTGTTCCAGAGTCATGCGGATAGGCGGAACCAGAACAACGGCTTCGTCAGTACCGGAAGCACGCATGTTGGTCAGTTTCTTACCGGTCAGGCAGTTTACAGTCAGGTCGTTAGAGCGGCTGTGAATACCGATAATCTGACCTTCGTAAACTTCTGCACCGTGACCGAGGAACAGCTTACCGCGATCCTGCAGACCGAACAGGGCGAACGCTACCGCTTTACCCTGACCGTTAGAGATCAGTACGCCGTTCTGACGCTGACCCACTTCACCCGGACGTACGTCGTCGTAGTGGCTGAAGGTGGAGTACAGCAGACCCGTACCGGAAGTCATGGTCATGAATTCGGAACGGAAGCCAATCAGGCCACGACTTGGGATCACGTAGTCGAGACGTACGCGGCCTTTACCGTCTGGATTCATGTTCTTCAGGTCGCCTTTACGTTCGCCCAGCGCCTGCATCACAGAACCCTGATGCTGTTCTTCAACGTCCAGAGTCACGTTTTCGTACGGCTCTTGTTTACGACCGTCGATTTCACGGAAGATTACTTTCGGGCGGGATACCGCCAGTTCGAAACCTTCACGACGCATGTTTTCGATAAGAACAGACAGGTGCAGTTCGCCACGACCAGAAACGCGGAACGCATCGGCGTCTTCGGTTTCTTCTACGCGCAGCGCAACGTTATGTACCAGTTCTTTGTTCAGACGATCCAGGATCTGACGAGAGGTTACGAACTTACCTTCTTTACCGCAGAACGGCGAGGTGTTAACGCAGAAGAACATAGAAACGGTCGGCTCATCAACGGAGAGTGCCGGCAGCGCTTCAACGTTTTGCGTGTCGCAAACGGTGTCAGAAATATTCAGTTCGCCAAGGCCCGTGATCGCCACGATATCGCCAGCTTCCGCCAGATCGGTTTCGATACGTTCCAGGCCGAGGTGGCCCAGCACTTTACCGACTTTCGCGTTACGGGTTTTGCCTTCGCTATCGATGATAGTAACCTGCTGGTTCGGCTTCACTTTACCGCGCTTGATGCGGCCAATGCCGATAACGCCAACATAGCTGTTGTAATCGAGCTGAGAAATCTGCATCTGGAACGGACCGTCAAGGTCAACGTCCGGCGCAGGAACATGGTCAATAATCGCCTGATACAGCGGGGTCATGTCTTCCGCCATATCTTCATGGTCCAGACCCGCGATGCCGTTCAGCGCAGAAGCGTAAACGATCGGGAAGTCCAACTGCTCGTCGGTCGCGTCGAGGTTAACGAACAGGTCGAATACCTGATCCACAACCCAGTCAGGACGCGCGCCAGGGCGGTCAACTTTGTTGATAACAACGATAGGCTTCAGGCCATAAGCAAACGCTTTTTTGGTTACGAAACGCGTTTGCGGCATTGGGCCGTCAAATGCGTCAACCACCAGCAGCACTGAGTCTACCATGGACATTACACGTTCAACTTCACCACCGAAGTCGGCGTGCCCCGGGGTATCAACGATGTTGATACGGTAATCATTCCATTTGATAGCGGTGTTTTTCGCGAGGATGGTAATCCCACGCTCTTTCTCCAAATCGTTGGAGTCCATCACGCGCTCTTGGGTTTCGGCACGAGAGTCGAACGTACCGGATTGTTGGAGCAGCTTGTCTACCAGGGTGGTTTTACCATGGTCGACGTGCGCGATGATGGCGATGTTACGCAATTTTTCGATCACAACTTTGCCTCAGGCATTAGAAATAGCGCGTTATTGTACACGGATTAATCGCACTACAAAACAGGATCACAAACATCCTCCGCAAACAAGTATTGCAGAGTTCCTTTGTGATCGCTTTCACGGAGCATAAAAAGGGTTATCCAAAGGTCATTGCACCAATATGGTGCTTAGTGTTTCCATTAGAGCACTATATTGGTGCAAGATTCTCAACATGGTGCAGCCCTTTTGCACGATGTTAAGCATGATAACGCCTTTTAGGGGTAATTTAAAAGTTGGCACAGATTTCGCTTTATCTTTTTTACGGCGACACGGCCAAAATAATTGCAGATTTCGTTACCACGACGACCATGACCAATCCAGGAGAGTTAAAGTATGTCCGCTGAACACGTACTGACGATGCTGAACGAGCACGAAGTGAAGTTTGTTGATTTGCGCTTCACCGATACTAAAGGTAAAGAACAGCACGTCACTATCCCTGCTCATCAGGTGAATGCTGAATTCTTCGAAGAAGGCAAAATGTTTGACGGCTCCTCGATTGGCGGCTGGAAAGGCATTAACGAGTCCGACATGGTGCTGATGCCAGACGCATCCACCGCAGTGATTGACCCGTTCTTCGCCGACTCTACCCTGATTATCCGTTGCGACATCCTTGAACCTGGCACCCTGCAAGGCTATGACCGTGACCCGCGTTCTATTGCGAAGCGCGCTGAAGATTATCTGCGTTCCACTGGCATTGCCGATACCGTACTGTTCGGCCCAGAACCAGAATTCTTCCTGTTCGATGACATCCGTTTCGGCTCTTCTATCTCCGGTTCTCACGTTGCTATCGACGATATCGAAGGCGCGTGGAACTCCTCCACCCAATACGAAGGTGGTAACAAAGGTCACCGTCCGGCAGTGAAAGGCGGTTACTTCCCGGTTCCACCGGTAGACTCAGCTCAGGATATTCGTTCTGAAATGTGTCTGGTGATGGAACAGATGGGTCTGGTGGTTGAAGCTCATCACCACGAAGTTGCAACTGCAGGTCAGAACGAAGTGGCAACCCGCTTCAATACCATGACCAAAAAAGCTGACGAAATTCAGATCTACAAATATGTTGTTCACAACGTGGCGCACCGCTTCGGTAAAACCGCGACCTTTATGCCAAAACCGATGTTCGGTGATAACGGCTCCGGTATGCACTGCCACATGTCACTGTCTAAAAACGGCGTCAACCTGTTCGCGGGCGACAAATATGCAGGTCTGTCTGAGCAGGCGCTGTACTACATTGGCGGCGTAATCAAACACGCTAAAGCAATTAACGCCCTGGCAAACCCGACCACCAACTCTTACAAGCGTCTGGTCCCGGGCTACGAAGCTCCGGTAATGCTGGCTTACTCTGCGCGTAACCGTTCTGCATCTATCCGTATTCCGGTGGTTTCTTCTCCGAAAGCACGTCGTATCGAAGTGCGTTTCCCGGACCCGGCAGCTAACCCGTACCTGTGCTTTGCTGCCCTGCTGATGGCCGGTCTTGATGGTATCAAGAACAAGATCCACCCGGGCGAAGCCATGGACAAAAACCTGTATGACCTGCCGCCGGAAGAAGCGAAAGAGATCCCACAGGTTGCAGGCTCTCTGGAAGAAGCACTGAACGAACTGGATCTGGACCGCGAGTTCCTGAAAGCCGGTGGCGTGTTCACTGATGAAGCGATTGATGCGTACATCGCCCTGCGTCGCGAAGAAGATGACCGCGTGCGTATGACTCCGCACCCGGTAGAGTTTGAGCTGTACTACAGCGTCTAATAGTTGAAGTTGTAATACCCGGTGCTAAAAAGCCGGGGGTTCAAACCAGGCCCATCTGGCGTAATTGTTGCAGCCAGTTTGAACACGGACAGCGCGCAGAACCCGGAGCGTACACCAGTACGTGAGGAGTTCGAGCACTGCCCAGGTTCAAAATGGCAAATAAAATAGCCTGATGGGACTGGTTTTTAGTTGCCGTGGAAATTTCAGCCCATCTCTGCATGGGCTTTTTTCTCCGTAACTTCTGTGATGCTTCGCGCTTTTTATCCGTAAAAAGCTATAATGCACTAAAATGGTGCAACCTGTTCAGGAGACTGCTTTATGGCAACAGGCACGCAGCCCGATGCTGGGCAGATCCTCAACTCGCTGATTAACAGTATTTTGTTAATTGATGACAACCTGGCGATCCATTACGCCAACCCCGCCGCGCAACAACTGCTCGCCCAAAGCTCCCGCAAATTGTTTGGTACGCCGTTACCTGAACTGTTGAGCTACTTCTCACTAAATATCGAGCTGATGCAAGAAAGCCTGGAGGCGGGGCAAGGTTTTACCGATAACGAAGTGACGCTGGTGATCGACGGGCGCTCGCATATTCTTTCTGTGACGGCCCAGCGCATGCCAGACGGCATGATTCTGCTGGAAATGGCACCGATGGATAACCAGCGCCGTTTAAGTCAGGAACAGCTACAGCACGCCCAGCAGGTTGCTGCCCGTGATTTGGTCCGTGGCCTTGCGCATGAGATTAAAAATCCGCTTGGCGGTTTACGCGGCGCGGCGCAGTTACTCAGCAAAGCCTTGCCCGACCCGTCACTGCTGGAATATACCAAAGTGATTATCGAACAGGCGGACAGGTTACGTAATCTGGTCGATCGTCTGCTGGGGCCACAACTGCCCGGTACGCGTGTCATCGAAAGTATTCACAAAGTGGCTGAACGCGTGGTGACGCTGGTGTCGATGGAACTGCCGGACAACGTGCGGTTGATTCGTGATTACGACCCCAGCCTGCCGGAACTGGCGCACGATCCGGAGCAGATTGAACAGGTCCTGCTGAATATTGTGCGCAATGCGCTACAGGCACTGGGACCGGAAGGCGGCGAAATTATTCTGCGTACCCGCACCGCGTTTCAACTGACCTTACATGGCGAGCGTTATCGGCTGGCGGCGCGAATTGATGTGGAAGATAACGGGCCAGGCATTCCGCCTCATTTGCAGGATACGCTTTTTTACCCGATGGTCAGCGGCCGCGAAGGTGGCACCGGGCTTGGCTTATCCATCGCCCGTAATTTAATTGATCAGCATTCAGGCAAAATTGAATTTACCAGTTGGCCAGGTCATACCGAGTTCTCGGTTTACCTGCCTATCAGGAAATAAAGGTGACGTTTATGCAACGAGGGATAGTCTGGGTAGTCGATGACGATAGTTCCATCCGTTGGGTGCTTGAACGTGCGCTCGCTGGGGCGGGTTTAACCTGTACGACGTTTGAGAACGGCGCAGAAGTGCTGGAAGCGCTGGCGAGTAAAACGCCGGATGTGTTGCTGTCGGATATCCGCATGCCCGGCATGGATGGACTGGCGCTGCTTAAACAGATTAAACAGCGTCATCCAATGCTTCCGGTCATCATTATGACTGCGCACTCGGATCTGGATGCTGCCGTTAGCGCCTATCAACAAGGGGCGTTTGATTATCTGCCCAAACCGTTTGATATCGACGAGGCCGTGGCGCTGGTTGAGCGCGCCATCAGCCATTACCAGGAGCAGCAGCAGCCGCGTAATGTTCAGCTTAACGGCCCAACGACCGATATCATCGGCGAAGCGCCAGCCATGCAGGACGTGTTCCGTATTATCGGTCGACTCTCGCGTTCTTCCATTAGCGTGCTGATCAACGGCGAATCCGGCACCGGTAAAGAGCTGGTCGCTCATGCCCTGCATCGCCACAGTCCGCGAGCCAAAGCGCCGTTTATCGCACTGAATATGGCGGCTATCCCGAAGGATTTGATCGAATCAGAACTGTTTGGTCACGAGAAAGGCGCATTTACCGGTGCTAATACCGTTCGTCAGGGGCGTTTTGAACAGGCCGATGGCGGCACGTTATTCCTTGATGAAATTGGCGACATGCCGCTGGATGTGCAGACCCGTTTGCTGCGCGTGCTGGCAGACGGTCAGTTTTATCGTGTTGGCGGCTATGCGCCGGTGAAAGTGGATGTGCGGATTATCGCCGCGACCCACCAGAATCTCGAACAGCGGGTACAGGAAGGCAAGTTCCGCGAGGATTTGTTCCACCGCCTGAACGTTATCCGTGTTCATCTGCCGCCGCTGCGCGAGCGTAGGGAAGATATTCCCCGTCTGGCACGCCATTTCCTGCAGGTTGCCGCCCGCGAGCTGGGTGTCGAAGCCAAACTGCTGCATCCGGAAACCGAAGCCGCTCTGACACGTCTGGTGTGGCCGGGTAACGTACGCCAGCTGGAAAACACCTGCCGTTGGTTAACCGTTATGGCAGCCGGACAGGAAGTGTTGATTCAGGATTTGCCTGGCGAATTGTTTGAATCAACCGTACCGGAAAGCACTTCACAAATGCAGCCGGACAGTTGGGCAACGCTGTTAGCACAGTGGGCAGATCGGGCGCTACGTTCCGGTCATCAAAACTTGCTGTCTGAAGCGCAGCCAGAGTTGGAGCGGACGTTACTGACTACCGCGTTGCGACATACGCAGGGGCATAAACAGGAAGCAGCGCGCTTACTTGGCTGGGGGCGTAACACCCTGACACGTAAGTTAAAAGAACTGGGAATGGAGTGATTCAGGCTCGCCGTGTAAAGATTGATTATTGAGCGCAAATTGCTGTTATTTTGCGCTTTACTGTTCCGATAAGTTCAGTATGATCTTGCCCGGAAAACGGGGGGAGTATCATTATGCTGGAATCAATAATTAATCTGCTATCAAGTGGCGCAGTTAACAGCCACACGCCGCAAACTGCCGTTGCTGCCGTGCTGTGTGCCGCAATGATTGGGCTATTTAGCTGAAGCTCGTTGTCTATGCCGGATGCGGCGTACAAAAACAGATTTTGTAGGCCTGATAAACGTAGCGCATCAGGCAACCTTGTTCTCAGCACATTAATGGCGCTTTCGTTTTCTAACTTGTAAACGAAGCGCCATTTACTATTTAAATCACCCGTGAGAACTGCTGCATCCGCGCTTTCTGGCGCAGATAAGTATCGAAGCACATGCAAATGTTGCGGATCAGCAAGCGACCTTTCGCCGTCACCTTAATCCCCTTCTCATTGACATCCACCAGCCCATCTTTTGCTAATGGGGCCAGTAGCTTGAGATCTTCCGCAAAGTAATCAGCGAAGTGCAAATCCCACTGCTGCTCAATGGGGGCGTAATCCAGACGGAAGTTGCAGATTAGCGACTTAATCACATCGCGGCGAATACAGTCATCACGCGTTAGCGCAATACCGCGCCACAGCGCATTGCCTTGTTCATCCACCTGCTGATAGTAATGCTTTAACTCTTTCTGGTTCTGCGCGTAGCAGTCGCCAATCATGCTGATGGCTGAAACGCCCATCCCAAGCAGATCGGTATCACCCTGAGTGGTATAGCCCTGGAAGTTACGATGCAGCACACCTTCACGCTGGGCCACCGCCAGCTCGTCGTCCGGGCGGGCAAAGTGATCCATACCAATAAACTGATAGCCCGATTGCGTCAGGAAGGCGATAGTTTCCTGCAAGATATCCAGTTTTTGCTGCGGACTCGGCAGGTCGGCATCTTTGATTTTGCGCTGGGCGGCAAAAATAGTTGGCAGATGCGCGTAGTTAAAGACGCTCAGACGATCGGGGTTCAGTTCCGCCACGCGTTTCAGGGTAAAGGCGAAACTCTCCGGCGTTTGTTTCGGCAGACCGTAAATGAGGTCAATGTTGGTGGAGGTAAAGCCAATCTCACGCGCATGGTTAAGCAGCGCAAAGATGAACTCTTCATCCTGCTCGCGGTTAACCAGACGTTGCACTTCTTTGTTGAAGTCCTGCACGCCCATACTCAGACGATTAAAGCCTTCGGCGCGTAAATGATCGAGTACATCCAGTTCGATTTCGCGCGGATCGACTTCGATCGAGATCTCCGCATCGGCATTGAACTGGAAGTTTTCCCGCAGTAGCTTCATCAGGCGGCTGATTTGCGCTTTATTCAGGTACGTTGGCGTACCGCCGCCCCAGTGCAATTGGCTCACCTTGCGTCCGGCAAATAGCGGCGCACGATGAACGATTTCTTGCTCAAGCACGTCCAGATACTGATCGGCCTTGTGCTGCTGACGAGTCACTATCTTATTGCAACCACAGAAGTAGCAAAGCTTGTGGCAGAACGGAATATGAACGTAGAGAGATAAGGGACGCTCAGGGTAGCGCGCCACGGCTTGTAGAAACGCCTGTTCGCCGAAGTCTTCTGAAAACTCCAGCGCGGTCGGGTACGAGGTGTATCGTGGCCCGGAATAGTTATATTTCTGGATCAGGGCCAGGTCCCAGTCGATTTGCTGTACAGACATGCTCACTCCTTCCGATGGCGTCTCTGGCGGCTACGGCGTACCGACGGATGCCCGTTTCGGGTCATCAGCCGGTTGCGCAGCCACTTTTGTCGCCGCGACAACCGCTGTAGTTTAACGAATAACCACACCAGATAACATATAACCGGAAGGGTTATCAGCAGAACAGGAAGGCCCACGGTGGCAATCTGTTAGTTGCCCCGCAGCAGACGCATCATGTCTTCTTGCTTCTCGTCTTCTTCCTCTTCTTCGTCATCGTCATAAGAGAGGCCGAGTTTCTGCATCAGCTCATCAATACGATCCAACTTGGCATCCACCCAGGATTGCTCTTCAGCGCTCAGGGTTTCGCCTGCTTCCAGACGTTCCAGCAGCGCATCCAGACGCTCATCCGTCTCCAGTAACTCCAACTCAGCCTGCGGTGAAAGCATAGGTTTCTCACTCTTCGGTTTGTGCTGTTTGGTGACTTTTTCAGTCACGCCCAATGGAATAGGGGTTTTACTGCCAATACGTGGATCTTTCGGTGCATTCTGGCCTTTGCTACCCGAAGTAACGCTACCGCCCGCTGCGCGGCTGCCTGGTGCATGACCACGGCGTTTTTTCTGACGCTTGCGGTCACGAGCTTCCTGATCCAGCTCCTCACGTGTTTTTCGACGCGCTTTTGCGTGACCTTTGCTGCGTGAGTTTGAAGATGATGGTTTCATAATGGTTCGTCTTTTAGCCGTTTTATTTAGTATAGATTTGCGGCGGAATCTAACAGAAAGCAAGCAAAGAAAAAAGGCGACAGATTACTCTGTCGCCTTTTTTCCTGACTCACAACCCTTAACGGGTCTTACAATCCTTGCAGGCCGCCAACACACCCTGTTTTTCCATTAGCCGGAACATTCCGTGTTGATTCCATTTCCCTTTAGTGACGTCTCCGGACGTTTGTCTTCCTGACAATCCTCTGTCTTCGCCTCCTGGCGCTCCTGACCCTCATCCTGAGTCATCGTTCCTGTTAGCATCCTCGCTCTATGGGTGCTACTTTACGCTTCTGTGTTAAACAAACAATAAACTATCATCAGTATTTACTCATTTTCAGATTATTGTATAAAACTAATCACATGATTTATTTAGCCTATTTGACATGCGTCGCAGAAATTTCTCTTCGATTTCTCATAAAAGCAATCGGCAATGTCTCACAAAGCACATGGTATTTACTTACACCGTTCACGCCGAAAAATCCGTCTTTTATTGTGGTTCAGGTATAATCGCCGTAAAGCTTTGACTGACGGAGACGACCGCTTTGACTAATTTGAATTATCAACAGACGCATTTTGTGATGAGTGCGCCTGATATTCGCCACTTACCTTCCGATACCGGGATCGAAGTGGCTTTTGCAGGCCGTTCCAACGCAGGCAAATCCAGCGCGCTGAACACGCTGACTAACCAGAAAAGCCTGGCGCGGACCTCGAAAACACCAGGACGTACCCAGCTTATCAACCTGTTTGAAGTGGCTGACGGCAAACGTCTGGTCGACTTGCCTGGTTATGGCTACGCGGAAGTTCCTGAAGAGATGAAGCGCAAATGGCAGCGCGCACTCGGCGAGTACCTCGAAAAACGTCAGAGTCTACAAGGCCTGGTTGTGCTGATGGATATTCGCCATCCGCTGAAAGATCTCGACCAGCAGATGATTGAGTGGGCGGTGGACAGTAATATCGCCGTACTGGTGCTGCTGACCAAAGCGGACAAACTGGCGAGCGGCGCACGTAAAGCGCAATTGAATATGGTGCGTGAAGCTGTGCTGGCGTTTAACGGTGATGTGCAGGTAGAGACATTCTCTTCTCTGAAGAAGCAAGGTGTGGATAAGCTTCGCCAGAAACTGGATACCTGGTTTAGCGAGATGCAACCCGTTGAAGAGACGCAGGAAGGCGAATAACTTTATAGCCCTTATGCATGTGCCGGATATCGCATTTCCGGCACGTAAAATCATGCAAATTCAATGAGTTACATCCACCGCAGGCCTGTTAAGCACAACACATCCGGCAATACGGAGTTTTTCTTTCGCACAATAAAAAACGCCCCAGTCATTACTGACTGGGGCGGCTAAAAAATTCAGCCAAATCCGATTACGTGAAGTAAAAGGTCTGAAAGATAGAACATCTTACCTCTGTACCCTACGCGACTAACTTTACTCTTTTTTGTTCAGTTCAGAAAGCACTTTTTGTAATTTTTTTTCAGTTGTTGCATAGGAATTTCTAATACCCATCACAAATCGTGGCTGGTTATGTTGCTTAGTTACGAAAAAAAGGCTTGTTAAGGCAAATCTTAGTGCGCCTGATCCCAGTTTTCGCCACTTCCCACTTCCACCAGCAACGGCACATCCAGGCGGGTACAGTTTTCCATCAACTGATGGATCTTCTTCGCTACCGCATCGACATCATCTTTATGAACTTCAAACACCAGTTCATCGTGTACCTGCATGATCATACGCACGCGTGGCTGCTCTTCCTGTAGCCATGCATCAACGGCAATCATCGCCCGTTTGATGATATCTGCTGCGGTTCCCTGCATTGGTGCGTTAATGGCTGCGCGTTCAGCCGCGGCACGGCGCGCACCGTTGCTGGATTTGATATCCGGTAGATAGAGGCGACGTCCGTCCAGGGTTTCAACGTATCCCTGCTCTTTCGCCTGAGCACGAGTGCGTTCCATATACTCCAGTACGCCAGGGTAGCGTTCGAAGTAAAGGTCCATGTATTTCTGCGCTTCTTTACGCGGAATGTTCAATTGCCGCGCCAGGCCGAAAGCGCTCATACCATAAATCAGGCCGAAGTTGATCGCTTTCGCGCTACGGCGCTGTTCGCTGGTAACGGTTTCCAGCGGTAAACCAAACACTTCCGCCGCCGTTGCCCGGTGGATGTCTTTTCCTTCAGCAAACGCAGTCAACAAGCCTTTGTCTCGTGAAAGATGCGCCATGATGCGCAACTCAATTTGTGAGTAGTCCGCCGAGACAATCACGTAATCCTGCGGCGCAATAAATGCCTGGCGGATACGGCGACCTTCTTCGTTACGCACCGGAATGTTTTGCAGGTTAGGATCGGTTGAGGATAAACGTCCCGTCGCAGTTACTGCCTGGTGATAGGAAGTATGCACGCGCCCGGTTTTCGGGTTGATCATCAGCGGCAGCTTGTCGGTGTAGGTCGATTTCAGCTTCGCCAGGCCACGATACTCCAGAATCACTTTTGGCAGCGGGTAGTCCAACGCCAGCTCTTCCAGTACCTCTTCAGATGTTGACGGCGCACCACCCGGCGTTTTCTTCAGCGGCTTAATACCCTGTTTTTCAAAAAGAATAGTTTGCAATTGTTTGGTGGAAGAAAGGTTAAATTCTTCACCTGCAATTTCATGCGCTTTCTTTTCCAGCTCTGCCAGACGCAGGGTGAGTTCTTCAGAATGATTGTGCAGCACTTTCGGATCGATCTTCACACCGTTACGTTCGATGCGCGAAAGCACCGGCACCAGCGGCATTTCGATGTTTTCGAAGACGTTCAGTGGCCCTTTGTGTTTTTGCAGGTCCGGCCACATTTTCAGATGCAATTGTAAGGTGACATCCGCATCTTCGGCAGCATAGCGTCCGGCCTCTTCCAGGGCAATCTGGTTAAAGGTCAGTTGATTTTTACCTTTACCGGCAATCTCTTCAAAAGTGATGGTTTTGTGTTTCAACCAACGTTCCGCAAGGCTGTCCATATCGTGACGACCGGCAACACTGTTGAGAATGTAGGACTCCAGCATGGTATCAAAGGCAATCCCTCGCAGTTCAATACCGTAGTTCGCCAGAATGCCGCGATCGTATTTCAGGTTTTGCCCGACCTTCTGCGCCTTTTCATCTTCCAGCAGCGGTTTCAGCAGTTCGAGCGCGCGCTCGCGGGAAATCTGATCGGGCGCATCAAGATAATCATGAGCAACCGGGATATAGGCCGCTACGCCAGGTTCGATAGCAAAAGAAAACCCTACCAGGTTGGCAGAGATGTTATCGAGGCTGTCGGTTTCGGTATCAAACGCAAATACAGGCGCTTTTTCCAGCTTCGTAATCCATGCTTTCAGAGTTTCTTCGTCCAGAATAGTGACGTAGTTATCGTAAGAAATCGCTGTTGCAGTCACTTCTGGGGTTTCGTCGACAACAATGGTTTCCTGCGGCCTGGCTGCTGGTTTCGCCCCTTTGGCCTGTAACCATTTACCCGCTTCGACATCAGCAGTCCAACGCTTGAACTCATACTTTTTGAACAGTCCCAACAACTCTTCAGCCGCCGGTTGCTGTACTTCCAGTTGTTCGCAGGTCAGTTCCAGCTCAACATCAGTTTTAATCGTCGCTAGCTGGTAAGAGAGATAGGCCACCTCTTTATTTTGCTCAAGCTTCGCCGCCATTGTTTTCGCGCCGCGGAAGCTCAACCCAGCAATTTTTTCCGGCTCGGCATACAACGTATCCAGGCCGCCAAGACCTTGTAGCAGTGCCTGCGCAGTTTTTTCGCCGACGCCCGGTACGCCCGGTATGTTATCGGAGGAGTCGCCCATCAGAGCCAGGAAGTCGATAATCAGTTCTGGTGGTACGCCGTACTTATTCACCACCTCTTCCGGGCCGAGGATAGTATTTGTCATGGTGTTGATAAGCGTGATATTTGGCGTCACCAGTTGCGCCATATCTTTATCACCGGTGCTGATCAATACCGAACGCCCGGCTTTTTCTGCTTCGCGCGCCAGAGTGCCAATAACATCGTCTGCTTCTACGCCAGAAACGGCCAGCAGAGGCAGCCCCATCGCTTTTACCATTGTGTGCAGGGGTTCGATCTGCGCGCGCAAATCGTCCGGCATTGGCGGGCGATGTGATTTGTAATGTTCAAACAGTTCATCACGAAAGGTTTTTCCCTTGGCGTCAAAGACCACCGCTGCATGCGTCGGTTGGTATTGCATGATCAGACTACGCAGCATGTTGAGGACACCGTACATCGCACCGGTTGGCTCGCCTGCGCTGTTAGTCAGCGGCGGAAACGCGTGATATGCGCGATAAAGATAAGATGAACCATCTACAAGGATAAGTGGGTTTTGGGGGATCTGAACCATAATGTCCGTGCCTGTTTATCAGATTATGGGTAAAGGATGCCACAGACAGGATGAAAACATGAGTTTTTCACCACTTTTCGTGAAAATCTTTTGTAGATCTTCTGGATCGCTCGCAAATGGTCGTGTGGATAACTTTGTGTATAAATTATTTACATCGCTTTTAATTTATTATCATGCTTGTTACAGCATTATGTTTATTATTGTTTTTCATAAAGTTAAAAATAAAAGCATTGCTGGTGATTGAGTAATAGGGATTTTTTCTAATGTGGATAGATATTAATTATTTTTCTATTTAAGGATCATCCGTTATTTGGACCATTTTCTGCTAAAATCTGCGCCTTGCGCTTCTTTAGCGCACTGTCTATGGCTAACCTTTTGAATAATTTAATTATGACGAGAATACTCGCTGCGATAACACTTTTGGTGAGTATCGTATTGACCATTTTGGTCACCATTTTTTGTTCTGTCCCGATCATCATTGCCGGGATCGTAAAACTATTGTTACCTGTGCCAGTGATTTGGCGAAAGGTATCGCTTTTTTGTGATTTTATGATGTATTGCTGGTGTGAAGGATTAGCGCTATTACTGCACCTTAACCCACACCTGCAATGGGAAGTTCGCGGACTGGAAGGACTAAGTAAGAAGAACTGGTATCTGCTTATTTGTAATCACCGCAGTTGGGCTGATATTGTTGTGCTGTGCGTGTTGTTTCGTAAGCATATTCCAATGAACAAATATTTTCTCAAGCAGCAACTGGCCTGGGTGCCTTTCCTTGGCCTGGCATGCTGGGCGCTGGATATGCCGTTTATGAAGCGCTATTCCCGCGCTTATTTGATACGTCATCCGGAACGACGCGGTAAAGATGTTGAAACTACTCGTCGGTCTTGCGAAAAGTTTCGCCTGCATCCCACCACGATTGTGAATTTTGTTGAAGGCTCTCGTTTTACTGAACAGAAACGCCAGCAAACCCACTCGACATTTAAAAACCTCCTGCCTCCCAAAGCCGCCGGTATCGCGATGACGCTGAATGTGCTGGGTAAACAATTTGATAAACTACTCAATGTTACGCTGTGTTATCCGGACAATAACCGCCAGCCATTCTTCGATATGTTAAGTGGCAAACTGACGCGGATTGTCGTGCATGTGGATTTACAACCTATTGCTGAAGAGTTGCATGGCGACTATATCAATGACAAAAGCTTCAAACGTCATTTTCAGCAGTGGCTGAACACACTGTGGCAGGAAAAAGACCGACTTCTGACTTCACTGATGTCATCACAGCATCAGGATAAGTAGTTATAACTCGCCTCCGTATTAGCAGAGGCGAGTTATCATTTTAATGCACTAAACGTCCGGCACGAGACATAAACTCTTCTTCGCTCATCTCCTGACCGTTAAAAACAACTTTACCTGGCAAATAATGCAGTTGCAGCGAGGCGATATTGTTGTCAATTGTGATTAACTGAAACATCTTACCTAATGTTGCCATTCCTCCGATTTGTTTATCAGCCAGCTTTTGAGCTTTTTCAGCATCCATTCCTTCAGATAAATTAAGTTGCTTTGCTGTTTCAGTAACGACATTAAGCGGTAAAGCCACGTTCAAATTGAACGATTTGATATCTTTGTTTGTGGATGACGAGGATTTGGCTGGATCGGCAATACTAATATCCAGATTAGCATTTAGTTCACCGACTGCGTTCTTCCAGCTTATAGGTAGTTTAATGATCGGCTCACTTTTTTGTAATAACGGCAAATACTCTTTGAACAATACAGTATTCATTTCTTCCAGTGCAGCTTCATCATTTTTTAACTCAGGGTGTGCTGCAAGTTGCTTCTGCATCGCAATATTATACTGGATGACAAACTGACGAACGGCTAAGGGATCAATAGATTCAGCAATCAATGACCACTGACCGCTACCGAGTTGCTGATTCCCTTTTGTTAACTTATCAATTTCGTAGGTCAGATTGGCATTGATATAATCTTTATCTTTCACGCGCTGTAGTGTGGTTTTCGCGACGAAAGCGTCGATTTTGGCAACTTCGTCACCGTGATTGATAATGCTAATCTGATTAAATTTCGACTCGCTTTCACCAAGTGGAAATTTCTTTTCTTCTAATCGTGTCAGGGAGTTAACGGTAAAGTTTTTCGCCGTGATTTTGTTCATTGGCGATAATTCCAGAACGATATCTTCGACTTTACCTTCAACATCGAGGTTAGACAATGAACTGTCATCGCCATTAAAAGTAAACCGACCTTCACCAAAGGAAAGTTTTCCATACTCTGCTGGGGCAACGTCCAGCGTTGTAGAGAAAGAACCGCCAAAGGCGAACCGCAATGTCGCTTCGACGGGCGCTCTATCTTTTGCGGCAATAAATAGCGGTTGTGTCAGTTCATTATTGACTAATTTAACTTTTGCTGCCGCCATAGCAGGTAAGATATTGCCACTTTTTAGCATTGATAGCGGCAAGGGACCATGATCGACATCCACATCAAATGCAATACCTTGTCCTGGCTTGATATTGAGATCTGGCGCACCTTTATCAAATGTAATAATCATTTGAAAGTGAGAGCTAAAAAAACCTTTATCAAAGTTTTTATAGCTGGCGGTCATATCATAGGCATGCTCGCCCTTCTTTTTACTGTCGTTAAAATCTTTAATAAATTTTTCGACGCCAGGCTGGATTTGAGTCCCTTCATACCATGTTCCACCGCCCCAGATAATGGCTAACGCAACAATAACGCCTGTGGCTGACTTACGTATCATTTCTAATATTCCCTGATAAAACAGCAAAACTTTTAATATCCGCGCTTGATATTAAAATGTCCAGAAACGAGGTGATTTATCAGAAAGTATTTATATTGATTAAACAACAAAAAAGCCCGTGAATATTCACGGGCTTTATGAAAATTACAATAAATTATTTTTTCTCAGACAGATATTTCACTGTATCAGCATACTGCTGAACAAAAACATCCATATTGCTGGTATCCATACCCTGCGGATTCAGCTGATATTTACCGTTAACAAACATCGCTGGAACGCCACGCAATTGTACATCTGCAGCCGCTTTTTCTTGCTGTGCGACCAGAGATTTAACAACAAAGCTGTTCCATGCTGCATCATACTCTTCGCCTTTAATACCTGCGTTGATGAAGACATCGCGAATGTCGGCGGTAGAGCGAATGGTCTGTGTTTTCTGTACGCCTTCAAACAACGGCACAGTCACTTTATCTTCTACGCCCAGCGCCATCGCCACAGCCCACGCTTGTGTCAGAGATTGACCAAGCTCCCCGCCCATGAAGTTGACGTGGTATTTAGTCATCTTCACACCTTCCGGCAGTTTTTTCTTCACGTTCTCAGAAATATGCAGAACTTCTTCAAACTGATAGCAGTGCGGGCAGAAGAAAGAGAAAAACTCCAGCACTTGCGGTGCGCCAGCAACCGGCTTTTCCAGCGTGGTGTATTGTTTACCATCTTCATACTGCGCCGCCGATGCGCTAAACGCTAAAACCAAACCAGCCAGCGCCAGCCAAATCTTTTTCATGATTTACTCTCTCCGATTAATACATAGGTGTTAATTGCAAAGGGGGTTCTTGTAGAACTTTTGCCTGCTCTATAAAAGTCGCCGTCTGTCGCAGCCAGTAATCTTCCCCGGTTAACCATGGGAAATTTCTCGGGAACGCGGGATCGGCCCAGCGCCGCATTAGCCAGGCAAGATAATAAACCAAACGCATGGCACGTAAAGGTTCAATCAGTCCGATTTCAGCGGTGTCGAACTCGCTAAATTCTTCATAAGCTTCAATAATAGTTTCTAACTGCATCCGCTGTTCAGCTTTATCGCCATTCAGCAACATCCACAGGTCCTGAATTGCAGGACCATTACGCGCATCATCCAAATCGACAAACATTGGGCCATCGCGCCAGAGAATATTTCCAGCATGGCAGTCACCATGTAATCGCAGAACGGTAAAGTCCTCCCGCCAGTGTGCTGTAACGGTGGCGATCAGCTCATCTGTCGCTTTCAGGAATGCCGCTTTCAACCCGGAAGGTATCAGTGTAGCGTCCTCAAACAGCTTGCGTGGCTCAATGAGATATTCATTCAGACTGATGGTCGGGCGATGGATAAAAAGCTGTTTGCGCCCCGTCTGGTGCATACGCCCCAGATAACGACCAACCGCTTCCATCTGATCAATATTATCGGCTTCAAACTGGCGACCACCGACGCTTGGAAAAACAGCGAAATAAAATCCCTGATGAATCAATAATGTCTGGCCGTTAAAAGCCAAAGGGGCAGCGACCGGAACTTCGTCGTTTACCAGTTGCAGCGCAAATTGATGTTCTTCGAGGATTTGATCTGCTGTCCAACGTTCAGGACGATAAAATTTGACGACAAAACGCCGACGATCTTCGTCCTGAAATTGATAGACTCGGTTTTCATAGCTGTTAAGCGGGGTAAGACCGGAATCCACCCGGATCCCTTGCTCAAACAGAGCGTCCATGATGGTATCCGGGTGTAGTGTCTGGAAAGTAAAAGCGCTGTTGTTCATCCCATCATCCGGAAAACATTACGAATGATGAAGGATATCATTTCACAATGATTTTGTTGGTAGCGCTTACAAGCTTTTACTCTTTAATTACGCCACGCGCGCGTAATAGCGCCGTTTTGAAGTCTTCTTCATAATCTTTCTGCAGCCCTGGGATTACCGCATCTTTCGCGGAATCGCGCATTTTCAGATGATAGATCAGAATGTCATCCGTCAAATCCGCCAGATCGCCGTCAAAACCTGACTCTTTCGCCAGTTTCTGCAAAAATTGCAGCAGGTTAAGGTCTGGCTCTTTTTGCCAGGCTGGCTGGAGGAGTTCAATAACTTCATTCAGACGTTTACATTTCATAGTAATGCTCCTTACTCTTGAGACAGACACGTTAGCAGGGTCAATCCCACAATAAAAGAGGCGATATCGGTGAATCTGGTGACGACGATAACAGGCGTTGTTTTGGCGGGCGGTAAGGCCAGAAGAATGGGCGGCGCGGATAAAGGGTTGCTTGAATTAAACGGCAAACCGCTGTGGCGGCATGTCGCTGACGCACTTATGACGCAGCTGTCTCACGTTGTGGTCAATGCCAATCGCCATCAGGAAATCTATCAGGCAAGTGGTCTGAAAGTAATCGCGGATTCACTGGCGGATTACCCTGGCCCGCTGGCGGGAATGCTTTCGGTAATGCAGCAGGAAGCAGGCGAGTGGTTTCTGTTTTGTCCGTGCGATACGCCCTATATTCCCGAGGATTTAGTCTCCCGGCTTAATCACCAGCGCAAAGATGCTCCTGTAGTGTGGGTCCATGACGGTGAACGAGATCACCCGACTATTGCTCTGGTAAGTCGCACTATTGAGCCTTTGTTGCAGGAATATTTACGAACCGGAGAGCGACGGGTAATGGCATTTATGCGCCTGGCTGGCGGTCACGCGGTTGATTTCAGCGATCATAAAGAGGCATTTGTGAACGTGAATACGCCAGAGGAACTTGCCCAATGGCAGGAAAGACAATGATACCGTTACTCGCCTTTGCCGCGTGGAGTGGCACCGGAAAAACGACGCTGCTGAAAAAACTGATCCCGTCATTATGCGCCAGAGGGATCCGCCCGGGGCTGATTAAACATACGCATCATGATATGGATGTCGATAAGCCAGGCAAAGATAGCTATGAGTTGCGCAAGGCTGGGGCGACTCAAACCATCGTTGCCAGCCAGCAACGTTGGGCCTTGATGACGGAAACGCCAGACGAAGAAGAGCTGGATCTACATTTTCTCGCAGGTCGGATGGATGCCTCAAAACTGGATTTGATTCTGGTTGAAGGGTTCAAGCATGAAGAGATCGCGAAAATTGTGCTGTTTCGCGAAGGGGCCGGACATGTCCCTGAAGAGTTGGTAATAGACAGGCATGTCATTGCCGTAGCCAGCGATGTACCGCTTAATCTTGATGTCGCGTTACTGGATATTAATGATATTGAGGGGCTGGCTGATTTTGTGGTGGAGTGGATGCAAAAGCAGGGCGGATAAGCAAAAGTAGGCTGGATAAGACGCGCCAGCGTCGCATCCGGCATTTTTTCTGCACCAACGCAAAAAGGCCATCCTGACGGATGGCCTTCAGATTGCTGACAAAGTGCGCTTTGTTCATGCCGGATGCGGCGTGAACGCCTTATCCGGCCTACAAAATCATGCAAATTCAATACATTGCATAAACCATGTAGGCCTGATAAGCGTAGCGCATCAGGCAGTTTTTGCGTTTGTCATCAGTCGCCTTTCGCTCAATTTGATGCCTGGCCGTTTATGGCGGGGCGTCCTGCTCAGGAGAGTTCTCACCGACAAACAACAGATAGAACAAAAGGCCCAGTCTTTCGACTGAGCCTTTCGTTTTATTTGATGCCTGGCAGTTCCCTACTCTCGCATGGGGAGGCCCCACACTACCATCGGCGCTACGGCGTTTCACTTCT
>NZ_LFHY01000009.1:0-1697 GCF_001660175.1 Escherichia sp. B1147
TTCTTTAAGGTAAGGAGGTGATCCAACCGCAGGTTCCCCTACGGTTACCTTGTTACGACTTCACCCCAGTCATGAATCACAAAGTGGTAAGCGCCCTCCCGAAGGTTAAGCTACCTACTTCTTTTGCAACCCACTCCCATGGTGTGACGGGCGGTGTGTACAAGGCCCGGGAACGTATTCACCGTGGCATTCTGATCCACGATTACTAGCGATTCCGACTTCATGGAGTCGAGTTGCAGACTCCAATCCGGACTACGACGCACTTTATGAGGTCCGCTTGCTCTCGCGAGGTCGCTTCTCTTTGTATGCGCCATTGTAGCACGTGTGTAGCCCTGGTCGTAAGGGCCATGATGACTTGACGTCATCCCCACCTTCCTCCAGTTTATCACTGGCAGTCTCCTTTGAGTTCCCGGCCGGACCGCTGGCAACAAAGGATAAGGGTTGCGCTCGTTGCGGGACTTAACCCAACATTTCACAACACGAGCTGACGACAGCCATGCAGCACCTGTCTCACAGTTCCCGAAGGCACCTATCCATCTCTGGAAAGTTCTGTGGATGTCAAGACCAGGTAAGGTTCTTCGCGTTGCATCGAATTAAACCACATGCTCCACCGCTTGTGCGGGCCCCCGTCAATTCATTTGAGTTTTAACCTTGCGGCCGTACTCCCCAGGCGGTCGACTTAACGCGTTAGCTCCGGAAGCCACGCCTCAAGGGCACAACCTCCAAGTCGACATCGTTTACGGCGTGGACTACCAGGGTATCTAATCCTGTTTGCTCCCCACGCTTTCGCACCTGAGCGTCAGTCTTCGTCCAGGGGGCCGCCTTCGCCACCGGTATTCCTCCAGATCTCTACGCATTTCACCGCTACACCTGGAATTCTACCCCCCTCTACGAGACTCAAGCTTGCCAGTATCAGATGCAGTTCCCAGGTTGAGCCCGGGGATTTCACATCTGACTTAACAAACCGCCTGCGTGCGCTTTACGCCCAGTAATTCCGATTAACGCTTGCACCCTCCGTATTACCGCGGCTGCTGGCACGGAGTTAGCCGGTGCTTCTTCTGCGGGTAACGTCAATGAGCAAAGGTATTAACTTTACTCCCTTCCTCCCCGCTGAAAGTACTTTACAACCCGAAGGCCTTCTTCATACACGCGGCATGGCTGCATCAGGCTTGCGCCCATTGTGCAATATTCCCCACTGCTGCCTCCCGTAGGAGTCTGGACCGTGTCTCAGTTCCAGTGTGGCTGGTCATCCTCTCAGACCAGCTAGGGATCGTCGCCTAGGTGAGCCGTTACCCCACCTACTAGCTAATCCCATCTGGGCACATCCGATGGCAAGAGGCCCGAAGGTCCCCCTCTTTGGTCTTGCGACGTTATGCGGTATTAGCTACCGTTTCCAGTAGTTATCCCCCTCCATCGGGCAGTTTCCCAGACATTACTCACCCGTCCGCCACTCGTCAGCGAAACAGCAAGCTGTTTCCTGTTACCGTTCGACTTGCATGTGTTAGGCCTGCCGCCAGCGTTCAATCTGAGCCATGATCAAACTCTTCAATTTAAAAGTTTGATGCTCAAAGAATTAAACTTCGTAATGAATTACGTGTTCACTCTTGAGACTTGGTATTCATTTATCGTCTTGCGACGTTAAGAATCCGTATCTTCGAGTGCCCACACAGATTGTCTGATAAATTGTTAAAGAGCAG